>DKBA01000059.1 GCA_002450985.1 Acidimicrobiia bacterium UBA6912
CCCGGGTCAGGCGTCGAGACGGGCAGGGGGCGCTTGCTCCGCCGTCTGGGCCGCCGCCATGCCGAGCAGATCCCGCTGGAGCCGGAGGACCGGCGCGCCGTCATCGCCAGCCTCTTCTTCGAAGGCTCCCGCCGGCCCGCCCATCTGCGACGGTTCGCCACGTTGATGGCGCTGTCCGTCACCATCGCCGTGCTCGGCTTGATGGCCGACTCCACTGCCGTGGTCATCGGGGCGATGCTCGTCGCACCGCTGATGGGGCCTGTGCTGGCGACGTCGGCAGCGATCGTCATGGGGTGGCCGCGGCGGATGCGGTCGAACATCGCACTCGTCGGCGTGGGCGCCGCAGCCGCGGTCGGGCTCGCCGCAGCGATAGGCGTGTTCGCCCGGGGCGAGCTGGACCCGTTGCCGACCGAGGTGCTGGCNNGGTGGGTCTCATGCTGCAACTGGGCGAGCTTCGCCTCGCCGGCGGGGCCGCCCTGCTGTTCCTGGTGAACGTCGCCGGTGTGCTCGCCTCGGGGGCGGCGACCTTCCTCATCGCCGGCCTCGCACCCGGGCAGCGGCTCCTCTCCAGCGGGAGCCGCATCCAGGACGGTCTGCGCTGGGCGGCGATCGCAACGATCATCGTCGCCCTGCCGCTCCAGTTCGGCCAGACGCGGCTGCTCCCCAGCCTGCTCGACGACGACACGATCGAAGGGGCGGTGGAGAAGTGGGCCGAGTCGACGGGGCGAGCCGTCGACACGGTCGACGTCGGGGTGGATTACGACCATGGGACCGCCCAGGTGAACCTCATCATCGCCACGCCGGACACCAATGCCCCTGTCGACGAGCTGGCCGGGGCGATCGCCAACGAGGTCGATCAGCCGGTGACGGTCGACATTCAGGTCATGGAGACGGACCGCAGCCTCGTGAGCGTCGCCGAGCCGGACGAGTAGCGGGGAATACCCGAAGCGGGGCGAGGATGATTCCCCCACGGACGAGCCCATCGCTTCCGCCCTCGCCGCCGGCGCGAGTAGGCGGAGATCCTCTACCGCATCCTCACCGAGAGCTGGGGGACCTCTCCTGATGCGGCCCGCGCCGACCTCGACCGGTGGGTCCGGGGTGCGCCGCTCGTGAGGTTCCGGCTGTTCTGACCGCCCGGCTCATCCCGCAGGTGAGGTGATGCGCAGGGTCCTCACGCCTGCGATCTCCTTCGTGCTGTCGACTTCGTCGAAGCCGAACAGCTCGGCGATGCGGTCGTGCACCTGACGCATCAGCGGGTTGTTGCCGGCAGCGACCGCCGATGCGTACGTGCTGCCACCGACCCACTTGTTGAGTTGGGTGGGGAAGTCGTACGGGCCGTTTGCGTTGATGCCTCGCGAGCCACTCGCCGTCTTGAACCCTGCCGCCACGAAGTAGGGAGCGTGGAGGGCGCCCCAGCAGCTCGTCGAATACAGGAGACGGAACCGATGGGCCAGGCCAAGGGCGCCGAGCTCATCGGTGAGGTCCTCGATGCGCGCCTTCCCGTCCACGAACTTCAGACCATCTCGGAGTCCGTGCAGATTGAGGAACACGTCGAGCGCCTGTGTCCCCACGCTCTTGGCCAGGATCCGGACCCGGGTGACGAAGGCCTCCCGCGTGACGCCATTCCCCGTCAGCACCGAGACCCTGCGGTAGTGGGGCGCCGTGATGTCCTTGCCGAGGGCGATGGCGTTGTCGTCGAGCCATCGGTAGAGCAGCTGATACTTCTGGGTGGTACCCGACACGTTGCTGACGAGCAACATGACCCGATCGTCCTTGCCGACGCTCATCCTCGTCCTCCTCGACTGCCTGCCCCCATCATGCTCGACGCGGCGGCACGATGGGTGACGGCGTAGCCACCGAGTCCCGTTTCTCGGGCCGGCCATGAGCGATTCGCTGCGACGAATGGCACTACTTGGCACGCAGCGCACGAGCAACGATCGTGCCGGAGGTGCGTTGTGCGTCGCATCGCCGTGATCCTCGTGTGCATGGTGGTAGCGCTCGGCGGCCGATGCGGATCGCAGGAGGACACGGCAGCCGTCTCGGCCACGTCGGCACGGTCTTCCGTCCCCGCCACCGCGCCGACCACACTCCGATCGGCTGACTCGTCTGGACTGACCACGACGCGGACCCCGCTCCTGTCCGCGGCTGACGGCCTCGGCCTCCTCCAGATCGTCCCGATCGGGTGAGCCTCTCCAGGCGCGAAGTGCGCCCCTCGCGGCGAACGCGAGGGGCGCACGTTGGTCTACTCCACGAGCCGCAGCGTGCCGGGGAGGTCGAGCCGGCGCATCCGGCGCACGTTGAACAGCGGCGCCACGGCGACGGCCACCACCCCGAGGACCACCACGGTGACGATGGTCGCCGGTTTGAGCACCACGCTCAGTCCGATGTCCGGCAGCGTGGAGGCGAGCAGTGACGAGGTCATCCACGACAAGATGGCCAGTCCGCCTGCGATGCCGACCACGGTGGCGACAAACCCGATGATCACACTCTCCGTCACCGCCATCCGCAGCGCCGTCCTGATGCGCACCCCGTAGGCGAACATCGTGGCGTGCTCACGGACACGGGCGTCGAGGCTGATGCTCGACGTCAGGAACGCGATCAGCACCGCAAGGACGAGCACCAGCACGGCGATGAGCTGGATGACGCTCGTGAAGATGCCCATCTGCTCTTGCAGCGCCTCGGTGACCGACAGCACAGGCAGCACCGAGGCGACGCCCGGCAACGAGAAGAGCTCACGCTGCAGGTCGCCTTCGGCGACGGTGTCGACCGGGTCGACTTGCACCGTGTTGACGATCCCGGTGAGCCCCATCAGCGATGCATCGGCGGCATCCATGTACACGAAGTTGCGGACCGGGTATGGGTGGAGCGCCAGGACGGGCAGCCGGGAGTCGGAGAACGTGAACGACAGGGGGCCGGTCCGTTCCGGGTGGCGCAGCGTCACCGTGTCGCCGACACCGACGCCGAGATCCTGTGCCGCCTTCTCGGTGATGATCACGCCCATCTGCTCGTCGATCGCCCCTTCCGTGATCGTCGGGCGCCACGAGGCGGTCTCGAGGTCGAGGAGCTCGACGATCACGTCGATCTCCTCGGCGGGAGTGGACAGGCGCCCACCGACGCGGAGCGTCGGCTCCGCCCCCGCCACCGTGGCAGCCTCGGCGACGGCATCGACTTGTGGCCCGTCGGCGGGGTAGAAGCCGTCGAGGCTCACCACGGCACGGTCGGGCACCGTACCCGTGGCCTCGACCTCGGCGTCGTTGATGGCGCCGAAGATGGAGTCCATCAGGCCGAGAAAGGCGATCAGCACCATGACGACCAATCCCACGGCGAGCGTCGTGAAACCCGAGCGCCACGGCGAGCGGCGCAGGTTGTGGACCGGCATCCGGCTGAACGTCGAGCCGTGGGTGTGAACCTTCCTGCCCCGTCGGCCGATCGGCACCGCCTTGTGGTACAGCGGCCGGATGGCGTCGACGGGCTTCACCCGCACCGCGTTGACCACCGGGATCGCGGTTGCGAGGAAGGGAACGAGGAACCCGGCCGCCGCCACCCCGGCGAACAGCCGCGTCTGGAAGGGCGTCTGCCACGCCGGCAGCGGCACGAAGGTCTCCATGATGCCCTGCATCGCGTTCCCTACGAGCATGCCGATGCCGACCCCGAAGACCACACCGAGCAGTGCGATCTGGGCGCTCACCAACAGCGGCCGCACGGCGATGCGGCGCGGTGGCACACCCAGTGCCATGGCGACACCGATCTCGCGGCGCTGCTGCTGGGCGAGCCGGTGGAGCATGATGTACGCCGCGACCACGGCGCCGCTGAACAGCAGGAACGCCAGCATGTTGAAGATGCGCTGGTCGTTGTCGACGTCCTTGGTCAGTGCCTCGTAGGAGAGGTTGTCGTTGCGCGTCGACACCTCGGTGCCGACGCCGAGTGAGCCGAGCGTCGCCTCGAGCTCGTCGACCACGAGACCCCGGTCGGCGCCCGGCACCAGTGTGATCACGGCTTCGCTGACCGCACCCTCGCGGCCGGCGAGCTGCTGCGCCGTCTCGAGCGTGGTGAACACGCCGGCGAAGTTCGCCTCGGACAGGAAGATCTCGCCTTCCGGAGAGACGCTGAAGTACTCGGGTGTCGTCGCCTGAGCGACATACTCGAGCGAGCGCCCCCCGCTGATCTCGATGGTCCCACTGTCGGGGAGTCCATAGAACCGGGCGAAGTTGCGATCCAGCATCACCGTGGGCTGCCCGGCGTCGGCCTCCGTCAGGGGCCGGCCGGTGAAGGCGTGGTAGCCGTTCACGCTCGGGCCTCCGTCGGAGAAGTCGGCGCCAGTGATCTCCCCGCGCACGAGAATGGACTCGGTCGGGGTCGACGCGTCCACCTGGGTGGGGACGATGAGCCGCTCTTCCACGGCGTCGATCAACTCGGCGTGCTCGATCTGGGCGACGGCGGACATCAGCTCGCCTTCCGGCAGGTAGCTGCCCGTGGTGAGCCCGACCCGCACGTCGTACATGTGGAGTGCCGAGTAGCTGGCGTCGTACGACATGCGGCGCCAGTTGGCGTTGCTCGTGAGCCCGGCGTAGGCGCCGGTGCCGATGGCGATGACGAGGGCGATGGACAGCACCTTCGCCCAGTGGGCGCGCAGGTCGCGCCACGACCACCGCAGGATGAGGGACAGTGCCTTCATGTCATGCCTCCGTCACCAGTGCAGCTCGGCCACGTCGGCCTTGCCGCCGCGCGGGGGTCCGTCGCTGACGACGTGCCCGCTGCTCAGCTCGACGACGCGGTCGGCCATGCGGGAGATCTCGCGGTTGTGGGTCACGACGAGCACGGCCCGCCCGTCCGTCGCCTGCTTCTGGAGCAGGTCGAGGATCTGGATGCCGGTCTGGAAGTCCAGCTCGCCGGTCGGCTCGTCGCAGAGCAGGACGGGGTTGTTGGTGGCGAGGGCGCGGGCGATGGCCACCCGTTGTTGCTCGCCGCCCGACAGCTCGTGCGGGAACCGATCGAGCTTGTCGGCGAGACCGACGCTGCGCAGGACGTCGTCCGGGTGGAGCGGCGAGCCGGCGGCGTCGACCCCGAACTGCACGTTCTCCTGCGCGGTGAGCGCCGGGAACAGGTTGAACGACTGGAACACGAAGCTCACGGATGTCCGCCTGAACTCGAACAGCTCCCGACGTGATGCCAGGGAGATGTCGATGCCGTTGACCCGGACCGTGCCTTCGCTGGCCGTGTCGAGCGCACCGATGATGTTGAGCAGCGTCGTCTTGCCGCTGCCGGACGGGCCGAGGACGACGACGAACTCGCTCGGTGCCACGAAGAGCTCGACGTCGGCCAGGGCGGTGACGCTCACGGGTCCCGTGCCGTACCGCTTCGTGACGTCCTTGAGCTCGACGATCATGATGCCGTCACCTCCTCGCGACGTTTGCCCCTGCCGCCCGTTGCTCGGCGAGAAAACGCTCGTGGAGCTTGGGGAGCTCGTGGGCATACCAGTGGTAGATGTCATGGACCTGATCGAGCCGCGCTCGGGCGTGCTCGCGGTCGCCGAACTGCTCCAGGGCATCGGTGATGAGGAGTTCGACCGCCGTGAGCCGCTCGAGCCGCCGCCGCAGCAGCTCGCCGACTGCGCCGTCGCGAGGGGCGAAGTAGTCGCGGCGCTCGCCGGGGACCCGCACCCTGTCGATGAGGCGGAAGTCGAGGAGAAAACGTGTCGCGGTGCTGATGGAGCCGGCGCTTGCGCCGAGAGACTCCTGGAGATCGGCCGCCGAGACGTGGGGGGCGTCGACGATGAGGAGATACGCCCAGACCCTTCCGGCCATTCGAGGGATGCCCCCGCTCTCGAAGAAGCGGCCCATCTCCTCGATGAAGCGGAGCTCCAGTGTTCGATCATCCGGCGTCACCGGNNGTGGTGCGGGAGAGGGTGCGGTCGGGGCCGGTCCCGTCGACCAGGTACACGGCGACCTCGTTGCGCCCGTCGTCCAGTGAGTCCGGGGGGATCACGGCGGCGAAACGTACCGCACCATCTTCGTCGTGGTACGAGCGGGTGACCGCCGCAACCGTGCCGTTGACGGCGACGGCGAGGACGACGTCCTCCTCCAGCGGATCGGCCGTCCGCACCGTGCCGAGCACCTGGGCGGGCAGGGACGGGCCGTCGAGATCGACATTCGCGTACGACGACTGATCGCGGATCGTGGTGGCGATGCCGCTGAAGGGCACGAGAGCGAGATCGTCGAGGCGAGTTCCGAGCAGGTCGTGGTGACCCGCCGGCGCCAGGCCGTACCACCCGCCGGTGCCGAAGTGCTCGATCTTGCGAGCAGCAACCGCCCGCGCCGCGGCCCCGTCTGCGGGATACGGGACGACGCCCTCATCACCCGTGATCTCGCTCTCGGTCCGTGCGGGCCGGTCGGGTGCGTAGAGGGACGTCCCTTCGGTGTCCCAGGGCAGCTCGATGTCGAGCGCGTCGGCGATCGTGGGCAGCACGTCGATGGTCTCGGCCCGGTAGTCGTCCGGCGGCGTCCCCGGGTCGTTGGGCCGCTTGATGAAGAGGGGAATCGCCGCGATGTCGCCGACCGTCTCGGGCGTCGCCATGCGGCGGTGGGGGATGTTCGGCCGCACCGTGACGCCGTGGTCGGCGAGCACCACGATGAGCGCATCGTCGTAGAGACCGGCCTCCTCGAGACGATCGATGAGCCGGCCGATGATGGTGTCGACGTACTGCACCTGGAGCAGGTGCTGCTGGTAGGCCTGGTCGACGAGCCACTCGTCGTCGGTCCACCCCCGCGGCACGCTGCCGGGAAGCGGCGACAGCGTGGGGTAGGTCTGCCCGGACGGCAGGTACGTCCACGGGATGTGCGGAAGCAACGCATGGAGGAAGTAGAGCGGAGGATCGCCGGTCGTGGGCGCGATACCGTCCAAGAATTGACCGACCGGCACCCGCCGATCCGCATCGACCTGTTCGAGGAACAGCGTGATCATGTCGAAGTCCGCCGGCTCGGCGTCGCCCTCGGTCATGCCGAAGTTCGACCAGGACTGGTCGATGGGCGGCAGGTCGGCGGCGAGGTCGTCGGGGAGGAAGAGATGGCCGGCCACGATGCGAAGGTCGCTGACGAGGGCGCGCCATCGCTGCCGGGCGGGCAGCGTGGGTCTGCTCGAGTTCTCGCAGGCGTAGTCCGGGCAGAGCTGGGTCACCGCCTCCCGTGCTTCGATGTCGTACGTGTCGGCGAGCAGCGTGAAGAGGTTGGCGGGGTACTCGTTGGCGGTCGGCAGCCTTCCCCCGGAGGGGTTGTTGCCGGTGAGGATGGCGGGCATCGAGTTCTCCGTCTGCTGCTGCACCGTCGCGGCATTGCGGAACCACGTGCCGTCCGTGGCGAGCCGGGCGAAGTTCGGGTACACGTCGGCCTGGAGGTTGCCGTCGCCGTCCATCAGTGAAGCGACCGGGAACTCGTCGAACACGACCATCACCACAGGTGCGGGATTCCCGACGGTCACCTGAGCGGGCTGGGCGATCGCCGACGCCGTGAACACGAGCGGCGACACCGACGAGGTGAAGAGGAAGATCGCCAGGACGACGAGCGGCGCCACGGCGGCGAAGCGCACGAGGGAGCGCACCGTCTCGAAGCGTCCGAAGGCCGCGGCGACACCGGCGCCGATCGCCAGTCCGAGCGCGATCTCGAGAGGGCCGGGGAGCCCGGCGAGCGGCGTTCGCTCGATGACGGCGAGGGCGAGCAGACCGGCGAACGCGGTCAACGCCACGTAGAGCAGCGCCCTGCCGGTCGGTTCGTGGAGCCGCATGACCAGCACGACCAGGGCCGCGACGGCGAGCGGGATGGCGACGGCGACGACGAGACCCACCAGCACGATGTCGAGCGGCGGTGCGCCCCGTGCCAGGAAGAACTCGGCATTGCGGCCGAGCAGATCGAGCAACGGCTGGGATACGGCCAGCGCGAACAGGGCGAGACACGCCAGGAGGCCGTCGATCGGGCGGATGCGCCTCGGGCCGGACGGGGCCGTGGCCGACGTCACGTCAGCGCTCGGGGCGCAGGGCGAACAGCCGCCTGTTGCCGGAAGGCACGGGTTGCTCGGCGTCGATCACGAACCGCTCGGCGAGGTAGCGGCGCAGTGACGCCTCGTCGTAGTCGCGGTGGATCTCGTGGGGCCGCTTGTTGGCGGTGAGCCCGCGCACCATCGGGTCATCCGGCGGCACGAACTCGAGGATCACCCTGGCGTCGAGGTCGGCGAGCCAATCGACCACCGCGCGCAAGGGGATGTTGCGGGCGACGACGAGATGGTGGATCACCGCGAGGCACAGGACGAGGTCGGGCGCCGAGCGTTCGGCGAACGCCGGGCGCTCGGCGCTGCGCCACCCCAGCCCCGGCGACGGGTTGGCGACGTCCTGGACGAGGGGGAGGACGTTGCGGACACCCGACGCGGCGAGCTTCCCGTACAGGTCGTCGAGCACGACATCGTCGGCATCGAGCGCCAGCACGTACTCGGCATGGGAGGCGGCCAGCATGGAGAAGTGGCCGTCGTTGGCGCCGACGTCCCACACCAGGCGGTTGTGATGGGAGGCGGCGTGTGTCGTGACGAAGTCGCTCTTGGCGGCACGCTGGGCGGCGACGTGGGCGAAGTCCGCGGCGTATCTGTCCCACCTGCCGGCCGCGTCGCTGCGGTTCAGGCCTTCGACGATCCTGCGGAGACCCCGGACATTCGCCTGGATCAGCTCCTTGCGAAACCCCGCCGCCTTGAGCTCGGACCGCACGTCGCGGCCTTCCTCCCGATAGCGGCGCTCGGCCCGCGCCGGCAGGGCCACGTGGAGCATCCCGCCTTTGCGCACGACGTCCCGCGCGCTCATCATGCGCTGGAGCTGATCTGCGGTGAGGCCGTCCGGCTGCCCGCGTAGCCACGGCTGGAAGGGCACCCCGACCCGCGCCGCGAGCAGGAGGGGGTAGAGGAACTGCTGGAGGAACTGGCGGTAGCCGACCCAGACCTCGCCCTTCTCCAGCTGCTCGAACGAGCCGACGTCGATGAACACCGGCCGGGCACCTCGCCACTGGACGTTGAAGGGCGTGGAGTCCTTGAGGATCATGTCCTCATCGAGCGCGGCGGCGAGCAGGTCGAGCTGGAGCAGGGCGGCATCCCGCAGCATGGAGAACGTCCACTCGTACGGGTAGGAGACCACGGGGATACGTTCGTGGCGTAACGCACCGGCCCACGCTCCGGGGAAGTCGCCGGCGACCGCGTGATCGGGCTCTGTTGCTGCGATGCGACCGGCGGCGACCTCACGCCGGAAGAAGCTGGTGGCAGAGAGGCGTTCCCAGTCGGTCAGGGCACGCTCGTCGAGCAGACGGAAGACGTCGTCGCCGCGGCGCACCACTCGGCTGCCGGGGTCTCGGTAGGAGCCCGGGTCGAATGTCGCGGGCCGCGTCGAGGACGGCGCGTCGGAGTGCTCGTCGGTCACGGGGATGTGGGGCGGGGGAGGCTCAGTCGGACGAGCCGGTGGCGACCGGCGTTTCGTCACCCTCCGCGGCGGTCGCGGCCGTGTCGGTGGTTGCGGCCTCGGCTGCTGCGTCGCCTCGCCTGAACAGGCGGCGTCCCTTGGTCTTCACGAGGACGGCGACGCCTGCGGCACCGCCGAGGACGGCCTGCACGATGAGCGTGCCGGTCCCCGGGTCGAGATACCCAATGACGGTCATATGCGGCTCCAATGTGTTCTGAGTGGGAGGCGACACTGCCGTCATCGGCGCGTCACCTCGTGACAGTGTAGGGGCGGGATGAAACTGGAGTGAGCACCACCTGACTGGGACGTGACACCGGGAGGCTGCGGGCCGGCTTCGGAATCCCATGCGTGGCTCGAGCCCCGGGCGGGCGGCGGCGCCCGCCTCCGAACGAAGCCTGGCACCGACTTCTCGTCACACCCGGGTGATACATTCGCCGTCGTGGCGGTCGGCAGCAGAGAGTGTGGCGGAAGGCGGGCGAGGGTCGTGGGTGTCGGGATTGGGAACGGCGGGGGTGGTCTGCAATGGCCGTCCTGACGCACGCCGCCTCCCACCCCGACGAGCTGGTGGGCGCGCTCGCCGACGAGCTGGCGAAGCCGCTCGCCGACCCGTTCGCCGCCGAGGTCGTCGCGGTGCCCACCCGCGGCATCGAACGCTGGCTCACCCAGCGGATCTCGAGCGAGCTCGCGGTGCGTGGTGTCGGGGACGGCGTGTGCGCCAACGTGCGGTTCCCCACGCCGCGGCGGCTGGTTCGCGACGTGCTGGACACGGTGCCTGCGCTCGCCGGCCCCGCCGATGCGTGGGACGGCGCCACACAGCGAGCCCACCTTCTCGCCGTCATCGACGCCTCGCTCGGGGAGCCGTGGCTGGCGCTCGTCGCCAGGTACGTCGCGGGCCCAGAAGGCTCGGTCGAACCGACCCCGAATCGGCTTGCCGCGGCGGCGAAGATGGTGCGCCTGTTCGACACCTACGGTCGGCGGCGTCCGGCCATGATCCGGGCCTGGGCGGACGGCGCAGACGTGGGGCCAGACGGCGGGCCGTTGCCGGCCGGTGTCGAGTGGCAGCCCATGCTGTGGCGGGCGCTGCGTCGCCACATCGGCGTCCCTTCGCTCCCGGAGCTGCTGCCGGACGCGCTCGAGCCGCTGCGGTCCGATGCGACGATGCTGGAGCTCCCGCCGCGTGTCATGGTCTACGGCCTCACGGCGATCGACCCGCTCGACCTCGACGTCCTGATGGCGGTGGGAGGGTCCCGCGACGTCCATCTCTTCATCCTCGACCCCTCACCGACCCTGCCGGGTGCCGTCGCCGCCGCGGCCGTGCCGGCGGGTGCGGCGCGTCGCGACGCCGCACGGGCGGCACCACCGGGTGGGCATCCGCTCCTGCGCGCGTGGGGTCGGGAGAGCCGCGAGCTGCAGATGGTGCTCGGAGGGCGAGGCCTGGAGGCGTCGCCGCCGGCCGCGCCGCCGTCCTCCGCTACCACGCTGCTCGCCCGGGTCCAGGACGACATCCGCCACGATCGTCCCGCCCGGTTCGATGCTGCGTTGTCGGACGCCGTCGCCTCCGGCGATGATCGCTCGGTCCAGGTGCACGTGTGCCACGGTCCGCGGCGTCAGGTCGAGGCGCTCCGCGATGCCCTCCTCCACACGCTCGCTGCCGACCCCACCCTCCAGCCGCGCGATGTCGTCATCATGACCCCCGACCTCGCCACGTTCGCCCCGCTGCTCGAGGGCGCCTTTCCCGGCGGGGAGGCAGCGGATGGTGGCGACGGCGTGCCCGACCTGCGCCTACGCATCGCAGACCGCTCTCCCGCCGCGACCAACCCGCTCGTGCGTTTCGCCGCATCGGTGCTGGCGCTCGCCGGGTCGCGACTCGAGGCCGCGGCGATCCGCGATCTCGTTGCCCTCCCGGTGGTGCAGCGCCGGTTCGGCTTCGATGTCGACACCGCCGCAACGATCCTCGCCGTCATCGACGACACCAACGTCAGGTGGGGCCTCGACGCCTCGGACCGTGTCGAATGGGGCGCCGGGCACAACGCCGAACGCACCTGGCGCCGCGCACTCGACCGCGCCCTCGCCGGCGTCTTCACCGCCGACAGCCCGGTGCGCATCGTCGGCGAGGTTGCGCCGCTCGACGGCGTGGAGGGGCAGGAGGCGGTGCCGGTGGCGATCCTCGCCGCGATTCTCGATCGGCTCGCTGCGATCCGTGACATGCTGTGCGGCGGGCTTCCCCTGTCGCAATGGGCAGCGGCGATCGACACCGCAGTGCGGATGCTGGCGGCGCCGGCGTGGGCCGATGAGTGGCAGTGGGGGCAGCTCGAACGGCTGTTGCGGGAGACGTTCCCGCCGGCCGGCGCCACGGGTGATGACGATCCGCCGGTGACCCTGGCCGAGGCCCGCACCGCGATCGCGGCGTGGGCGGACGACCGTCCCAGCCCCCTCCACTTCCGCACGGGTGACATCACGGTGTGCACGCTCGTCCCGATGCGGTAGGGAACCGAGCGCATCGGGACGAGCGTGCACACCGTGATGTCACCCGTGCGGAAG
>DKBA01000003.1 GCA_002450985.1 Acidimicrobiia bacterium UBA6912
TTGAACTGCTGGAACACCATCCCCGTCTCACGGCGGATCTCCTGGATGTTCTTGAGATCCTCGGACAGCTCGATGCCGTCGACCAGGATCCTCCCGGCGTCGTGTGCCTCGAGCCGGTTGATGCACCGGATCATGGTCGACTTCCCCGACCCGGACGGCCCGATCACGACGACGACCTCCTGGCGACCCACGCGCAGGTTGATGTCCTTGAGGGCTTGGAAGCTGCCGAAGAACTTGTCGACGCCGTCGAGCTCGATGATCACATCGCCGGTGCCGGCGACCTGGGTGGCGTCTGCGAAGACGGTTGGCTCGGTCATCTCGTTCCCACCCCTAGCTTCCTCTCGAGTCGCTGGCTCTCCCGCGACATGGTGAACGACCCCACCCAGAACATGAACGCGACGAAGGCGAGCGACTCGATGATGAGTCCCTGCCCGCGGAAGTCCGGCTGCTGCGTGATCGCCTCCGCCGCACCGAGTAGCTCCAGGATGCCGAGACCGAGCCCGGCGAGGGTCGTGTCCTTGAACAACGCGATGAACTGGCCGATCTGGGCCGGAATCACGTTGCGCAGCGCCTGGGGCAGGATGATCAGCCCCATCTGCTTGACCGGCGACAGCCCGAGCGCCTTGGCCGCCTCCTCCTGACCGCGCGGAACCGACTGCAGCCCGCCGCGAACGATCTCGGCCAGGTACGCGGCCGTGAACAGGGTGAACGTGACGATCGCCCTGATCGGTTTGCTCGGGGAGAACGAAGCCGGCACGAAGAACTCGAGCGACACGTTGGCGAGCAGCAGCAAGACGTACAGCGGGGCACCCCTCACGACCTCGATGTACACGGTGGAGACCGTCTTGAGGAGCGGCAGCCTGGACCGGCGTCCCAGCGCCAGGAGCACGCCGAGCGGGAACGACAACACGATGCCGGCGGCCGCAGCGGAGACGTTGAAGAAGAACCCTTCCCAATCGGCCAAGGGCACCGCATCCACGAGGTAGAGGTACATGCCGGCCGGAACGCCGATGAAGACGAGCGTCAGCAGGATGATCACCGGCCGGGAGAGGCGATCCCGCCCGATACGGGCGCCGGCGAGCCGCCCGACCACGCCGGCAACCACGAAGCCGGCTGCGGTGAGCCAGGTCCCGACCGTGGTGGTCAGAGCCAGCAACAGCAGTACTGCGCCGATGAGGAGCCCGAAGCGCCGCCCCAGATCGCTCGCCCGAGCCGGGAGCGGCATCCCCTCCACGGCCGACGTGCCGGCCCGCACCTGGCGGGCGTGGATCAGGCCCGCGACCAGCCCACCGAGGGCGGCGAGCACGACAAGCGTCACCGAGATGCGAGGGAGGTGGATGTCGGGCCAGCGACCGACCATCAGCAGCTTCAGGTTGGTGGAGATGATCTCCCAGCGAGCCGTCACGAAGACGAACCGAGCCAGCCGGAACAGGATGTAGAGGCCGAGGCCGCCGAAGACCACGGTCATCAGGCCGTCCCAGAACGAGCGGAACAGGTGGCGACGGACCCACACGAGTGCCGGAGCGGGGGCCGTGCGCGTCGTCATCGCTGCACCAGCGCAAACCGCCGGTTGGCGATGTTCACCGCCGCCGACGTGATGAGGGACAGTACGACGTAGAAGGCGAGTGCCAGCGTGAACGCGGGAATGGCGGGCGAGCCGTTGCCCACCGTGATCTGCGTCACCTGGGTGAGCTCGAAGTAGGCGAACCCGGCACCCAGCGACGAGTTCTTGATGAGGTTCAGGTACTGGTTGCCGAGCGGCGGGATGGCGATGCGCATCGCCTGGGGAAGGACGATGAACCACATCCGCTGGAATCCGCTGAGAGCCAAGGCACTCGCCGCCTCACCCTGCCCCTTGGGAACCGCCTGGATGGAGCCACGGACGATCTCGGCGATGTGGCTGGCCGTGTAGACGACGAGTGCGACGAGCACGGCGAAGTAGGACGGATCGAGGCGGATCCCCCCGACGCTGAGGCGCCCCTCGACGACCGGCGTCGTCACGCTGAAGCCCAGCGCAAACCACCCGATCACCATGACCGCGACGAAGAAGCCACCGCCGATGAGCCCTGCCCGCGATGGGGCACCCGTGCGAGCGGCCACGCCCTGACGCCAGCGGGCGAGCGCCCACCAGCCGACGGCACCGACGAGGAAGAGCAGGAACAGCACGGTTCCCGAGTTGCCCTCGTACCACGGCACGGCGATGCCACGATTGGAGAAGACCATGATCCCCCCGGGTGTCCACGCCTCCTGGATCGTTGGGAGCACCTGGAGGACCAGCCCGAGAAAGGTGAACACCATGATCACGAGCAACGGCAGATTGCGGACCACCTCGACGTACACGGTCGCCAGCCGGCTGACCACCCAGTTGCGGGAGAGGCGCCCGATACCGATCAGCGTGCCGAGCACCGTCGCCAGGACGATGCCCACGACCGAGATGCGGATCGTGTTGAGGATGCCCTCGACGTAGGCATCGCGCACCGGCTGGGTCTGGGAGAATTCGCTCCCCGGTATCTCGAAGCTCGCCGGCTGGTCGAGGAAGTCGAAGTTGGTGGAGATCCCCACCCGTTCCGCATTGGTCTGGTAGTTGCCGACGAGCCAGTAGATGAAGAAGGCGACCAGAGCGAACACCACGAGCTGGAAGGCCCACGACAGCACACGGACGTCACGCCAGAACGGCGGGCGCTGTGGGGCCTCGACTGTGGTCACACTCCTCCTCGATGTGAGACCGGGTGGGGCCGGAGCCCCACCCGGTCAACGGTCTCATCTCACCGATACGGCGGTGCGTAGAGCAGTCCACCGTCGAACCACAGCGCGTTGACCCCTCGCTCCAAGCCGAGCGGGGCGAGGTGGCGCTCGAAGATCTCGCCGTAGTTGCCCACCTGCTTCACGATCTGGTACGCAAAGTCGGTTGGGAGACCGAGACCCGGGTCGAGCACCGTGGTGCCCGAGTCGGTCTCGAACTCGGCGCCGAGGAACCGCAGGATGTTGATGTCCTCGGAGGAAGCGAGGACGTCGTCGACGTTGGCCGACGTGATGCCGAACTCCTCTGCCTGGATGGTGGCGAGGATCGCCCAGTTGACCGCCTGCGCCCACGCCGTGTCGCCGTCACGAACGGCCGGGGCCAGGGGCTCCTTCGAGAACACCTCCGGCAGAATGGTCAGCGCATCGGGGCCGTCCGGGTACACGGATCTCACCGCAACGAGCTGGCTGACGTCCGAGCTCCAACCATCACACTGGCCGGCGAGGAAGGCCTCCTGGATGAGGTTGGGGTCGTCGAACGCACGGACCTCCCAGTTGAGCCCGAGCCGCGTAGCCTCGGCGGCGGCGTTGCCCTCGGTGGTCGTTCCCTTGGCCACGCACACGATCACGCCATCCATGTCGGACACGCTGGCGAAACCGCTGTCCGCCGAGACCATCATGCCTTGCCCGTCGTAGAAGTTGGGCTGCATGAAGGTCGCGCCCTCGCCGCCGTCCCGGCTCGCCGTCCACGTGGTGTTGCGCACCAGGACGTCGATCTGCCCGGACTGCAGGGCCGTGAAGCGGTCCGCCGTCTCGAGGTCGATGTGCTCCACTGCCTCGGCGTCGCCGAGCACCGCCGCGGCGATCACCCGGCAGAAGTCGGAGTCGAAGCCGACGTGCTCACCGGACTCGTCGAGCACGGCGAAACCGGGAAGGGCGTCACGGGTGCCGCACTTGAGCACGCCGTTGGCCGTGACGGTCTCGATCAGCGATTCGTCCGCCACCTGCGCCACGGTCGTGGTGCTTTCCCCTCCATCGCCGGGGGCCGTGGTCTCGGTTGCGGCCGTCGTCTCGGTGCCGCCACCTGCCGTCGTCGTTGCGCCGCCGTCATCGCCCGCGGTGTCGTCGTCACCGGTGCATGCGGCGAGCACCAGGACGAACACGGCGAGCAGCGCGATCCATCGCTTCATAGGAATCCTCCTCCGTGGGGGCAGCGGTCGCCCGCCGCCATGGGGGGACCGTAGCGATCGGGTGGGTGCGGTTTCAACCCTTGACCGTTCCGGCGGGTCACGGACGGAGCCGCGGATCGAGGTAGGTGTCCTCGCCCGACTGGGTGCGTGCATAGGCGCGGAGGGGCCGCCACGCGACGGCGAGAACGAGAACGATGGCGGCAACGACCCCGTAAGCCACGCGGTCGCCGAGCGCGACGAGGGTCGACGTCGCCAGGATCGGGCCGATCGCCTGGCCCATCCGGATCGATGAGATCCACGTGCCGACGGCTGCGCCTCGCTCCTGGTCGGGCACCGCGGAGGCGACGAAGTTCTGGATGGCGGGGAAGATCACCCCGATGCCGAATCCCAGGAGGACGAGTGCCGGGCCGACGACGAGGAGGCTCGGCGCCACGGCGATGGCGGCGAAGCCGGCGGCGACGCCGGTGAACGCCCCCGTGAGGAGCTGGGGCGTGGCGTAGCGGGCGGCGAGGCGCGCCGACGCCAGTGACCCGGAGCTCGACCCGACGGAGGCCAGCGCCACCATGAAGCCGCGGCCGGTCGCATCGACCCCGAAGACCTCCTCGAGGTACAGCGGCGAGGTGGTGAAGGCGAATCCGATGAACACGACCATGACCACGAAAGAGAACGGGAGCAGGCCGATGAAGTCGGCGAGCCGCCCGTTGCGCCGCAGGCTGGCGAACATCGCCCGCACGTGGGTGAGTGGCGGCGGGGGTGGAGGGCCGGAGGGCCGGCCGGGCAGCCGCCTGGCCCACACGGCGAGGGGAAACGCCAGGAGGAACACGAGGTACGGGCGGAACACGCCGCCCGCCGAGAGCGCCCCGCCCACGATGGGAGCGACCATCCCCGTCAGCGTCAGACCTGCGCTGTTGATGCCGAGGGCCCTGCGCCGCTCCAGCCCGGGCGGCCACAGATCACCGATCACCACCACCCCGAGGCTCAGGATTCCCGAGGTACCGAGCCCTTGGAACGCCCTGACCAGGACGAGTGGCCAGAAGGAGCGGGCGAAGAACCCGGCCGTGCCCCCGACTCCGTAGGCGATGAGGCTGCCGATCGCCACGAACCGGCGCCCCTTGAGGTCGGCGATGTAGCCGATGAAGATCGCCAGGAAGATGCCCGGGATGGCAACGGCACCCTGCACCATGCCGATGACGCCGCGCGACACGCCGAGCTCGACGGCGAGGTCTGGGAGGGTGGGGCTGATGAGGGAGAAGGTGAGCACGCCCGCACCGCTGATGGCCAGGATCAGCGGGAGCAGGCGCTTCGCGTGGTCCGTCGTCGAGGTCACGGCCGGAGCGTAGGGCGGCGCCCCGTCACCGAACGTACGGTTCGGTCGTACCGTGGCGGTACGCATGAACCGTAGGTTCGGAAAGGTCTCGCCAGTGGCCACCGTCAACGTCCCGTACCAGGACTACCTCAACGGCGATCTCCCCGGCGTCTGCATCGTCTCGGGAGCCCCCACCAACGACGTGTTCGTGTACCGGGTCGANNTCGCTGGTGCGACGCCGCCGGGGATGGACGGCAGCGCTCGTCGTGGCGGTCGGCGCTCTCGTCACGGCCGCCTGGGTCGGTGCCGCGTGGTCGTCGGCGGCCGCCACCATCGCCGCCGGGGCGGCCGGCTTCGCTGCCTGGCAACGCCACCAGGCCAGGCGGGCGCTCCCCCGGCCCAGCGTCACCCACGACGACACCCGCGTGACCCTCGACGGCGTCCACCCGAAGTTCGCCACCGCCGTAGGGGAACGCTGAAGCCGATCGGCTTCCCCCTCCCAGCGGCCTTCCCCTCCCCCCGGCTTTCCCCTCCCTTTCACCTGGATCCGCGGTTGGTGTGTNNCATGCGCCACCGTGGATTGAGGTTTGAGGGAGGGGTGCCCCGGCCGGAGGCCGGGGCGGGGAGGGTCTCCACACCAGGCGCAGCGAGATGGACGCCCCCTCGAGCCGACCCTTCGAGCGGACTGCTCGAGCCGACCTTCGGGCGAGCTGCTCGCCAGACGCCAACGGCAGATCCAGGTGCGAAGGGGGGCGCACCCCGTGAGGGCGGCGGGAAGGGTCCTTCGCTCTGTCGGACCGCAGACAGGACACCCTCCCCGACCCGAGCCTCCGGCTCGGGCCACCTCTCCCTTAGGGAGAGGAAACCAAGAGGGAGAGGGGGAACCGAGAAGGCTCAGCGGCGCGCTCAGGCCGAGCCCCAGCCGCCGCCGCCGGGGGTAAGCACGCGCAGCCGCTCGCCGGGGCGGACCTCGAACGTCGACTTGCCGGGAAGGCGCTCCCGCGACCCGTCACGGCGGATCAGCCAGTCCTCGCCACACGCCCCCGGGCCGCCGCCGGCCAGACCCCACGGAGGCACGACCCTGCGCTCCCCCATCAGCGAGACGGTTGCGGCGGCGAGGAACTCGATCTCGCGCTCGATGCCGTCGCCTCCCGGGTAGCGACCGGCGCCGCCACTACCCCGGCGCAGACGCGTCGTCGCCACCCGGAACGGGTAGTGCGCCTCGAGCGACTCGATCGGCGTGTTCTTGGTGTTGGTCATGCCGGTGTGGATCCCCGACTGGCCTGGCCGCCCCGGCCGCCCACCCTGCCCACCGGCAATCGTCTCGTAGTAGGCGAAATCGTCGTTGCCGACGAGCACGTTGTTCATCGTGCCCTGCCCCGCGGCCGGAACACGGTCAGGCGCCGCTTGAGCCAGCGCCCCGAGGACGACGTCGGCGATGCGCTGGCTGGTCTCGACGTTCCCGGCGGCTACGGCGGCCGGCGGGGCGGCGTTGACGATGGACCCAAGAGGAGCGTGAAGGCCGAGCGGCCGGTAGCAGCCGCCGTTGGCGGGAATGGTCGGGTCCGTGGCGACGCGCACGGCGTAGTAGAGGCACGACCGCGTCACCGCCTCGACGGCGTTGATGTTCCCGCGGACCTGGTCCGCGCTGCCGGTGAAGTCGGCGCCGAGTCGATCGCCGTCCACGGTCACCCGCACCCGGATGGGGATCAGCCCGTCGCCCCACTCCATGACGTCCTCGAACTGGAAGACACCGTCGGGCAACGCGGCCAGCGCCGCCCGCATGCGGCGCTCGCCGTAGTCGAGGAGGGCCGCGGCGACCGCGAGGAACCGCTCGGGGCCGCTCGCCGCCGCAAGGGCGGCCAGGCGGCGCGCCCCCGCCTCGTTCGCCCCGAGCTGGGCCGACAGGTCGCCGAGCCGCTCGGCGGGGGTGCGGGTGGCGGCGAGGAACGGGTCGACGAAGTCCGGGAGCCACTCGCCGTCACGCACCGCGGCAACCGGCATCACACGGTGTCCTTCCTGGTCCACCGTGACGGCGTGGGCCGGCATCGAGCCGGGCGCCTCGCCGCCGACGTCGGCGTGGTGGGCCCGGTTGGCGGCCCACCCGATGAGCCGTCCATCGAGGTGCACCGGCCGCACCAAGGTGAGGTCATTGAGGTGCGTGCCGCCGTGGAACGGATCGTTGACGGCGTACTGGGTGCCGGGGGCGAGGTCGGCGCCGAACGCGGCGAGCACGGCCGCCACCGACGCCGGCATCGAGCCGAGGTGCACCGGGATGTGCTCGGCCTGGGCGAGCATCTCGCCGCTCGGGACGAAGACCGCCGCCGAGCAGTCGGCCCGTTCCTTGATGTTCGGGGAGTAGGCGGTGCGGCGGAGCACGACACCCATCTCGTCCGCCACGGCGGCGAGGCGGTTCCTGGCGAGCTCGAGGGTGATCGGGTCGACGGTCACCATTCGATCTCCAGCGCCCCTGAGTCGTGGACCCGGGCGCGCTCCCCGGGGGCGAGAAACGTGGTGGCCTCCCGCTCCTCGATCACGGCAGGGCCGACGATCTCGTCGCCGGGAGCGAGACCGGGACGGTGCACGACGGCGGCATCCACGTTTCCGCCGTCGGTGACGACCGCCCGTGACCCCACGAACGCCTCCCCCACCGGCGCCGGCACGGGGACGGAGGAGAACTCGACGGCCGCCACCCCGACCGCCTCGGCGCGGCCCGTCACCACCTCGATCGGATCGTCGGCCCGGGCGAAGCCGTTGCGCTCGGCGTGGAGCTCGTGGAACCTGGCGGCGAGCACCTCCCAGCCGTCGCCGGTCCGGTAGGGAACGGCGATCTCGTGCGACTGGCCCCGGTAGCGCACATCCATCAGCACGTCGAGCTCGGCGGGAGCCTCACCGGTGTCGGCCGTCAGCCTCGCCGCCGCCCGGTCGGCGAGCTCGGCGGCGAGGGCATCGAGACCGGCACCGTCCTCGACCGACCGGCTCTGTGCCACGTCGACGCGGGGCGGGCTGACGAGGAGGCCGAGCGCCGAGAACACGCCGGCATGGAGCGGCACGAGAACGCCCGCCATGTCGAGGCTGCGAGCGAGCGCCGTGGCGTGGAGTCCCCCGGCGCCGCCGAAGGCCACCAGGGTCGCGGTGCGGGGGTCGGCCCCCTCCTCGAGCGACACCTTGCGGATCGCCCCCGCCATCACCTCCTCGACGACGCGGGCCACGCCGCCCGCCGTGGCGACGGCGTCCAGCCCGAGACGATCGCCGAGCGCGGCCAGCGCCTGCAGCGCCAGATCCCCGTCGAGGGGCAACGATCCCGCCAGCCGGGTGTGCGGCGAGATACGGGAGAGCACGACGTTGGCGTCGGTGACGGTCGGCGCCGCGCCGCCACGGCCGTAGGCAACGGGTCCAGGATCGGCGCCGGCGCTGCGGGGGCCCACCCGGAGGGCGCCGCCCTCGTCACGCCACGCGATCGAGCCTCCNNCGGTGGCGGCGCCGAGCGCCGCGGCGGCGGTGACCCCGCCGGCGGGTCCCGAGAGCAGGATCGCCACCGGGAGGCGCGCGGCTTCGGCGATGGGGATCAGCCCGCCCGACGATCTCATGACGAGGACGCCTTCGGGCAGGCCCGCCTCCCGGGACCTCGACACGAGCCGTTCCAGGTAGCGAGCGCACTCGGGACCGAGGTAGGCGTTGAGCACCGTGGTCGCGGTGCGCTCGAACTCACGGAACTCCGGGGCGACGTCGCTGGAGAGAGAGACGGCGAGGCCGGGGTGGGCGTGGCGCAGCGCCGCAGCCACCGACTGCTCCGTCTCGGGACGGGCGTAGCCATACAGGAGGGAGACCGCCACCGCATCGGCCGAGCCGAGTGCAGCCGGGGGTGTCCACGCGTCTGCGTCCTGTGGGCCGGCGAAGCGGAGCTCTCGAGGGACGAGTGGTTGCGGCCTGTCGGCGAACGAGTCGTAGAGCGAGGGCCGGTGCTGGCGGCCGATCTCGATCACGTCGGCGAACCCCGGGCTGGTGACGAGGGCGGTGACGGCCCCTCGCCGCTCCAGCAACGCGTTCGTGGCAACGGTGGTGCCGTGCAGGAAGCGGCTGGCCGGGGGCTGGCGTCGCGCGCCGGCCATGACGCCGACGCTCTGATCGGAGGGCGTCGACGGCTCCTTCCCCGTCCGCAGCGCCACGCCGTCCCAGTGGACGAGATCGGTGAAGGTGCCGCCGACGTCCACGGCGAGCACCCCACCCATCAGCGCGAGCTCCCGGCGCTACGATCCGGCCGACGTGCCGGAGAGGAGCCCATGGTCGTCGACATCAGCGCCACCCCGAACCCCAATGCCCTGAAGTTCACCGTCGGCGTGGACGTCGGCGGCCCGAAGACCTTCGTGGCCGGGCGCGAGGCGGACGACGAAGCCGCCGCCGAGCTCCTCGGCCTCCCCGGCGTCACCAGCGTCTTCATGACCTCGGACTTCGTGACGCTGTCGAAGCAGCCAGATGCGGACTGGGTCGACATCGCCGGGCCTGCGAGCGAGATCCTCGGCCGCCACTTCCGCTGAGCGAGGCGCACGCCGTCAGGGGCGGACCCGGCCGGTGACCACGGTCCACGGCTCCCGCTCCACGAGCGGCCACTCGACGGGGTCGACCGCATCCACGGCTTCGAGCAGACGCGTGTACCGGTCCGGGTCGAGGTCCTCCAGACCGCGCCACACGCCGAACTCGACGGCGGCGCGACGCTCGTCGGCATCTCGATAGACCCCGACCGGTCGGGAGAGGTCACCCGACCACTTTTCGTCGAGGCCGGCCCGAATGCCCGCCATCACGAGCTGGACGCGAGTGGGCGAGCGACCGGCGAGCCGTTCGGCCACCTCCGGGTACATCTGGTAGAGGAGGGCCGCAGGAGCGCGCCGCGGTGACTCGGTACGAAGACCGGCAACGTCGAGGTCGGCCAGCAGCAGCACGCCGCCCGGCCGGACCCACCGCGCCGCGGCTCTGGCGAGGGCATCGACGTCGCGAGGCTCGGGCCACGCATGGAGCAGCGCCGCCATCGCGACGGGCCCTTCGGGCAACGGTTCATCGAGGCGGAGCGGCGCCTCGTCCGCAGTCACACCGGCGGTGCCGTAGCCGAGGAGCTGCCAGGCTGCCGCGACCTGATCCGCCCCGGGCCCGCGGAGCACGATACGACCCGAGTCAGGCACACCCAACGCCGCGAGCAGCGGCGCCCAGGAATCGGCTTCGAGCGAGGCGAGGTCCGGCACAGCCGGGAGCGTAGCCGTCCGGACACGAGGCCCAACACTCGACGTGGCAACATCACACCGGCGAGACCGAGGGGCAGGATGGCAGAGACGAACGGGTGGAACGTACGGCGCATCGCCACGGGTCTGCTCGTCCTGATGACCGTCGTGTTCGTCATCGCCACGACCGTGGAGCGCACGCACCCGTGGGCCGTCTGGATCAGGGTGACCGCAGAGGCGTCGATGGTGGGCGCCCTCGCCGATTGGTTTGCGGTGGTTGCGCTGTTCCGCCACCCCTTCGGCATCCCCATCCCGCACACCGCGATCATCCCGAGCCGCAAGGAGCAGATCGGGCGTGCACTCGGCCGGTTCGTGCAGGAGTCGTTCCTCACCCGGGAGAACGTGGTGGCGCGGGTTCGTCACGCCGACGTCGGCACTCGGATCGGCGTCTGGCTCGAAGACCCGACACACGTCGCCCAGGTGGGACGGCAGGTCACCGAGGGCATCGCCGCCGTGGTGGCATCGCTCGACGACGACGAGCTCGGTCCCGCCGTCGCCGACCTCGTGCTGGAGCGGCTCCGCAGCATCCACTTCGCCCCGCTCGCCTCACGAGCGATTGCGACGGCGACTGCCGAGGGGCGCCACCAGGAGCTGCTGGATGCGTTCCTTCCGGCCCTGGGCCGGACCCTCGACGAGAACCGGCGGGGCCTCCTCGATGCGGTGGCGGCGAGCTCGCCGTGGTGGGTGCCGCGCACGCTCGACGAGACGGTCCTGGAGAAGGCGCTCGAGGTGGCGCACCGCTTCATCGACGACGTCGTCGCCAACCCGCGGCACGAGTTCCGGCGGCACGTGGACGCGATGGCCGAGGAGCTGGTGGCGCGGCTCCGCGACGACCCGACCCTCGTCGCCCGCGGGGAGGAATTGAAGGCGGAGCTGCTCGCCAACCCTGCGGTTCAGCACTATCTCGACGGGATCTGGGAAGGCACGAAGGCGAACCTGCTCACCCAGGCCGAGGATCCGGAGAGCCCGATCCGCATCAGGGTGGAGTCGGCGGTGAGCGGCTTCGGCCGATCTTTGCGCAGCGACGCCGAGCTGCGCGGCAGGGTCGAGGTGTGGCTGACCCGAATCGTCGGAGAGATCGCCGACCGCTTCGAGGGCGAGATCAACGACCTGGTCACCACCACCGTTGACCGCTGGGACGCCGTCGAGACCAGCGAGCGCCTCGAGGAGCTGATCGGACGTGACCTCCAGTTCATCCGGATCAACGGCACCGTCGTCGGCGGGCTCGCCGGGCTCGTCATCTACGCCACATCGCAGCTGATCGGGTGACCACCCGCGGTCAGCCGGCGACGTAGACGACGAGGGACAGCGCGATGCCCGACGGATCGGGGATCGACAGCACGACCCGCCAGCCGTCCGCCGTCGTGCTGGCGGCAACGACCTCCGCGGCCGAGCCGAAGAACGTCGCCGCCTCTACCGCCGCCGCCGCCACCTCGTCTGGCACCTCGGCGTCCCCGGCGGGCGGCGGGGAGAAGTCGGGAGGCGCGTCCAGGCGCACCGGCTCCGGGAGGTCCTCGGGGATGGCGACGCCTTCGGGCGTGATCGCCATCCGTATCCGCACCGCCCGCAGCCCGGCCCGGGAGTAGACCCCGGCGCCGTTGCGGCCGAGGGTCGAGAAGACGACCGCCACGTCGTAGGTCGACGGCCCGGTGGGGACGACCTCGGTCGCCCGCGCCCACTCCACCCACATGGCGGGCTCGTCAGCTGCGACGTCGTCGACGGTGAACGAGTCGACGACGAACCACTCGGCCCCCGCGGCGGCTCGCCGCTGCTCCTGCTCGGGGGCGACCGCCATGAGGTCGGCTTCGGCGTAGAGCGAAGGTCCNNCCGACGACACCGACGACCACCACGGCGATCACCGCGAGCGCCAGCGCCGCCATCGTGCGGGAACGGCCGCCGTCCAGCTCGTCGGCGAGCATCGACCACGGGATGTGGGCGAGCTCCTCGCGCTCCTGATCATCGTCAGTGGCTGTCATGTGCCGTCATCTCTCGCCATGCTCGGCAACATACGATGGGAGATCGGCCGCTTCAAGAGGGTCGCGTGCGGTGCAGGCGAGCCAGACGTCGGACCTCAGGCGACAGATGGCGGGCGGCGGGCGGGTCCCCGCTGGACGCTCCCCGGCCGTCAGCCGCCGATGTAGGACATCTCGACCTTGGGGAGGGCGACGGTGGCCTCCGAGCGGATCTCGGAGTAGCGGTCGCCGCGGCGTTCCCACACGGTGCGAATGATCGCCGCCAGCTCCTCGTCGGTGGCGCCGGCGCGTATCGGCCCTCGCAGATCGGTGCCCGCCGTGGCGAACAGGCACGTGTACAGGCTGCCCTCGGCCGAGAGCCGGGCCCGGGTGCAGTCGCCGCAGAACGGCTGGGTGACCGAGGAGATGACGCCGATCTCGCCTGCCCCGTCCCGGTAGCGCCAGCGCTGCGCCACCTCACCCCGGTAATTGGGATCGGCGGGCTCGAGCGGGAAGCGGCCGTTGATGGCGGCGATGATCTCACCCGCCGGTACCACGTCGTCGAGCCGCCAGCCGTTGGTGTGGCCGACGTCCATGTACTCGATGAAGCGCAGTATGTGCCCGGTGCCGCGGAAGTGCTCGGCCATCGGGACGATGCTGTCGTGGTTCACGCCCCGCTTGACGACCATGTTGACCTTCACC
>DKBA01000205.1 GCA_002450985.1 Acidimicrobiia bacterium UBA6912
GCCCGCCTCGGATCGAACGGGGCGGTCTTCGATGCGATCCGGGAGCGCGACCCCGCCCTGTTCCTCATCCTCGGCGATCTCTTCTACGGCGACGTCGCCGTCGACGA
Source organism: Acidimicrobiia bacterium UBA6912 (assembly GCA_002450985.1). Taxonomy (GTDB): domain Bacteria; phylum Actinomycetota; class Acidimicrobiia; order Spongiisociales; family UBA5794; genus UBA6912. The sequence continues at coordinate 108 of DKBA01000205.1, forward strand.
CATCGACGCCTTTCTCGCCGACTACCGCCGCACACTGACGGCGCCCGCCCAAGCAGCGCTCTATCGCGACGTGCCGATCGCCTACATCTGGGACGACCACGACTTCGGTCCGAACGACGCCGCCGCCGACTCCCCGAGCCGTGCCGCCGCCCTCGACGCCTACGACGAGCTCGTGCCGCACTACCCGCTGCCGCTCGACGGCGACGGTCCCATCGCCCAGGCCTTCACCGTCGGCCGGGTGCGCTTCATCCTCACCGACCTGCGTTCGGCGCGTACGCCCAAGGGCGAGTCGGACGGCCCCGCGAAGACCATGCTGGGCGAGACGCAGCGAGCGTGGTTCGAGGCCGAGCTGCTCGATGCTGCGGCGCGTCACCCCGTCGTGGTCTGGGTGAGCTCGGTGCCATGGATCGACCCGGTCCGCGCCGGTGCCGACGACTGGGCCGGCTACGCCTGGGAACGTGAGCAGATCGCGACGTTCATCGCCGACCACGGCATCGACAACCTGATCATGATCGCCGGCGACGCCCACATGGTCGCGATCGACGACGGAACCAACTCCGGGTACGCATCCGGCGGGGGCGGGGGCTTCCCGTTGATGCATGCCTCGGCGCTCGACCGCCCGGGAACCCTGAAGGGCGGTCCCTACAGCGAAGGCGCCTTCCCCGGCGGCGGGCAGTTCGGCATCGTCGACGTGACCGACGATGGAGGCGCCGAGGTGGTCGTGACGTTGCGCGGGCTCACCTGGGAAGGTGTCGAGCTGGCATCGCTGACGCTGACGTTCCCCACCCTCCAGGTGACGCCGTGACGGTCGTACTGCACCAGGCGCCGATCGTGGTACCGCTCGCCGGCACCGGATGCAGCGTGCCCGAAGTGGGAGGCAAGGCGGCCGGCCTCGACCGTCTCGCCGCTCACGGCTTCCCCATCCCCGACTCATTCGTCATCACCGCGAGCGCCTACCGGCGCTTCACCGCCGCGGCGGGTCTCGCCGGATGGCTCGAGAGGTTCAGCGACGCACCGCCGCCGGATCCCGGGCGGCTTCAGGAGGAGGCGGCAGAGGTCGAGCGGCGATTCCTCGACATTCCCCTCGAACCGGAGGTGAGCAACGCCATCGGCGTCGCCGCCCGTCCGCTCCTCGCCCGCGGGCCGGTGGCGGTGCGGTCGTCGGCAACCGCCGAGGACCTGGGCATCGCTTCGTTCGCCGGGCAGTACCGCACCTATGTCAACGTCGAGACGGAGGAAGCGGTGCGCACGGCCGTTCGCCGCTGCTGGGCGTCGCTGTGGCTGCCTGCGGCCCGGGCCTACCGGCGCCGCCACGGCATCGCCGACATCTCGCTGGCCATGGCGGTGGTGGTGCAGGCGATGGTGGCGGCCGACTGGTCGGGCGTCGGCTTCAGCAGAGACCCGGCGGGACGCCGCGACCTGATGAGGATCGAGGTGGTCCCCGGTCTCGGCGAGGCGCTGGTCTCGGGCCGCATCACCCCCGCCGACTTCACCATCCGGCGGGACACGCTCGAGATCAGGGCGAAGGGCGATGCGGACGCGCCGGTGTTCTTGGAGGACCTGGGCCGGCTGATCCTCCAGGTCGAGGACCGGCTCGATGAACCCCAGGACGTGGAGTGGGCCTTCGTCGACGGGTCGCTCACCCTGCTCCAGGCGAGACCGATCACCGTGGGCGGCCCGACTGCTGCGCTCGACGACGGATTCGACGAGCCGACGGCCGGCGCCGATACCTTCACCCCGCACGGAGTGGTCGAGATGCTCCCCGGGGTCGTGCCGCCGCTGCTGTGGACCATCACCGCGCCCATGCTCGAAGATGCGTTCCGATCGGTGGTCGCCTCGCTGGGAGACGTCGTGATAGCGCCGGATCGGCGCTTCGTCGGTCGATTCCGCGGCAGGGCGGCACTTGATCTCAGCGCCCTCCGCGACGTGGCGCAGACCCTCCCCGGCGGCTCCGCGATCGAGGTGGAGCGGCAATTCCTCGGTCGCACGCTCTCGTCGCCGGAGGAGGAGCCGCAGGCATCGCCGGTGTCGCTGCGAGCCCTCGTGCGCGCCCGCCGGGCACAGCGACGCATCGCCGACGAGGTCGAGCTCGCCGAAGCGGCCGTCGGCGGCATCGTGCGCCTCCGCACCCCGCTGGGAGGGACCCCGGCGGCGGCCCTGCTCGGCTACCGGGCCGCGCTGCGCGACCTGGCGTGGCGTCTCACCGCCGCCGAGGTGGCCGCGTCCAGCGCCGGGGCGGCCGCCTATCGCGGACTCGAGGTGCTGCTGCAGCGGTGGGTCGACGAGGGTGCGGCGGCGGGCTGGGCGCAGCGGCTCACCGCCGGTTCGCTCACGCAGGACGCCGTCGGCGTCGCCCGAACTCGAGCCGTCGCCGCACTCTTCGCGGAGCTGGCGGCGCCGCATCGCGGCCTTTGTGCGGCGCTCGCCGGCGCTCCGGTGCGTCGCAGCCGAGATCGGCTCCTCCAGCTCGGCGATGAGGGTCGGCGGTTGGTGGAGGCCGTCGACGACCTGCTGCGAACCCAGGGATGCCGGGCCGTGTACGCGGGAGCATCGTGGGCCGAGGACCCGGAGTGGGTGTGGCAGCAGCTCGCCCTGCACGCCGGCGGTGCGATGCCGGAGCCGCCCGTGCCACCCGATGCGCGGCGTGCGCTCGACGAGCTGATGGAGACGCTGGGGAGTCGACGGTGGGGGCTGTTTCGCGTGCTCACCGGTCAGATCGTCGACCTGCGGCGCCGCTGGATCGCCCGGCAGGCGGCCGAGGCGACGAGGTTCCTCGGTCTCAGAGAACGCGCCAAGGCGGCGCTGCTGACCCTGGGGGGAGAGGAGCGCCGCATCGTCCTCGAGGGTGCGACGCGCCTCGTCGCCTCCCGTCAACTGCGCGATCCCGGCCAGGTCGAGCTCCTCTCGGATGCGGAGTTCGCCGGCATGGTGCTGGGCGCCCCGCCCCCGCCGGAGGGCGAGCTGCATCGCCGTGCGACGGTGCAGCGGAGGTGCCGGGAGGCGGGCGGGCTGCCGGACGTCTTCGTCGGCACACCGGATGTCGAGCCACACGTGGACGTCGGATCCTCCGCCACGCTGCGCGGCTGGGCGGCGTCTCCCGGCATCGCCGCCGGTCCCGCCCGCATCGTCGGCGGCATCGACGAGGGCGCCCGCCTCGAGCGCGGGGACGTGCTCGTGGCGCACGCCACCGATCCCTCGTGGACCCCGCTGCTCATGATCTGCGGTGCCCTCGTCCTCGAGGAGGGTGGTCCGCTGTCGCACGGTGCGATCGTGGCGAGGGAGTTCGGCCTCCCCGCCGTGCTGACGGTCCGTGGGGCAACGCACACGTTCCTCGACGGTGAGCTGCTCGAGGTGGACGGGTTCTCCGGCGCGGTGCGCAGGCTGCGCGGCGAGGAGGACGCATGATCCTCGGTGTCTTCTTTCCGAGCCTGATGGGCTTCGGCATCCTCGTGTCGGGAGCGCTGCTGCTCGCCGACGTCGTCAATCGGCTGCTCCCTCACCGGGGCAGACGGCGCCGCCACCGCATCGCGGTCGGCGCCCACGGGATCGTGGCGGGGGCTGCGGCGGCGACCGGACGCGGGCTCGCCGCTCCGCCATTCCTGATCCGCGAGTTCCGCAGCCGCACGACGTACCTCGCCGCCGCGCTGCTCCTCGGCGCCAGCGGCGCCGTCGCACTGGCGGCGGGTCTGGCCGCCCACGGCGACGTGCGTGGGGTGTTCTATCGGAGCCCGTGGGCGTTCGGTCTCGGCGTCGGGTTCGGGATCGCGTTCGAGGTGCTGGCGCTCTGCGCCCTCGTCCTGGCCGCCGGCCATCGGCAGCTCCCGCAGTGGGTCCACTGGGCGGTGGGCCATTCGCTGCTCGGGCGCCTGCGCGTCCCGCCGCGAGGTGCCATCAACCCGCTGGATCACCACAGGGAGGAGTGACATGCGGCGCACATTCGCCGTCCTCGTGCTCGTCGGTTTCCTCGTGTACACCGGCGTCTACGTCTTCGTATACCTGTTCCGCGCCTTCCGGCTCGAGGAACCGGCGAGCGACGCAGTGGTGTATCTGTGGCACGGCGATCCGATGACGCGTGCGATCCTCGTCGCCGTCCTGTTCGCCATCGGCCTGCTCCTGCTGCTCTTCGTGTCTCTGGCCCGGTCGTCGTACCGGCGGGCGGGGAAGATCGAAGTGCGTTCGGATCTGTGGGAGTGGCTGGTGGAGCGCGGCGAAGAGACCAACGAGGCGCCGGAGCGTATCGCCGAACGAGCCCTCGCCATGTACCGCTCGCAGCAAAGCAACCGGCTCGGATGAGAATGGGCGAGAGAGCATCAGCGCGCCGGTGATCCGGCAGGCACTCCCAGGAGGAGACGGTGAGCGCAAGTGAAGGCGGAGCCGCTCGGCCCGCTTGGTGGCGGCGGCCGTGGTTCGTGTGGCTGGTTGTGGTGATCGTCGTGAGCTCGGTCGGAGCGCTGCTCAGCCCGGAATGGGCGGGGTCGCTCGGCGGTCTCGCTGTCGCGTCGTGGGCCGTCGCCTGGGTCGTGGCGCGCCGTTTCCGGATGGGTCACGTCGTTGCGGCGGTCGCCGCAGTGGCTGTCGTTCTGTTGCTCGCCCAACTCGTGCCCTACGGGCGCAGCCACGCCAACGCGGCCGTCACCGGCGAGCCGGCCTGGGACTCCCCGGAGACGCGGGCGCTGGCGGTGCGGGCCTGCTTCGACTGCCACAGCAACGAGACGGCGTGGCCGTGGTACACCAACGTCGCCCCGATGTCGTGGGTCACGCAGCGCCATGTCGATGAGGGGCGGCGGAAGCTGAACTTCTCGGAGTACGACCAGCGACGCGGTGAGGCCGACGAGGCGGCCGAGACGGTGCGGGAGGGAGCCATGCCGCTGTTCGACTACACCCTGGTGCACTCGACGGCCCGGCTGACGGACGCCGAGAAGCAGGCCCTCGCCGACGGTCTCNNGCCCCCTCCGTCCCGAGCCTGCGGCTCGGGCCACCTCCCCCGGTGGGGGAGGCATTCGTGAGGCTGCCCGGCGGAGCCGGGCTGGGCCATGTTCGGTGGCTCCCCCTCAGGGGGAGCTGCCCGGCGGAGCCGGGCTGGGCCACGTTCGGTGGCTCCCCCTCAGGGGGAGCTGCCCGGTGGAGCCGGGCTGAGGGGGTTTCTTTGCGCGTCGCTCCGTGTCGCAGTCGGCGCCTACGCTCGACGGCGATGAGCGCTCCTGGACCAGCCCAGCTCGGTCGCGGCGTCGTCGTGCAGGCCGGTGCCGAGGTTCCGGAGCCGTGGGCGGCGATGCCGGTGGTGACGCTCGATGCGGAGACGCTCGCCGACGACAAGGCGCGCAACGCCCTCATCGATCGCCTGCAGCGTGCATGGGTGGCCCGTGAGCCGCTGATCGTGGCCTGGGATGGGGCGGATGACTTGCTCGAGGCGGAGGAGACGTCTGGCCAGCCGCCGTGGCGCCTCGACGCCGACTTCCTGTTTCCGCTGGAGCGGCTGCGTTTCCTCTGCTTCTCCAACAACTACGACGCCCGCAGCGGCGAGCCCCGCTGGTGGTGGGCGGTGAAGGCGAGACGGATCGACGCAACCCCGGGAGGCCCGGCGGATGCGATGCTGCCTGATGGGACGGCGGTCTGGATCGACGGCGGTCCCCGCCGGCCCTTCCTCGACCTCGGACACCCTGTCGTGCACGGCGAGAGCGTCGACGCAGGGGCCACGTCGTTCGTTCCCCGGCCGGCACCGGTGACGGCCGACGGCCTGGCCCCCGATCAGGTGGAGGCGGTCGCCCACGAGGCGGGCCCGGCCCGGATCATCGCTCCGGCCGGCTCGGGCAAGACCCGCACCCTCGCCGCCCGGTTGCGCAGGGTGCTCGACGACTACCGCATCGAGCCCGCCGTTGTCACCGCGGTCGCCTACAACGAGCGGGCCGCCGCCGAGCTGCGGGAACGGCTCGGGGTGGGGAAGGCAACGGCCAGGACGATTCACTCCCTGGGCTGGGAGATCCTGCGCGAGACCCGCCCCGGCCTGGAGCTGCTCGACGAGCGCGGCGTCCGAGACATCGTCGATCGACTGATCTCCATCCCGCGGCGCGCCAACGCCGACCCCGTCGCTCCGTACCTCGAGGCACTCTCGGCGGTGCGCTCCCGGCTCCGCGACCCGGCGGAGGTCGAGCTGAGCCGCGACGACGTTGCCGGCTTCGGTGAGGCGTTCGAGCGGGTGCGAGAACGGATGTACGCCATCGGGCGGGTCGATCACGGCGAGCAGGTGTACGGGGCCATCGAGGTGCTGCTGCGAGATCCCGCACTGCGGGCTCGCTGGCAGCGCCGCTGCCGGCACCTGCTGGTCGACGAGTTCCAGGACCTCACCCCGGCCTACGTCCTCCTGCTCCGTCTCGTTGCCTCTCCCGAGCTGTCGGTGTTCGGCGTCGGCGACGACGATCAGGTCATCTACGGGTACGACGGCGCCGATCCCGGCTTCCTCATCGACTTCGACCGCTACTTCCCGGGTGCAGGCGAGCACGCCCTGGTCACCAACTACCGCTGTCCGCCTGCGATCGTCGACGCAGCGGTTCACCTGCTCTCGTACAACCGGCGTCGCATCGACAAGACCATCGAGGCCGCCCGGAGCGACGGCGACGAGGAGACCCTGGTCGTCGACCGGCTGCCGGGCGCCGAGCTGGCGGCAACCGTCGCCGATCGTATCGCCGGCTGGATCGGCGACGGGACGGCTCCCGGCGACATCGCCGTGCTCACCCGCGTCAACGCCAGCCTGGTGCCGGTCAAGGCGGCGCTCGTCGAGTGGGAGATCCCCTGCAACGACCTGCTGGGTCCGGGCACGCTCGATCGCACCGCGGTGCGGGCGCTGTTCGCCTGGATGCGCCTCGCCCTACGTCCCGAGCGTATGCAGCGCGGCGACCTCCTCACCGCCGTGCGCAGACCGGGGAGGGGCCTCTCCCGCGCAGCGCAGGCGATCCTCACCCGGGGCACGATGCCCATCGACGACCTGCTCGAGCTCGGCGAGCGACTCGACGACAAGCAGCAAAGACGGTGGGAGGGGTTCTGCGACGACCTCGTCGCCGTGGCCTCGATCGCCGCCAAGGGTGATGCCGCTCGGCTCGTCGATGCACTCGTCGAGGATGTCGGGCTGGGCAGCTCGGCGCAGGCCCTCGACTCCGGCCGGGGGAATGCGTCTCGCTCCGGCCACCTCGACGACCTCGTCGCAGTAGCCCGGGCCGCCGCCCTCCACCCCGAGGCGGCGACGTTCGAGGAGTGGTTGCGCCGCATCATCGCCGCCCCATCCGATCCACTGGGCGTGACGCTCTCGTCGGTGCACAGGGTGAAGGGCATGGAGTGGCCCAGGGTCGTCGTCTTCGGCGCCGACCGCGGCACCATGCCCCATGACCTCTCCGACGACATGGAGGAGGAGCGGAGGGTGTTCCACGTGGCGATCACCCGTGTCTCGGAGCGTGTGGTGGTACTCGCCGACGTGTCGCGACCGTCGCCGTTCCTCGCCGAGCTCGCCGGCACCGCGACGCGGGCGACGCTGCAGCCGGCGCCGGTGGGCCGCGGGGCCGGCACGGTCGGGAAGACGGCGTTCGTCGGCGATCGGGTACGGCTCTGGGGCGGCGCTCGCGGCGAGGTCGTCGCCGCGGATGGTGCCGCCATCACCGTTCGCATCGACGAGGGTGGCGAGCTCGAGGTGCACCGCAGCGACATCGTCGAGGTCACCCCTGCGCCGCCCCCGCCGCTCGTTGCGGCGGCCGCCGCCCTCGTCGAGGCCCTGAAGACGTGGCGTCGGGACACCGCTCGCCGGCTCGGAGTTCCCGCCTACGTCGTGCTCCACGACAGCACGATCGAGGAGATCGCCCGCCGCAGGCCCCGGACCGAGCGCGACCTGCTCGGCATCTCGGGCATCGGGCCGAGCAAGCTGGAGCAGTACGGCGACGACATCCTCGGAGTCGTCGGTGAAGCAGTCGATCTGTAGCCTGCGCTCGCGCACGCGTCGTGCGCCGCCCCGGCCGAGGAGTGGACGTGGACATCCCTGATCTTGCGACGATCGCCGTTGGGCTCTCCGCCGATGGTGTGCGCGGTCACCTCGCCCTGGCCCGCCCCGAGAAGCTGAATCCGCTCAGCTTCGAGACCCTCGAGGAGATCGCCTCGGCGGCGGCGTGGTTCGACAGACAGCCGTCGCTGAAGGTCGTCGTGGTGACGGGGGAGGGCCGCGCCTTCAGCTCCGGCGCCGACATCGCCGCCTTTGCCGGAGCCGCCGACGTCGAGGCCGACGTGCGGCACGCCGTCGATGCCGGACGCCGCATGGCGGAAGCGCTCGAGGCGATGCGCGCCGTGACCGTCGCCGCCATCCACGGCTTCTGCGTCGGCGGTGGGGTCGTGCTCGCCGCCGCCTGCGACCTTCGGATCGCCGCCTCCAATGCCGTGTTCCGGATCCCCGAGGTGGATCTCGGCATCCCCCTGGCGTGGGGCGGCATCCCCCGCCTCGTTCGAGAGATCGGTCCTGCACTCACCAAGGAGCTGGTGATGACCGGCCGGCCGTTCGAGCCGGAGGAGGCGCTCGCCGCCGGGTTCCTCAACCAGGTGGTGGCGGCGGGTGAGCTCGACGACGCGGTCGAGGCGCTTGTGGCCACGCTCGTGGCCAAGCCCCGTTATGCGCTGCTCGCCACCAAGCGGCACGTCAACGCCGTCACCGCAACGATGACGGGGACGGAGCGGAGCTGGGCGGACGCCGACGGTTTGCTGGTCGGCCTCGCCGATCCCGAGGGCCGGGCCGCGGCGGCGCGTTACCTGGATTCGCTGCGGTCGGAATGAGGCGAGGTCGCGCGGGCAGCCCGCACCGCACGACGAGGGGTGAGAGGCACGCGGTAGCCTCCTGGCCATGAAGCTCGAAGGTGTCTCCGCAATCGTCACCGGTGGGGCGTCCGGTCTCGGCGCCGCCACCGCCCGCCGTCTCGCCGCCGCCGGCGCCCGCGTGCTCGTCGTCGATCTCCAGGACGAGCTCGGCGAGGCCGTCGCCGCCGACGTGAACGGCGGATACATCCACACCGACGTCACCGACGCCGGTCAGGTGCAGGCCGCCGTCGACGCCGCGATGGAGATGGGGCCGCTGCGCGCCCTCGTCAACTGCGCCGGCATCGGGCGGCCGGCCCGGACCGTCGACCGTGACGGCAACCCGCACGACTACGGCCACTTCAAGTCCGTTCTCTACGTCAACCTGTTCGGTACCTTCAACTGCATCCGGCTCGCCGCCGCGGCGATGTCGCACGTCGACGTCACCGAAAACGGGGATCGTGGGGCGATCGTCAACACCGCATCGGTGGCCGCGTTCGACGGCCAGATCGGCCAGGCCGCCTACTCGGCGTCCAAGGGCGGCGTCGTCGGGATGACGCTGCCGATTGCCCGCGACCTGTCGGCCCTCAGCATCAGGGTGAACACCATCGCCCCCGGGCTCATCGACACGCCGCTGCTCGCCGGTCTCCCCGAGGAGGCACGGGAATCGCTGGGCCAGCAGGTGCTGTACCCGAAGCGGCTGGGCCGGCCGGAGGAGTATGCCGAGCTGGCCTACTTCCTGCTCACGCACGGGTACATGAACGGCGAGACGATCCGCATGGACGGCGGCATCCGCATGGGCCCGAAGTGAGGGTGCGACCCGAGGTCCTCGTCTTCGACGTCAACGAGACACTGCTCGACCTCTCGGCGCTGCGGCCCCGATTCGAGGCGGCGCTGGGAACGGCGGAGCCGTTGGGGGAGTGGTTCGCCCGCATGCTCCACGGCTCGCTGGTCGCCAACCATCTCGGGAAGTACCGCCCCTTCGGTGAGATCGGCGCCGAGGCGCTGCTGGCCCTCGCCCGCAAGCGGGGCGTCACCCTCGACCACGCCCAGGCGGTCGAGGTCGTCGGCGGTATGCGCTCCCTGCCGCCGCATCCCGACGTGCTCCCGGCGATGGCCCGGCTCCGGGAGGCCGGTTTCCGGCTGGTGACCCTCACCAACGGCTCGTACGAGGCGGTGGCGGCGCAGGTGGCCAGCTCGGGCATCGACGGCTATCTCGAGCTGGCGCTGTCGGTGGACGAGGTGCGGCGGTTCAAGCCGGCGCCCGAGGTGTATCTGATGGCGGCCACCAAGTTGGACGTCGACCTCGATGCGATGGTGATGGTCGCCTCCCACGACTGGGACATCCTCGGCGCTCGCAGCGTCGGCATCCCCGGCGCCTTCATCGCCCGGTCGAGCGTGGTGTGGGGATCATCGGAGCCGCTCCCCGATCTGACGGGTCCCGACCTCGGCGCCATCGCCGACGCGCTCATCGTATAGGCACTGGGAGGATCGTCCATGGCCAACTCCACACCCGGCATCCGCCCGCCGTGGGTGAGCGACGAGCTGTTCCCCTTCGAGAGCCGGTTCGTCGACCTCGACGGCCACACCATCCACTACGTGGACGAGGGCGAGGGCCCGACGCTGCTGCTCTACCACGGCAATCCCACGTGGTCGTTTCTGTATCGCGACCTCATCGCCGGGCTGCGTGACCGCTTCCGCTGCGTGGCGTGGGATTACCCGGGGTTTGGGCTCTCCGAGGCGGCGCCCGGGTTCGGGTTCACCGTGGCCGAGCACCTCGCGGTTGCGGAGCGCTTCGTCGAGACCCTCGACCTGCGCGATGTGACACCGTTCGTGCAGGACTGGGGCGGCGCCATCGGTGTCGGTGTCGCCACCCGGCATCCCGAGCGGCACCGGGCGTTCATCGTCGGGAACACCTCGGTGTGGCCGGCCGATGCTCGCACCCGGGTGTTCTCGTGGATGATGGGCGGCCCGGTCGGCGGCTTCCTGATCGGACGGTTCAACGTCGTTGCGGCGAAGATCGTGCCGTTCGGCCACCGCCGTAGGAAGCTGACGTACGAGGAGCGCCACCACTACACGGCGCCGTTCCCCGACGCCGAGGCGCGCCGGCCGACGCACGTGTTTCCCCATGAGATCGTCGCCGCCGAGCCGCTGCTCAGGGAGGTGAGCGGCAACCTCGATCGTATTGCCCACCTGCCCGCCCTCATCGTGTGGGGCGACGCCGACTTCGCCTTCAAGGAGGGGGAACGGCGAAGATGGGAGGCGGCGTTGCCCAACTCGACGACCCACATCCTCCAGGGGGCCGGTCACTACATCCAGGATGACGCCCCCGACGAGATCGTGAGGGTCATTTCCGACTGGTGGGATGCCCCAGGCGGCCCGGGAGACTGACCCTCGCGGACACCGGCGTCCGCAGTTCGCCACGACACCTGCCAGAGGTCGGACGGAGTGTCCTCGCCAGAATCGATGAATCCGGCTCGGCGGTGCGCAGCAACCCGAGTGGCCGCAGCACGGGGGAACCTCGGTCCCGTGCTGCGGCAAACGTCAGACATGGAGGATCAGTGCACGAGCCGGACCGGCAGCTCCTCGATCACCGAGGCCAGGATCTGGGCCAGAGCGTCTGGGTCGGTGGTGGTGACGCCGAAGCCGACACCCTTGGCGAGCGACTCGTGATGACGCGAGTAGCCGTCACGCCTCCCGCAGCCAGCGAGCCGAGGCCACGTGCCCTTCGATCGTCGAGTTCCCCTCGAACGACCAGGCGACGGTCTGCGCCAGCGCCCACGCGCGAGCGCGCTCCCGGTCGAGGTGGAGCATCCGGCTGAGCTCGTCGAGGCGGGCGATGGTCAGTGTCCGTGAATGACCGAGCTCTGCTGCGCGCACGATCGGAGCAAGGGCGAACTCGCGCTCTCCGGCGAGCGGCTTGGGATCGATGACGAGCCACGGCTCTCGGTGCGCGGCAAGGACGTTGCCGGGATGGAGGTCCTGGTGGAGGAGCACCTTCTCGCCCTGCGTCTGCGGCAGCCAATCGAGCGCCTCGAGGGCGGCGTCGATGAGCTCCACGTCGAACGGGCGGCCGGCGCGCTCCCAGGTCGCCACGAGGCGGTCCGACCACCACGCCGCCTCGTCGGCCAGCGAGCGGATCCCGGGGGGTGCGGGAACCCACAGCCGGGGAAGCAGGCGGCCGAGCACCCCAAGGCCCTCCGCTGTCGCGCGTGCGGACAGCGGCGTCCCCGGTTCGCAGCGTTCGAGCAGGAGGGCGTGGCGGTCCTCGTCGCAGGCGAGTAGCCGCACCGCCCCGTTCCCGGCCCATGCGGCGAGCGCCGTCGCCTCGTGCTCGGTCTCCCGGTCCGGGAACTGGATCTTGAGGACGGCGGCGGATCCGTCCGCACGTGTTGCCGGCAGCACGAGCGACACGTACGAGTCGGGGAACGGCGGTTGGAGCTGCAATGCCCACTGCTCTGCGCACTCCGTCACGATCCGAGGGAGGGCTGCCAGCCAGGCTCGTCCCCTCTCGTGCCGCGCCATCCAGCCGAGCGATGCCGGCACCTCGAGGCGGTTCACGGTTGCGAACCCTAGAGGCCCCGGCGCGGCCGGCCCTCCTAGTACCGTTCGACCCATGACGACGCTTCTCGCCCGCAACGCCACCGTGCTCGTGACCATGGACGACGAGCGGAGGGAGATCGCCGGCGGCGGCCTCTACGCCGAGGACGGGTTCATCACCGCCGTCGGCACGAGCGACGAGCTTCCCGGGGCCGCCGACGACGTGATCGACCTGGCGGGGCACATCGTGTTGCCCGGCCTGGTCAACACCCACCATCATCTCTACCAGACCCTGACCCGGGCCGTTCCGGGCGCCCAGGACGTCGGTCTGTTCGACTGGCTGCGCACGTTGTATCCGATCTGGGCACGGATGACGGCCGAGCACATCCGGGTCTCGACGCAGATCGGCCTCGCCGAGCTTGCGCTGTCGGGGTGTACGACCGCCTTCGATCACCTCTACCTGTACCCGAACGACAGCACGTTCGACGACGAAGTGGAGGCGGGCGCCGAGGTCGGGATCCGGCTGATGGCGTCACGCGGCTCGATGAGCCTCGGGGAGAGCCAGGGTGGGCTTCCGCCCGACTCGGTGGTGGAGACCGAGGACGCCATCCTCGCCGACTGCGCCAGGGTGATCGACGCCCATCACGACCCGGCGCCGGGGGCGATGACGCAGGTGGTGCTCGCCCCGTGCTCGCCGTTCTCGGTCACCCTCGACCTGATGCGGGAGGCGGCGCATCTCGCCAGGGACAAGGGGGTTCGCCTGCACACCCACCTCGCCGAGACCCTGGACGAGGAGCAGTTCTGCCTGGAGACGCACGGCCGCCGCCCGGTGGCACTGATGGAGCACGTGGAGTGGGTCGGCGGCGACGTCTGGTATGCCCACGGCGTGTTCATCGCCGGCGACGAGATCGCCCGCATGGCCGACACCGGCACCGGCGTCGCCCACTGCCCGTCGTCGAACATGCGACTCGCCTCGGGCATCGCCCCCGTCCGACGCTACCTGGCGGCAGGGGTGCCCGTCGGGCTCGGCGTCGACGGTTCGGCGAGCAACGACGGGAGCCACATGCTGGCCGAGGCCCGCCAGGCGATGTTGCTCAATCGACTCGCCGCTGCGCCGTCGCTCGAGGGCGGCGAGTTGCTCGGCGCCCGGACCGCGCTGGAGTTGGCGACACGCGGCGGCGCCGCCGTGCTCGGCCGCTCCGACATCGGCGTACTCGAACCCGGCCGCTGCGCCGACTTCGTGGCCATCTCGCTCGACCGGCCCGAATACGCAGGCGCGCTCCACGATCCGGTCGCCGCAGCGGTGCTGTGCGCCCCGGTCGGCGTCGACCGGACGGTGGTCCACGGCCGCACCGTCGTCGAGGGCGGCCGCCTGGTCACCCTCGATCTGCCGCCCCTCGTGGAGCGCCACAACCGGCTGGCGGCCGAGCTGCTCGGTTGATGAGCCGCGATCGGGTCGCCGGCGTCGTGCTCATCGCCGGCACGTCGGAGCGGATGGCCGGTCCCCTTCCCAAGCAGCTCCTCCCATTCGGTGACCGCACCATGGCGGCGCTGTCGGTCGCCAACGCCGAGGCGTCGCGGCTCGACCAGGTGGTCGCCGTCACCGGCGCCGCGGCAGGCCGAGTTGGGGCGAGCCTCACGTCGGGTCGCGCCACCGTGGTGCACAACCCCGAGTATCCACTGGGCAATGTCACCTCGCTGCTGTGCGGTGTCGCCGCGGCAGGCGCACCGTCGGCCGTCGTGCTGCTGCTCGGGGACATGCCGGGTGTGACTCCCGACATCATCGACGAGATCGTCGCAGTGTGGGACGAGTCCCGACCCTGGGCGGCGGTCGCCGTATACGACGACGGCGCCCCCAACCACCCGTTCCTGCTCTCGGCGGATGCCATCGCCGCGATGACGGGGGTGGCCACCTCGGGCTCGAAAGTGCTGTGGCAGCTGTTGATCGAGGCCCCGCCGGAGCCAGTCGTCGAAGTGCGATTCGCCCGCCCCGCCCCGGTCGACGTCGACACGCTCGCCGGCTACCACGCCGCGCTGCGCCAGCTGGGCTTCCACGAGCCGGACTCGTGACGTCCGTGCTCCGGCTCGGCTCGAGGGGCGAGGAGATGCCCCCGCCGCACCGGCGGCCGGCGCTACCGTGAGACCGGACCCGAGAGGAGCCCGGGATGGCGGCGCCGAAATCCCGCAAGCTGCAACCAAACGTGCTGGTCATCGTGGCCGCGACGCTGCTCGTGCTCGGCGTCGGCGGCATCGCCTGGGGAATCGCCGCGGACGACGACGAGATCCTCCGCTCCAACCTCGGAATCGTGACCGGGGCGATCCTCGTCGGCGTGGTCGGCGTCTGGATGCTGGTGCGATCGTCGGCGAAGCGCCGCCCGCGGCGCTGATCGGGGTCAGGCTCCCGGCGGCGGGAGCTCGACGGCGGGGTTGCGCTCCGTGATCTCCCAAGCAGCGAGCGGAAAGCCTGCGTTGTCGCCGGTTGCGAACTGCGCCGTCAGTTTGACGACGACGCCGGTCTCGACATCGCGCCACACGTTCATCTCGGCAACGTCCCCGTACTCCCAATCCACGCCCTTCTCGATACCGGTGCGGCGAAGGTGGCTGGCCGGTGCACCGAGGTGGAGCTCCGTGCCGAGGTCCTCCCATGCCGCGCCACCGTCGAGCAGATCGGACACGTATTCCGGCATGAGCAGCCCGGTCAACACCAGGAAGTCGCGCACTCCCGTTGCATCCAGCTCCAGGTCGGGCTGCTCCAGATCCTGCCATCGTGTGCCGTCCGTGACCAGGTCGATCGGCAGCCCGGCGAGATTCCCGAAGATACGCATCGCACCCGACCCGACGTCCGCCTCGCCGTCGAGCACCTCGACGAGCCGCGGCTCACCCTCGTCGGGTACCACGCTCAGGGACATCGTGAAGCGATAGGTGGCCAGCGGCTGGGCCGAGGTCGGGGACGTCGTCGGAGCAACGGTAGACCCCGTGGTCGCGACGGAGGCGGGTGTGGTCGTAGTGGGGGTGGTGGAGCCTCCACAGGCGGCCAACATGAGCACGCACGCGGCGATGAAGCGTCTCGTCACATCATCATGTTGGCGTGAGGCGCTCGCATCATCCAACCCGGAGCACCTCCCTGTCCTAGTCCCGTGATCAGGCCTGCCGACTGCCCAATTGCGAGACGTATGCATAGGGCGCGCATACGTCGTGTACGGGCACAGAAGGCCCGCAGGGACTGTCTGAGGGGACGTCTTCGGGAAGCTCGAGAGGCCCCTGTCGACACCTCGTACTCGCTGTGGCGTCGGTCCGGGTGATCGGGCATCGTCCCGTACCTGAGTCGGATCTGTCGCACACTTCCCTCATCATGTGTCGAACGCTGCGCTGCTGATTCGTCGCAGTGATGACGCCGACAAGGAGCATCCGATGGCCACATTCGAAGGCTTTCCCACACAGACCCTCACCTTCCTCCGCGGCCTGGCGCGCAACAACGACAAGGCCTGGTTCGACGCCCACCGCAACGACTACGAGCGCTACTGGTTGGAGCCCGCCAAGGAGTTCGTCGTGGCCGCCGGTGCGGCACTGCGCAAGGTCGCCCCGGACGTGCGGGCCGAGCCGAAGGTCAATGGCTCGATCTTCCGGGTCAACCGCGACATCCGCTTCTCTCCGGACAAGCGGCCGTACAAGGATCACCTGGACTTCTGGTTCTGGGAGGGCGAGCGGAAGGATGCCGTGTCCGGCTTCTACCTCCGCATCACGCCGCGGTCCGTCGGTATCGGCGTCGGCGCCCACGGCTTCGACACGCAACGTCTCGCCGCCTATCGGGCCGCCGTCGTGGACCCCGATTCTGGCTCGGCTCTCGCCAAGGTGGTGTCCTCGATCGAGCGCAAGGGGTACGAAGTGCAGGGCGAGCACTACAAGCTGACGCCGCGCGGCTTCGAGCCCGCCAACGCGACCCAGGAGCGGCTGCTGCGGCACGGAGCGCTGTTCGCCGGCGTCGACGAGAAGCCGGCGTCCGACCTCCACACGGCAGCCTTCGTGGGGCACGCCGTTGCCGAGTGGAGGCGAATGTCGCCGCTTCACCGCTGGCTGGTCGACACGCTGCAGTGAGCGGGTCGAAACTGCTGGCAGCGACATTGCTGTCATCAAGATGACAGTCAGTGATGCTATGATGTCGCCCATGAGAACGACGATTCGCATCGACGACGAGCTCCTGCGGAGGGTGAAGGAACGGGCCGCAACCAGCGGTCGGACCATCGGCTCGATCATCGAAGATGCGCTTCGGGTTGCCCTGGCCACTCCGGCAGCGGAGGTCGCACCGGTGCGGCCGCTTCCCGTCTACGGCGGGTCCGGGGTCCTGCCTGGTGTCGATCTCTCCTCGGCAGCAGCGTTGCGCGACCTCATGGACGACGGCGTGAGCATCGATGCTCTTCGCTGACGTCAACGTCCTCGTCTACGCCCATCGACCGGAGGCGCCACGGCACGAGGAGTACCACGCATTCCTCTCCGACGCGCTTGGCGGCGATGAGCCGTTGGCGGTCACCCCCGGCGTTCTCGCCGGCTTCGTCCGTGTCGTCACCCACCCGAGGGTGTTCCGTGACCCGACGCCGCTCGAGACCGCCCTCGAGTTCGCCGAGACGGTGCAATCGGCGCCTTCTTCGCTCACCGTGGGCGCCGGTGAGCGAACATGGCCGATCGTCGTGGATCTCGTGCGACGGACCGAAGCTCGTGGCAATGCCGTTCCCGATGCCCTGATCGCGGCGCAGGCCATCGAGCACGGTGCGACGCTCGTCACTGCCGATCGAGGGTTTGCGAGGTTCCCCCGGCTCTCCTGGCGACACCCGCTCGACTGACGAGGCCCGCCGATGGGCCGGCCGGCCGGGTCAGCGTCGGCGGCGCAGCCACTCGTGGGCGTCGATGATCCGACGGATGTGGCCGGTGAAGTCGAAGGCCGGCTGCAGCATCCAGTGGAAGGCGAGCCCGTTGAGGGCGGCGAGCAGCAGCTCGGCGTCCTCGCCTGCCTCGGCGACGCCGATCTCCGGGTCGGTCCGCCGGATGGCGTCGGCGAACCTGGCGACGCGACGCTCGTGGTGGCGGAGGAACCGCTTGGCGAGGTCGTTGTCGGTGAGCCCACCGCTCACGACCGTCTGGAGGTAGATGCGGGCGACGGTCGACTGGCCCGTGATGAAGCGGGCGTAGGCCTTGATGAGCTCGCCGACCGTGTCCGTGCCGGCGCCCTGCGGGTCGGGATCGACCGAGGCGATGGCCTCGGCGACGACGCGCATGATCGCTTCCTCCTTGGAGTCGAAGATGTTGTAGAAGCTGCCGGCGCGCACCCCGGCGCGGTCGCAGATCGCCTTGAGCGTGGTGCCCTCCAGGCCGACTTCGCCGAGGAGCTCGCGTGTGGCGTCGATGATCCGCGCCTCGGTGCGGATCCCGGCTTGGTAGCGCGCCATGTGACTCCTCCTCCGAGGGGTTCACGCTAGCGGATTTCCCTCGAACTTGAGTGTATGCTCAAATTAGAGTGTATACTCAAAAATCAGCGTCGAAACACGGCGCTGGTCCGGTCGACGGGGTGGGAGAGCCGTTGCCGAGGGCAATGGCGACGCTGACGGGAGATGACATGAGCCACTACAAGGCCAATCTGCGGGACATCGAGTTCAACCTGTTCGAGGTACTCGGGCTCGACGAGCACCTCGCCAAGGAGCCGTTCGAGGACTTCGACACCGCAACGGTGAGAGACATCCTGCGCGAGCTGGAGCGGCTGGCGACGGAGGACATGGCTGCGAGCTTCGTCGACGCCGACCGCAATCCCCCCAAGCTCGTCGACGGCAAGGTCGAGCTGCCGGCCAGCATGAAGAAGTCCCTCGATGCCTACTACGACGGCGGTTGGGACATGCTGGGCACCCCCAAGGACCTCGGCGGCCTCGGTGCTCCGAACATGGTGCGCTGGGCGGGTCAGGAGATGCTCGTCGGCGCCAACCCCAGCGCCTTCTTCTTCATCATCGGCGGGCTGATGGCCATCGTCATCGGCCGGGTGGGCACCCCCGAGCAGGCCGACTTCTGGGCCAAGCGGATGCTGGAGCGCCGCTGGGGCGGCACCATGGTGCTGACCGAGCCCGATGCCGG
>DKBA01000220.1 GCA_002450985.1 Acidimicrobiia bacterium UBA6912
ACCGGGGGAGCCCGGTGCGTTCTCGATCGGCACGAGGGTGGGCGTGCACTATCAGGTGAGTTGCGGCGCATGTGGGGCCTGTCGGGTCGGCGCCGAGCAGTTCTGCGGCGAGGGGGCGATGATCGGCAACGACCGCGACGGCGGCTACGCCGACCTGGTGGTGGTGCCGATCCGCAACCTCGTCGTTCTCCCCGACGCCGTCGACTTCGCGCACGGCGCAGTGGCGATGTGCTCGTCGGCAACCGCCTACCACGCGTTCGTCCGAGCCCGGCTCGCACCGGGAGAACGGGTCGCGGTATTCGGCCTCGGAGGTCTCGGGATGTCCGCGATCCAGCTCGCCAGGGCGATGGGCGCGACGGAGGTGTACGGCGTCGACGTCGACCCGGACAAGGTCGCGCTCGCCCGACGGCTCGGGGCCGCGGGGATGACCGCCACCGGGGATCCCGCCGGGGACATCGTCGATGCGACCGGTGGCGTCGACGTGGCCGTCGAGCTGGTCGGCAAACCGGAGACGGTGCGCAACGCCATCCGCAGCCTCGGCCCTCGGGGCCGGGCCGTGGTCGTGGGACTCGCCACCGAACCCACGCTCATTCACTCCTACGCGGATCTCATCGGCAAGGAGGCGGAGGTGATCGGGGTCATGGATCACCTGGCCGCCGAGCTGCCTGTCGTGCTGCGTCACATTGCAGAGGGCACGCTGGACCTGGACGCAGTCGTCGCCGAGACCGTTCCGCTCCAGCCGGGGCCGGTCAACGCCGTGCTCGATCACCTCGATGCCGGAACGGCGGCGGTGCGGACGGTGATCATCCCCGACTGAGTCCCCGGTCCTGGTCCGAGTCCCTGGTTCTGAGGCCGAGACACCCCTTCCGTAGTCCCCAACCACGGGTAGGGTCGACCGGGAGGTGGAGAGAGGTGGTGGTGCGGTGCGTACGGCTTCAGCGACCGGCTCCTACGAGGCCCTCCCCGCAGAGGATGCGGGTCCCGGCGTGCTCCTTCTTCACGCCAACTTCGGACTCACCAGTTGTATGCGCAGCATGTGCGATGACCTCGCCGACGAGGGCTTCGTGGTCGTCGCGCCCGACATGTTCGAGGGTCGCACTGCGCGCACCAACGAGGAATCCGTTGCGCTGCGAGCCCACCGCGGCAGTGAGGACCGGTGGCGTGTCATCGCCAAAGGACTCGACAGGCTCCAACGCCGCGCCGGCTCTCCCAACATCGGCGTCGTCGGGTTCTCGATGGGGGGCCACTGGGGACTGTGGCTGGCCCAGCAGGCCTTGCTCCCGGTGACGGCGACGGTCACGTTCTATGCGGTCCGGGGCGGCGATTACCGGGGAAGCCGTTCGGCGTTCCAGCTCCACCTGGCCGCCGCCGACGAGTACGTGGATCGGTCGGGGGTCGCCCGGCTGCGCCGGAAGCTGGAGGCGGCGGGACGGCCATACGAGCTCCACATGTACGGGGGCACCGCCCACTGGTTCTGTGAGGAGGACCATCCCGAGACGTTCGATGCGGGTGCATCCGAGCTCGCCTGGAAGCGCACGATCGGGTTCCTGCACTCGACACTCGGTTAACGCCGACCGGCTACGCCGACCGGCTACGCCGGTCGGCGGTGACGTGGGACACGAAGAGGCGGCACGCCGCCAGCGCACGCACGGTCTCGGGCTCGGTGGGCAGCACGGCCGGCCACACGTGAGGCATGTCGCGACCGAGGTGCAACGTCGTGGCGACGTCCGCCGCCCGCGCCCGTGTGGCCAGACGCCGCGCGTCGTCGACGATCATCTCCCGCTCGCCGCCGAAGATGAGGAGCGGCGGGATGCCGTGGAAGTCACCGTACAGCGGTGAGGCGTACGGATGGCGCGGGTCGTGGGCCCCGATGTACTCGAAATTGGGTCGAATGACGCCGAGCGGCAGGTAGTCGGTTGCCTGGTTCGCCACGATCGAGGCGCCGGAGTGCTCGAGGTCGACGTAGGGGGAGAACAGCAGCGCACCCGCCGGGAGGGGGTCGCCCTCGTCGCGCAGCCGGAGCAGGGTTGCCGCCGCGAGCCCGCCGCCTGCGGAGTCCCCGCCGATGACGATCGAGGAGGGATCGGCACCACCCGCCACCAGCTCCCGGTACGCGGCGACCGCATCGTCGACGGCGGCGGGGAAGCGGTGGGCCGGGGCCAGCCGGTAGTCGGGCACGACGGCGGTGGCGGCGAGCTCCCACGCCAGCGTTGCCACGAAACGCCGGTGCGTTGCCGGGTTGCCGGCGAGGTAGCCGCCGCCGTGCAGGTAGAGCAGGGTGACGGCGCCGTCCGCACCCGGCGGGAGGTCGCACACGTGCCACTCGGCCGGACGGCCGCCGACGGGGCGGCGCTCGATCCGCACGAGGCTGCGCAGGCGCTTGGGGAGCGGCGGGTCGAGTCCTGCTTCGAGGCGGCTGCGCGCCTGCGGATCCGGATGGGTCGCCGCCTCCATGATGAACGCCCGCATCGCGACGACGGTGAGCTCGGTCGACCACCGCCACCCGGGAACGACCGATCCGCGGAAGAGCCTGCGGAAGACCCGGGTGACGACGGCGACGATGACCGCCCACATCAGCCGGAAGGTGAAGGCGAGGGTGTTCACCTCATCCACGTTACGACGCACCGGGCGGAACGAATCGAGGCGTTCGGCCCCAACACTCCGAGCGGTGCGATGCGACAATGGCCGTCGACCCTCGTGAGGAGCCCACAACGATGACAGAGGCACGTGCCGCAGGTCCGACCGACGTTCCGCTGCTGGAGGAGACGATCGGGGCCGATTTCGAGGCGACGGTTGCCCGCGTGCCCGACCACGAAGCGCTCGTCGTCGCCCACCAAGGCATCCGCCTCACCTACCGGGAGCTCGATGCGGCGGTGAACGCCGTGGCGGGTGGTTTGCTGGAACTGGGGATCGTCAAGGGCGACCGGGTGGGGATCTGGAGCCCCAACTGCGCCGAGTGGGTCTATCTCCAATACGCCACCGCCAAGATCGGGGCGATCCTCGTCAACATCAACCCCGCCTACCGGACGTCTGAGCTCGCCTACGTGCTGCGCCAGTCGGGGTGCCGGATGCTGGTCTCCGCACCGTCGTACCTCACGTCGGACTACCGGGCGATGATCGAGGAGGTACGCGGGGAGGCGCCCGATCTCGAGCACGTCGTCTACCTCGGTGAACTCGAGTGGGAGGCGCTGTGCGCCCGAGGCGCCGAGCTGCCGGGCGAGCGGGTTGCGGCGGCAGCCGCGGCGCTGACGCCCAGCGACGCCATCAACATCCAGTACACCAGCGGCACGACCGGCTTCCCCAAGGGCGCCACCCTCAGCCACCGCAACATCCTCAACAACGGCTTCTTCGTCGGCGAGCTGTGCCGGTACACGGAGGCCGACCGGGTGTGCATTCCCGTGCCCTTCTACCACTGCTTCGGCATGGTGCTCGGCAACCTCGCGTGCACCACCCACGGAGCGACGATCGTCGTGCCCGGGCCCGGGTTCGACGCCGAGCAGGTGCTGCGCACGGTGGAAGGGGAGCGCTGCACCAGCCTCTACGGCGTGCCGACGATGTTCATCGCCGAGCTCGCCGCAGACGGCTTCGCCTCGTACGACCTCACCTCGCTGCGCACCGGGATCATGGCCGGCTCGCCGTGCCCGGTGGAGGTGATGAAGCGGGTCATCTCCGACATGCACATGAGCGAGGTCACCATCTGCTACGGCATGACCGAGACCTCGCCCGTCTCCACCCAGACCCGCGCCGACGACGACATCGAGCGCCGGGTCTCCACCGTCGGGTCGATCCATCCCCACGTCGAGGTCAAGATCGTCGATCCCGACAGCGGAGCGACCGTCGCCGCCGACGAGCGGGGCGAGCTGTGCACCCGCGGCTATTCCGTGATGCTCGGCTACTGGAACGACGAAGAGCGCACCGCCGAGGCCATCGACGGCGACGGATGGATGCACACCGGCGACCTGGCGGTCATGGACGAGGACGGTTACGTCAACATCGTCGGCCGCATCAAGGACATGATCATCCGCGGCGGTGAGAACATCTATCCCCGGGAGATCGAGGAGTACCTGTTCACCCATCCCGACATCATCGACGCCCAGGTGGTGGGCGTCCCCGATGTGAAGTACGGCGAGCAGGTGATGGCATGGATCAAGCTGCGTCCGGGTGCCACGCTCACCGAGGACGAGGTGAAGGACTTCTGCCGGGGCAGGATCGCCCACTACAAGGCGCCGGCCTATGTGCGGTTCGTGGAGGACTACCCAATGACGGTCACCGGCAAGATCCAGAAGTTTCGCCTGCGCGACATGGGCATCGAGACGCTCGGTCTGGACGAGGCCGCCGCCGTCGAGACCGCCTGAGGAGGCGCCATGCAGACAGAGGCGTCGATCCGGGAGGCCGCCAGCGAGCTCGATGCGGCGCTCGAGGCCGGCGATGAGGACCGGGTGGTCGCCTGTTTCGCCGCCGACTGCGAGCTCGAGCTGCTCGGGGTGCGGCTGCGCGGCCACGGCGGGGTGCGGCGCTGGCTGGCGTGGGTGTCCGGCCGTGTCGACCGCGTGGCCTTCCGTCCGGGTGTGATCATGGTGGAGGGCGACACCCTCGTCGAGGAGTTCGCCGTCACCGGGTGCCTCGGCGAAGGCAGGACGGTCGAGAGTGAATGGGCCGAGGTGCTCACCTACCGCGATGACCTCGTGACCAGCCTCCGCCTCTACTTCGATCCCATCGGCTTCGCCCCGGTGCTCGGGCTCGTGGGTCGGGTGATGGGGCCGGCGGTGATGCGGCTCGCCCGGCGGGGCCTGGCTCCGTTCGAGGTGATCGCCGGTACGCCAGGAGCGCACGCATGAGTCCCGTGGANNTTCTACGAGCGCCTGCTGGGCTGGACGATCGTGGAGCAGGAAGGGCCTCGACCCGGCTATCCGGCGCAGGACGGCTGGGCGAAGCTCCGTGCGCCCGATGGGAGCATGAAGCTCGAGTTTCAGTGGGACGAGCGCTACGTGCCGCCGACGTGGCCGACGACCGGCGGCGAGCAGCAGATGATGATGCACCTCGACATCGAGGTCGACGATCTCGAGGAGGGGGTCGCCTGGGCGATCGCCGCCGGGGCGAGGGTGGCCGAACACCAACCCCAGCACGACGTGCGGGTCATGCTGGACCCCGCCGGGCACCCGTTCTGCCTGTTCGCCGTGCCCGGCTGAGGGACCGGCTGCCGGTGGGTCGTATGCACGAGGGAGAGCTCGAGATCGACGCCGGCCTGGTGCGCCGCCTGCTGCGGCGTGAACAGCCGGCATGGGCGGACCTCCCGCTGCGCCCGGTGCCGTCGTCGGGCACCGACAACGCCTTGTTCAGGCTCGGCGAGGAGATGGTGGTGCGCCTGCCCCGGATTCATTGGGCCGTCGACGCCGTGCGGGTCGAGTTCGAGTGGCTGCCACGGCTCGCCCCTGAGTTGCCGCTCGCCGTCCCCCGTCCCCTCGTTCTCGGCGGGCCGGGAGAGGGGTATCCCTGGCCCTGGGCGGTGTACGAGTGGCTGGACGGCGACGACGCCTCCCGCGGGCGGATCGGGGACGTGTCCCNNGTGGGACGAGGCACGTGCCGCACCCGAGTGGGACGGTGCGCCTGTGTGGTTCCACGGGGACGT
Organism: Acidimicrobiia bacterium UBA6912; assembly: GCA_002450985.1. Classification (GTDB taxonomy): domain Bacteria; phylum Actinomycetota; class Acidimicrobiia; order Spongiisociales; family UBA5794; genus UBA6912. The sequence goes on from DKBA01000220.1 coordinate 5,630, forward strand.
CGCCAGTGGAAACCTGCTCGTGCAAAACGGGCGGATCTCGGCCGTGATCGACTTCGCCCTGATGGGCGCCGGCGACCCGGCGTGCGACCTGGCCGTGGCGTGGGAGCTCCTCGATGAGTCCGGCCGCAGGGTGTTCCGGGCGGCGCTCGATGTCGATGACGCCTCGTGGATGCGAGGTCGGGGATGGGCGCTGTGCACCGCCCTGTGGGCGCTGCCGTACTACCTCGGCACGAACCCGGTGATGGTCGCCCAGGCGCGTCGCAAGATCGCCGCCGTGCTGGCCGAGAGAGGGTGATCGACCGCCGCGCCACGGGCTCGACGACCGGACGGGGCGTTGCGGACTTCCGGCCCTAGCCGAGCCCCTGGGAAGGCCTTCAGGCTGAAAGCCCGCGGCTGGAAGTCGACGTGCTCCTGCTCGAAGGGCTTCACAAGCGATTCGGCGAGGTCGTTGCGCTCGACGGCCTGTCGTTCGAGGCGCAGCCCGGCCGCATCCTCGGGTTTCTCGGACCGAACGGCGCAGGAAAGACCACGGCGATGCGAGCCGTGTTCGGACTGGTTCGGCTGGATGCCGGGGTGGTGCGATGGAACGGCCATCCGGTCACCCACGACGACCAGCTCCGCATGGGCTACATGCCCGAAGAACGTGGTCTCTATCCGAAGATGAGGGTCCACGAGCAGCTCGCCTACTTCGCACGGTTGTCGGGAATCGCGTCGAAGCGGGCGGCCGATGCGGCGATGGAGTGGCTGATGCTCCTTGGGCTCGCCGACCGGGCCGGATCGAAGCTCGACGAGCTGTCGCACGGCAATCAGCAACGAGTCCAGCTCGCCGCATCCCTGGTGCACGAACCCGAGGTGGCGATCCTCGATGAGCCGTTCGCCGGCCTGGATCCACTCGGCATGGAGACCATGGCGGCCTCACTCAGACGACTCGCTCGCAATGGTACGGCCATCGTGTTCTCCAGCCATCAACTCGACCTCGTCGAGGACGTCTGCCAGGACGTCGTGATCATCGACTCCGGTCGGGTGGTGCTGAGCGGCGAGGTGGCGAGGCTTCGCAAGGAAGCCCCGATCCGTCATCTCGAGATCGAGCTCGACGGCCGTCCGTGGGTGCCGGATGTGCCGATGGTGGAGCATGTCGACGCCGATGGTGAGACGCGGTGCATCGTGCGGCGGGGAGCCTCGATCGAGGATCTGCTCGACGTCGCCGAGGCGGCGCCGCAGGGCGAGGTCACCCGGTTCAGCTACGAGCCGCCGACGCTGTCCGACCTCTTCCGAGAAGCGGTGCGACGATGAGCTGGACGCATCAGGTGTTCGAGCTCACCCGTCGCGACTTCGTGACCCGCGTGCGGAGCCGGGCGTTCATCGTGTCGATGCTCCTCATCGTCGGCATCGTGGCTGCGGCCGGGCCCCTGATCGCACTCATGTCGGATGAGGGGGACCCGGCCGCCGTCGTCGGCTACGTGACCGGCGCACCCGAGGACTTCTCCAGACTGCTCCACCTCCAAGGCGACGCCGTCGGGATCTCGATCACGCCGCGGGCGTTTCCGAGCACCGCTGCCGGCGAGCGGGCGCTCGACGCAGGCGAGCTCGGCGCTCTCGTGGACGGCAGCGAGATCGTGTGGCCGGACGAGCCATGGCTGGCGCTGCGGGCGGCCATCGCCTCGGCACTGACCCTGGCGACTCGCACCGAGGTGGCCGAGGACCTCGATCTCGACCCGAGGGACGTCGCCCGGCTCGTCAGCCCGGTGACGACCACGGATCGCCGGCTCGTCGACCCCGACCCCGAGGAAGGGCCGCGGCGGGCGGCCGCGCTCGCCGGCATGATCCTGCTCTACATCTCGATCCTCATGTTCGGTCAGTTCGTGCTGATGGGGGTGATGGAGGAGAAGCAGAATCGTGTGGTCGAGGTGGTGCTGTCCCGGGCGACCCCGGTGCAGGTGCTGACGGCGAAGGTGATCGGGGTCGGGCTGCTCGGACTCATCCAACTCGTCGTGCTGGGGGGCGTCGGGGTGTTCGTCGCGAGCCTGGTGGACCTGGCCGACGTCGACCTCGGCGCCATCGGCATCGGGATGCTGGCTGCCGTCGTCGGTTGGTACCTGCTCGGCTACACGTTCTACAGCGTGATCTACGGGGGGCTGGGTGCCACGGTTTCCCGCCAGGAGGACACACAAGGGGTGGTGCTGCTGCCGGTCCTCTTCCTGCTCCCGGGCTTCTTCATCGCCCAGTTCGCGCTCCTCGAGCCCGAGAACACGCTGGTGCGCATCGCCTCGTGGTTGCCGTTCTGGTCGCCGATGGTCATGGCGGTGCGGACCGCCGTGATGGATGTCCCCCCTGGAGAGATTGCACTCGCCGTGGTGCTCCTCATCGGATCGACCATCGGTGTCATCCGGCTGGCTGCACGCATCTATACGGGCGCAGTGCTCCAACTCGGCCGCAAGGTTCGCCTGCGCGATGCGTGGCGGGCGGCGGCCGAGTGACGGCATGGGCCGCCGTCCCGGAGGCGTGACCCGGCTTCCTGCGGCGTCGCGCACGGCGGATCATCGGGCCTGAGCATCGCCGTTCGTGCTGGACGAAGGCGTGCCTTCGCGCCCCGCGCCGACGGAGCCGGCTTCACGGCGTCTCCCCGCCCCCGACGCCGAGAGCCCGACGTCGAGCGTGAGAGGGTGGAGTCGCTCAGCCGACCTCGAAGAGACCCGCCGCACCCTGGCCGCCGCCCACGCACATGGTGACGAGGCCCCAACGGCCGCCGGTGCGCTTCAGGTGGCGGAGGATCTGGCCGACCATGCGGGCGCCACTCATGCCGTAGGGGTGGCCGATCGCGATCGAGCCGCCCATCGGGTTGAGCTTCTCGTCGGGGATCTCGAGCACCCGCTGGCAGTAGAGCACCTGCGAGGCGAACGCCTCGTTCAGCTCGACGATGTCGATGTCGTCGAGCGTCATGCCCACCATGTCGAGCAGCTTGGGCACGGCCTTCACGGGACCGATTCCCATCTCGTCGGGGTCGACCCCGGCCACCTGAAAACCGCGGAAGGCACCGAGGATGTCGAGCCCGAGCGCCGCGGCGCGCTCCTTCGACATGACGACGGCGGCCGATGCCCCGTCGGCGAACTGCGAGGCGTTGCCCGCCGTCACGCTCCCGTTCTCCGGGTCGAACACCGGCGGCAACTTGGCGAGACCCTCGAGCGTGGTGTCTGCGCGGTTCGCCTCGTCGTGGTCGAAGGTGTACCCCTCCTCGACGCCGAAGCTGCCGTCGGCCTGCTTCACCGCCCGGTTCACCTTCATCGGCGAGATGTCCTCGGCGTACCAGCCCTGCTCCTGGGCGTGGGCGGTGCGCTGCTGCGACATGAGGGCGTAGCCGTCCTGGGCCTCCCGGGTGATCCCATAGCGCTTGGCGACGATCTCCGCCGTCTCGCCCATCGAGAGGTAGATCCCGGGCCAGTCCTTCATCAGCGGTTCGTTGTAGAGGTCGACGCTGCGGAAGTTGTCGTTCTGGACGAGCGTGATCGACTCGACGCCGCCGGCGATGATCGTGTCGACCTCGCCCACCATCACCCGGTGGGCGGCCATGGCGATGGTGTTGAGGCCCGACGAGCAGAAACGGTTCACCGTCGAACCGGGCACCGACGACGGAAGCCCGGCCCGCAGCGCCGCGATGCGGCCCACGTTCTGACCCGAGGGGCCTTCGGGCAGGCCGCAGCCCATGATCACGTCCTCGACGTCCTCGTCGGCGACGGCGGGCACGTCGGACAGGGCGGCCCGAATGGCGTGCGCCGCCAGGTCGTCCGGGCGGGTCATGTTGAAGGACCCCCGATACCCCTTGGCCAGCGGCGTCCGCTTGCTGGCGACGATCACGGCTTCACGCATGGTCCTGCTCCCTCGGCGACGGCTGCTCGGAGGATACCGGTCCGTCCGGCACCGGCCGCCCCGGCGCCGGCCGCTCCGGCCGGGTACGCTGCCGCGCCGTCCCGAGGAGACCGACCATGTGCTTCCCACCAGACTCCGTGCCTCCGATCCGTCCAATCACCGGGGGTGCCGTCGGGCATGACCACCTCACGCTGACCGCCGCCGACGGCAACCAGTTTGCGGCGTTCGAGGCAGTCGCCACGGAGCCGATGGGCGCCGGAGTGGTGATCCTGCCGGACGTGCGCGGTCTCTACCGCTTCTACGAGGAGCTGGCGTTGCGCTTCGCCGAGCAGGGCTACGACGCCGTCGCCATCGACTACTTCGGACGCACTGCCGGCGTCGGCACCCGTGACGACGACTTCGACTACATGGAACACGTCCGGCAGACCACGGCGGCGGGCGTCACCGCCGACACCCGGGCAGCCGTTGCCCGGCTCCGCGGCGAGGACCCGGGGCGGCGGGTGTTCACCGTCGGCTTCTGCTTCGGCGGCAGCAACTCCTGGCATCAGGCGGCCAACGGCCTCGGCCTCGCCGGGGCGATCGGTTTCTACGGCCACCCCAACCGGGAGTTCCCCTCCGGTGCCATGCCGCTCGTGGGGCGGGCGGGCGAGATCGCGTGTCCCATTCTCGGTCTGATGGGCGGCGACGACCCCGGCATCCCCGAGACCGAGGTGCAGGCCTTTCGGGATGCGCTCACCGCTGCCGGGGTGCCCCACGAGATCGTGACCTACCCGGGTGCCCCGCACTCGTTCTTCGACAGGCGCTACGAGGACTTCGCCGCCGAGTCGGCCGATGCGTGGCGTCGGGTACTCGACTTCATCGCCACTCACGGCTGAAGCCGTGACGCGGGGCGATAGCCTGGCTGCACACGAGCCGAGGAGACGTGACATGGGCCCGCTGGCCGGCACGACGATGTTCATCTCTGGAGCGAGCCGGGGCATCGGCCTCGCCATCGCCAAGCGAGTGGCCGCGGACGGGGCGAACATCGCCCTCATCGCCAAGACCGCCGAGCCCCACCCCCGGCTCGAGGGAACCGTGTACACGGCGGCGGAGGAGATCGAGGCGGTTGGCGGCCATGCGCTCCCGATCGTCGGGGACATCCGCTTCGAGGACCAGGTAGAGGCGGCGGTGGCGGAAACCGTCGCCCAGTTCGGCGGCATCGATCTGTGCGTCAACAACGCCTCTGCGATCAATCTCTCCGGCACCGAGTCTCTGCCCATGAAGGCCTACGACCTCATGCAGGACATCAACACCCGGGGGACGTTCGTGGTGTCGAAGGCGTGTGTCCCGCACCTCAAGCGCTCCACCAATCCGCACATCCTCACGCTGAGCCCTCCACTCAACATGCGCCAGCACTGGTTCCAGAACCACGTCGCCTACACGATCGCCAAGTACGGCATGAGCATGTGCACCCTGGGGATGTCGGCCGAGTTCGCCGCCGCCGGCATCGCCGTCAACAGCCTGTGGCCGCGCACGATCATCGCCACTGCCGCCGTCCAGAACCTGCTGGGAGGCGACGAGGCGATGCGCCGTTCTCGCAAGCCGGAGATCCTCGCCGATGCTGCGTACGAGATCTTCTGCCGTCCGAGCCGGGAAGCCACCGGGAACTTCTACATCGACGACGAGGTGCTGGCCCAAGCCGGGATCACGGATCTCTCCGGCTACGGCTACGGCGACGGCGGCGAGCTCCAGCGCGACATCTTCCTGGACGGCTGACTCCGTAGAACTCGTGCACAACCCGAGGCTCCTGCGTACCGCTCCGGCATACGGGATCTCACGGTTGCGGACCAGCCCCGACCCTGGAGGAGACACGATGCTGCGACGAGTCGTGGACGGAGTGATGGAAGCGACGATCGTGCCCAGCTTCTCGAAGGCCGGCTCCTGGGCCCGCCGTCGCCTCTACGACTGGGACCCCATCGACGTCGATCTCTCGGGCCGCACGGTGCTGATCACCGGGGCCACATCCGGCATCGGTCTCGCCGCCGCAGTCGGTCTCGCCGAACGGGGGGCCCGCATCGTCACCGTGGGACGCAACGCCGAGCGTGGCGCAGCGGCCGTGGCGGAGATCCGGCAGCGGGCCGGCTCCGACGCCGTCGAGTTCGCCCAGCTCGACGTGGGCGACTTGGAGGCGGTCCGTGCCTTCGGTGAGCGGTTCGCCGCAACGGAGCAGCGGCTCGACGCGCTGGTCCACAACGCCGGGGCGCTTTTGCCGGAGCGGCACGAGACCGCCCAGGGGGTCGAGGTGACCCTCGCCGCCCACCTCCTCGGACCCTACGTCCTCACCAGGGCCCTCCATCCGCTCCTGGCGGCGACTCCGCGCTCCCGGGTCGTCTTCATGTCGTCCGGGGGAATGTACGCCTTCGGGCTCGAGCTGCGCCGCCTCGAGCTCGGCCCGGGCGGCTACGACGGCCGGGCCGCCTACGCCAGAGTGAAGCGGGCCCAGGTGGTGCTCACCGGGCTCCTCGCCGAGGAGTACGCCAAGGACGGCATCGTGGTGCACTCGATGCACCCAGGGTGGGCAGACACCGCAGGCGTCGAGGCAGGCATCCCCGGCTTTCGTAAGGTCACCCGGCCCATCCTGCGCACCGCCGAGGACGGCGCGGACACGCTGGTGTGGCTGATCGCCTCCGATGAGGCGCTGCAGTCCACGGGTGGGTTCTGGCACGATCGGCGGCAGCGCACGACGGTGAAGATCCCCGGCACGAACGTCGACGACGAAGCTCGTTGGGGTCTCATCCCATGGATCGACGCCCGCATCGCGCGCGCCGTCGCCTCGTGACCCGGCCGGACACGGTCTGGGTCCTCGGGGACCAGCTCAACCGCGGCATCGCCAGCCTGGAGCACGCCGAGCCGGGCGTCACCCGCATCCTCATGGTGGAGAGCGCAGCCAAGCTCGCCTCCAAACGGTTCCACCGGCAACGCCTGCACCTCGTCGTGACCGCGATGCGCCGGTTCGCCGACGAGTTGCGCAACGCAGGATTCGAGGTGGACTACCGCCGCGCCGACTCCCTTGCCGTCGGTCTCGCAGCGCATCGCCGGGAACACGCTCCCGAGCGGGTGCGCCTCATGGAGCCAATGTCGTGGTCGATGCTGCATGCCGCCAGAGGCCTCGACGTCGAGCTGATCCGCTCCAACCAGTTCCTCTGCCACTACGAGGACTTCGCCGAGTGGGCACAGGGCCGCAACCGGCTGGTGATGGAGGACTTCTATCGCTGGCAGCGCCGCCGCCTCGGGTACCTGATGGACGGTGACGAGCCGGCGGGAGGAACGTGGAACTACGACGCCGCCAACCGGGAGCCACCGCCCGCAGGTGGCATCGACCGCCCGCCGCGGCCCACCACCCGTCGCGACGACCTCGACGAGGAGGTGCTCGCCGCCCTTCCCGACTCTTCGTTCGGTGCCGAACCCGACGGGACCTGGGCCACCAGCCGGCGCGCCGCCCTCGCCCGGCTGCGCTTCTTCATCGATGAGCTCCTCCCCGGCTTCGGCCCCTACCAGGACGCGATCCTGGTGGACGACTGGGCGATGGGCCACTCCCTGCTCAGCCCCTACCTCAATCTCGGGTTGTTGACTCCCGACGAGGTGTGCGACGCCGCGGAGGAGGCCTACCGGGACGGGCGGGCGCCGATCGAGTCGGTGGAGGGCTTCATCCGCCAGATCATCGGGTGGCGCGAGTACGTGTGGGGCCTCTACTGGCTCGAGATGCCCGACTACGCCCGCCGCAACGCCCTCGGAGCCGATCGCCCGCTGCCGCCCCTCTTCACCACCGGGGCCACCGGCATGCGCTGTGTCGCCGATGCGCTCGCCTCGGTCGAGGCCCACGGCTATGCCCATCACATCCAGCGGCTCATGGTTTTCGGCAATCTGGCGCTGCTGGCCGGAGTCGTCCCGCAAGACGTCGTGGAATGGATGTGGGCGTCCTTCGTCGACGGCGCCGAGTGGGTGATGGTGCCGAACGTGCTCGGCATGGCGCTCTACGCCGACGGCGGGCTCATGGCGACCAAGCCCTATGCGGCCGGCGGCAACTACCTGAACAAGATGAGCGACGCCTGCGGCGGATGCCGGTTCGACCCGAAGCGGCGGACCGGGGACGACGCCTGCCCGTTCACCACGCTCTACTGGGACTTCCTCGACCGCAACCAGGACGCCCTCGCCGGCAACCATCGCCTCGCCCGGCAGCTCGCCGCCGCCCGCAGGCTGGGCAATCTCGACGAGGTGCGCCGCCGCGCCGACGAGGTGCTCGACCTGCTCGACGCCGGCCGGCTCTGAGCATCACCCCCGCACCGGCAGCCCGATGCGGACCGGCACCCCCGGCGAGTAGTGGACCAATGGCGCACCGTCCGGTGTGGGATATCCCGCCACCTCCACCAACGCGTCGTCGAGGTCGACGAGCTGCGCCGTGTGGAGCGGCCAGGCGGGGTGCTCGACCGGGGCGTAGGCGAGGCGGCCGCCGAGGTCGGTCCACAGCCCCCACCGGGACGTGAGGAAGCGCTCCAGGTCGCTCACGTCGGCCGGAGCGATCCTGCGGTCGGGGCGCACCGCCAGGCGGCTGAACGCCGCCCGTGGCCCCGGCCACCTGCGGCGGGCGGTGTAGGTCACCGTCCCCTGGTGATGGGCGATGGACATCGCCGCCCACATGTAGGGCAGGCGGTAGGTGCTCTGCGCCACGAGCACCGGCAGCAGCCGTGAGATGTCGAGCGAATGGAACCACACGCCCGGCCGTCCGTCGGGGCCGACGACATAGGTGCGGACGTTCGTCTCCGGAAACGTCCCGAGATACGGAATCGCAGGTCCGAAGCGGGGGCGGATCCTCTCCATGCGGAAGGCGACGAGCCCCACCCAGCCCGCGCCGTCGTGGGTGTCGGCAGTGAGCCCGCGGGGCAGGAGTCGTTGCACGTCGGACGGGTCGACGGGCCAGTGGGCGTAGGTGAGGTCCATCCAGCGCTGGAACATCACCGGCCGGGTCACCGGCTCCGGGGTCAGCAGGGGATACAGGTCGGTGGGGGAGATGCGCATCACCCGTTCTACGGTCCGGAGCGTGCCGGGGGATGGCGGCGCGACCTCGAAGGCGGTTCGACCGATCGGCTCCACGGTTCCGTAATCCTCTGCGGACACTCCTGCGGAGAGGCGACGAGGTGAGAGACGGTTCCGTGCTGCTGGCGATCCATGCCGCCGCCACTTGGGCGATGGTGGGGCTCATCTGGTTCGTCCAGGTGGTCCACTACCCGCTGTTCGACCGGGTGGGACCCAGCTCGTTCCGGGCGTACGAGACGGAGCACCAGCGTCGGACCACGCTCGTCGTGATGGTGCTGATGCCCGTCGAGCTCGTCACCGGGATCGCCCTCGTCTGGCTCGGGCCGGACACGGTCGCACCGGCGGCCGTGCTCGCCGGGGTCGGGCTGCTCGGGATCGTCTGGATCTCGACCGCGCTGTGGCAGGCGCCGCTGCACGGCCGGCTGGGCCGCGGCTACGACGCCGGTCTGGTGCGCAGGCTCGTCGACTCCAACTGGCTGCGCACGGTCGTGTGGTCGGCACGGGGTGGTCTCGTGGCGGGGATGGTGCTCGCCGGTTGATGGTCCGCCGCCCCGGCTCCGCGCCGACGGATCGGTCGCNNCTGCCGGGGGGCTCGGGAGGAAGGTGCATGAACGGGTGAAGGCGCGCTACCGGGTGCTGTCGCACACCGCCGACACCGGGATCGAGGCCGACGCCGCGAGCCTCGGCGAGCTGTACGCCGTCTGTGCGCATGCCATGTTCGACCTCATGGTGGACCTCGCCGGTCTCGAGCCGACCCGCGAAGTCGTCGTGCACGCCGCAGCCGGTGATGCCGCCGAGACCCTCGTCGACCTGCTCTCTCAGCTCCTCGCGCTCGCCGAGATCGACGGCGTGGTGTTCTGCGCCTTCGATGTTCGTCGCGGCACTGCGACGGAAGTCGAGCTGGCCGCAGGGTCCGTTCCGGCGACGGGTGCAGAGCTGCGCGGGCCTCCGATCAAGGCCGTCACCTACCACGACCTCGAGGTGGCACCGACGGCGGAGGGCTGGCACGCCCGGGTGCTCTTCGACGTGTGACACCGCCCGCCTCATAGGATGCGGTCGTGAAAACCCGCTGGCGAGTCATGCGCGGTCTTCCGCAGACGGTCATCGCCCTGGGCGTCGTCAGCTTCCTCACCGATCTCTCGAGCGAGATGATCTATCCGCTGCTCCCGGTGTTCCTCGTCGACGTGCTCGGCGCGGGGGCGCTCGCCCTCGGCACCATCGAAGGCGTCGCCGAGTCGACGGCGGCGTTGCTCAAGGTCGCCTCGGGCTGGTGGGCCGATCGTATGGAGCGCCGCAAGCCCTTGGTGGTGGCGGGCTACGGGCTGTCGGGCACCGTTCGCCCGCTCATCGGGCTCGCCACGGTGTGGCCGGTGGTGGTCGTCCTCCGATTCGCCGACCGGGTGGGGAAGGGGGTGCGAACCTCGCCGCGTGACGCCCTGATCGCCGACGTCACCGACCCGGGCCGGCGGGGCGCCGCCTACGGCTTGCATCGCGCCATGGATCATGCCGGTGCGGTGGCCGGGCCGCTGCTCGCCGCCGGCCTGCTGCTGATCCCAGGGGTGACCCTGCGTGCGGTCTTCCTCCTGGCGGCGATTCCCGCCGCGCTCGTGATGCTCGTGCTCATCACCAAGGTGAGGGAGGCGCCCGGCGAGGCTCTGGGCGGGGATCCCGCACCGTCGCTGCGGGAGGGCTATACGCAGATGGGTCCGTCGTTTCGCCGGCTCCTGGGTGCGCTCATCGTGTTCACCCTCGGCAACAGCACCGACGCCTTCTTGCTGTTGCGGCTCACCGACGCGGGTTTCACGGTCGAAGCGATCGCCGTGCTCTGGGCGCTCCACAACCTGGTGAAGATGGGCGCCAATCTCGTGGGCGGTCAGCTCGCCGACCGGGTCGACCGCCGGAGCCTGGTCATCGCCGGGTGGATGGTCTACGCCGCGATCTACCTCGGTTTTGGAGTCACCAGCCAGAGCCTGCTCCTCGTCGCCCTGTTCCTCGGCTACGGCACCTACTTCGGCCTCACCGAGCCGGTGGAGCGCTCGTGGGTCGCGGCCCTCGCCCCTGCCGGCTCGCGCGGGGCGGCGTTCGGTCTGTACCACGGCGCCATCGGGATCACCGCGCTGCCCGCCAGCCTGCTCTTCGGGGCCGTCTACGCCGCTGCGGGGCCGGCGGCCGCCTTCGCCATGGGGGCCGGCTTGGCGGTGATCGCCGCGATGCTGCTCCTTCGAGTCCCCGGCGTCACGACCGGCGACGCATGACCGGGCCGGATGGCCGTGGCCGGACCACACCCACGCCCTTACCCTGGAGGTATGGCGTTGCGGCGTGTCTCCGATGTGGTCTGGGAGATCGAAGCCTCCGGCGGGATGCGCGTGCCCGGACGGATCTTCGCCAGCGAGCCGCTCATCGTCGCCGCTGCGGAGGATCGCGCACCGCAGCAGGTCGCCAACGTCGCCCATCTCCCGGGCATCGTCGGCGCCTCGCTCGCCATGCCCGACATCCACTGGGGCTACGGCTTCCCGATCGGCGGCGTCGCCGCCACCGACATCGACGCGGGTGGGGTGGTCTCTCCGGGTGGGGTCGGCTTCGACATCTGCTGCGGCGTCAGGCTCCTCGCATCGCGCTTCACGGCTGAGGATTTCGCCGGTCGGCGTGACGAGGTCATGGGCGAGCTCGATCGCCGCATCCCCCGTGGTCTCGGCGAGGGCTCGGTCGCGGCGGGGCGGCTCCTCGACGACGTGCTGGAGCGGGGGGCCGCCGCCGTGCTCGACGCCGGGTACGGCGAGCCGGCCGATCTGACGCGATGTGAGGAGCACGGCACGTCGCAGGGTGCCGACCCGGGGGCCATCGGCGATCTCGCCCGCCGGCGCGGGGCCCGCCAGGTGGGCTCGCTGGGGGCGGGGAACCACTTCCTCGAGGTGCAGGTGGTGGACCGCATCGAGGACGCCGCGATCGCTGCGATCTACGGGCTGGAGGAGGGGATGATCACCGTGATGATCCACTGCGGATCGCGCGGTCTCGGTCACCAGACCTGCACCGACTTCCTCAAGGTGATGGGCGATGCCATGCATCGCTACGGCATCGACCTCCCCGACCGCCAGCTCGCCGCGGTGCCCGTCGGCTCCAAGGAGGGGCGACGCTATCTGGGGGCGATGACGGCGGCGGCCAATTTCGCCTGGGCCAACCGGCACGTGCTGGCCCACGAGGCCCGTCGCTCGTTTTCCCTCGGCTTCGGGGTCCCGGTGGCGGCGACGGGCATGCGCCTCGTCTACGACGTCGCCCACAACCTCGCCAAGATCGAGACGCATGACGTCGCCGGCAGGCGTCGCGAGGTGTGTGTGCACCGCAAAGGGGCGACCCGGGCTTTCGGACCCGGCCATCCCGACCTCCCGGAGGACCTGCGTGAGGCCGGTCAGCCGGTGCTGGTCCCCGGCAGCATGGGCACGGCGTCGTGGGTGCTCGCCGGGGTCGGCGGCAACCCGGCCTTTGCGTCCGCCGCCCACGGCGCAGGGAGAGTGATGAGCCGGAAGGCGGCACGCAAGCGGGAGTCAGGGGCGGAGGTGCGCAGCGACCTCGAACGGCACGGCGTGGCGGTGCGACCCGGCTCCGTGCGGCTCCTGTCGGAGGAGGCGCCATACGCCTACAAGGACGTCGACGAGGTGGTGGACGTGTGCCGGCGGGCCGAGCTCGCCCGACCGGTGGCCCGCCTCGTGCCCGTCGGCGTCGTCAAGGGCTGAGTCCGGCCGATCGTTTCGGGCCGTAAGCTCCGACCGTCGCAGCGAGAGGAGACGCCGTGAAGCTCGGCCTGATGACCGGATACTGGGGCGCCGGACCGCCTCCCGGGATCACCGAGGCCGTGGCCGCGGCCGAGGAACTCGGGTTCGACTCGGTGTGGACCGCCGAGGCGTACGGGTCCGATGCCCTCACCCCACTGGCCTGGTGGGGCTCGTCCACGAAGCGGTTGCGGCTGGGCACGGCCATCGCGCAGATGTCGGCGAGGACCCCGGCGGCGACGGCGATGGCCGCCATCACGATGGACCACCTGAGCGGGGGCCGGTTCGTGCTCGGCCTGGGGGTCTCTGGTCCCCAGGTCGTGGAGGGCTGGTATGGCATGCCCTACGCCAAGCCGCTGGCCCGCACCCGGGAGTACGTCGCCATCGTCCGGAGCATCCTCGCCAGGGACGAGCCCGCCACGTTCGCGGGCGACCACTACCGGCTCCCGTACGCCGGCGGCACCGGTCTCGGCAGGCCGCTCAAGTCCACCGTGCACCCGCTGCGGCCCGACCTGCCCATCATGCTCGGGGCGGAGGGGCCGAAGAACGTCGCCCTCGCCGCCGAGATCGCCGACGGCTGGATCCCGTTCTGGTTCTCGCCGAAGAGCGATGCGTTCTATCGGGCGGCGCTCGCCGAGGGATTCGCCAGAGCCGGCGCCCGGCGAACCTGGGACACCTTCGAGGTGCCGTGCCCGGTGCCCGTGGTGGTCGGGGATGACGTCGAGACGGCAGCAGACACGGTGCGGCCCCTCCTTGCGCTGTACGTCGGCGGGATGGGGGCGAAGAGCGCCAACTTCCACTACGAGGTGCTCGCCCGGCTCGGCTACGAGGAGGAGTGCCGGCGGATCCAGGACCTGTACCTCGCCGGCGACCGCGCCGCGGCGATCGCCGCCGTCCCCACGGCGATGGTCGAAGACGTCGCGCTGGTGGGGCCGGTGGGGAAGGTTCGGGAGGAGCTGCCGAGATGGCAGGCGACCGTCATGACGACGATGCTCGTCTCCGGTCCACCGCCGCTGCTGCGCCTCATCGCCTCCCTCGTCGGGTGAGCTGTCCCAGGCGGGGCGATGACGCCGTACCATGCACCGCCATGAGCCGCATCTACTTGTCGCCACCTGACGTCGGACCCGCCGACCATGCCGCCATCTCGCGGGCATTCGAGGGAGGGTGGATCGCTCCACTGGGTCCCGAGGTCGACGGGCTGGAGAGCGAGCTCGCCGCGGCGACGGGACGGAGCCACGGCGTGGCCCTCGCCTCCGGCACGGCGGCGCTGCACCTCGGGCTGATCACGGCGGGGATCGGGGCGGGTGACCGTGTGCTGGTCCAGAGCCTCACGTTTGCCGCATCGGCCAACGCGGTGAAGTACGTCGGTGCCGAGCCGGTGTTCGTCGATAGCGAGGCGGCGAGCTGGAACATGGACCCGGACCTGCTCGCCGACGAGCTCGACGAGGGGTTGCGCGAGGGCCGGCCGTATCGTGCGGTCATCACGGTGGACCTCTACGGCCAGTGCGCCGACTACGACCGCATCGTCCCGCTGTGCGAGCAGTACGACGTGGTCTTGCTCGAGGATGCCGCCGAGGCGCTCGGCGCCACCTACCGGGGACGACCCGCCGGCAGCTTCGGGGTGGCCGCCGCCCTGTCCTTCAACGGGAACAAGATCATCACGACGAGCGGGGGCGGGGCGATGGTCACCGACTCGGCCGAGTGGGCGGCCCACGCCCGCTTTCTCTCCACTCAGGCCCGCGACCCGGCGCCTCACTACCAGCACTCCGAACTGGGCTTCAACTACCGGATGAGCAACCTGCTCGCCGCCCTCGGGCGATCCCAGCTCGACGACCTCTCGCGCCGCGTCGACCGGCGGCGTGACCACAACCGCTTCTACCGCGAGGCGCTCGGTGATCTGCCGGGCGTGGCGTTCATGCCGGAGCCCGAGGGACACCGCTCCACGTTCTGGCTCACGGTGTTGACCATCGACCCCGAGGTCGCCGGCCTCACCCGTGACGACGTGCGCCTCCACCTCGAGTCGCTCGACGTCGAGTCGAGGCCGCTGTGGAAGCCGATGCACCTCCAGCCCTTTTACGCCGACTGCCGGATGGTGGGAGGCGCCGTCAGCGCCGGCCTGTTCCGCGACGGCCTGTGTCTGCCGAGCGGCTCGACCCTCGGCGACGATCAGCGCGAGCGGGTGGCAGAAGAGGTGCGAGTCGTCTTCGCCCGATCGGGATGAGCCTGCAGCGCCGGGGTTCGGGCTCGCACGCCGGCCGTGGTTGACTGGTGCCGCGACGTGAGACGGGTGGGGCATCCGGCCCGGACCGTTTCGCCTCGCANNTGGAGGCACTAGGACGATGGATCTCGGTCGTGACGGCGGCTTGCTCGTGCTCCTCGGGGTCGCGTTCGTCGCCGCCATGTTCCTCGCCGCCGCCGAGACATCGCTGCTGCGAGTGTCCCCGGTGCGCGTGGCCGCCCAGGCAGCGGAGGGGAGCCGCCGGGCGCGCCGGCTGGCGAAGCTGCTCGCGGACCTGCCGCGCGTGCTCAGTGCCATCCTGTTGGCGGCGCTGCTGGCGCAGATCGGGGCGGCCACGGTTGCCGGCCTCCTCGCCGAGCGCTGGTTCGGCGGGATCGGCATCACGGTCGCGTCGATCGTGCTCACCATCTTGCTGTTCGTCTACGGCGAGGCCATCCCGAAGACGTATGCCGTGCGTCACACGGACCGGGTGGCGCTCGCAATGGCCGTCCCCATCCGGTGGCTCGAGCTCGCGCTGCGGCCGATCGTGTCGGCGCTGGTGTGGATCGCCGACCTCCAGGCGCCCGGGCGCGGCGTCGCGACGTCGCCCACCGTCACGGAGGACGAGCTGCGGTTGCTCGCCACCCGAGCTGCCAAGGAGGGGGAGATCACCGATCACGATCTCGCGCTCATCGAGCGGGCCTTCCGGCTCGGGGATCGGCGGGTGGACGACGTGATGGTGCCGCGGACCGAGATCGTGGCCGTCTCCGAGGACGCCACGGTGGCCGCAGCGCTGTCCGCTGCGATCGATGCGGGCCACCGCCGGCTCCCGGTCTTCCGCGGTTCGGTGGAGAACATCACGGGCATGGTCCGGCTGCGGGATCTCGTCGAGGTGCCCGAGGACGTGCGGTCTCGCCTCACCGCGGCCCACGTCGCCGGCGAGCCGCTCTACGTGCCGGAGATGAAGCGAGTGCTCGACACGCTCGAGGAGATGCAGCGGGAGAGGACGCACCTCGCCGTCGTCGTCGATGAGTATGGCGGGACGGCGGGGATGGTGACGCTCGAGGACATCGCCGAGGAGCTCCTCGGCACGATGACCGAGGACGTCGAAGCAGCGCCCGTGATCGAGCTCGGCGAGGGTAAGTGGTCGCTCGACGCGACGCTGCCGGTTGAGGATCTCGAGCTGGTGACGGGGGAGCGAGCCCCGGCCGGGAGCTGGAACACGGTGGGTGGCCTGGTGATCGGGCTGAGCGGCGAGTTGCCCGATGTCGGCCAGGAGGTGGAGACCCACGGGCTCCGCATCCGGGTCACGGGAGTGCGCCGCCGACGCATCACGCGGGTGGCGGTGACCGCCAAGGCGGGCAGGGCGTCCGGAGATGACCCTCGCAGCGCCACGACCTCGTAGCGTCGCACGGAATCGGGCTGCGGGGATGGGCGAGGTCAGCGCGCAGCGGCCTTACGGGTCCGCGCCGTAGGCCTGCCGCGTTCCTCCGGTTCGCCCTGATCGCGGCGGAAGACCTTGTCGAGGACGAGCACCACGATGGTGGCGATGGCGGCGATGAGGAACACCGCAACGGCGCCGGATGCGCTCTCCATCATCTCCGGAGCGGCGATGAGGACTCCGGCGAGCGTGACCATGACCATGCCGCCGACGAGCTTGAGGATGCGGCCGTGGCGCTCCTGCACCTTGGTGACCCGCATGGCGACGACGGCGACACCGAGCACGGCGAGCTCGTCGATGAGGAACACGGACATGTAGACGGCGAACAAGACGAGGGCGGCCGCGGCGCCTACCCCGGCGCCACTGAGCAGGTTGGCCCACATGACGGGGAAGCCGGCCGTGCACGGCGTCTCGATGAGGGACACGCCGACGGCGAGCGCCGCCGTTCCGGCGAGGACCCTGGGCAACGGGCCGTCCGACACCGCCACCGCTCGCATGCGCTGGTAGAGGCCGGCCTTGTGCCGTTCCGCGATGGTGAATGACACGCCGCGGCCGAACCAGAAGAAGTCCTTGAGGTTGACCAGCCCGAAGCCGAGGGCCAGCAAGGCGACCGCAACCCGTATCCACGTCACGAACGCCAGATAGCTGAGCACGCTGTAGGCCCCGATCATGTAGAGGCCGTACAGCGCCGTCGTCACTGCCAAGAAGACGGAGCCGACGGCGAGCACCCTGCGGCGTGACCCCGTGTGGAGCACGAGGGCGAGGAGCATCGAGAGCACCCACAACGAGCAGGGGTTGAAGCCGTCGACGAACCCGATGGCGAGCGTGCTGACGAGCAGGGACTGGTCCTCGACGTCGACCTCGCCGAAGATCGGGACGTCGATGACCTCGCCGTCCGGCGCCGGCTCCGGCTCGGCGTTCGTGTCGTCGGCCGGCGCAAACGCCGCGGCGACTGCGGCGGTGATCTCCCGTCCGGTGACGTCGTTGAAGCCCTCCCACACTCGTCCCTGGTAGATGGTCGTCGGGACGCCCATCGGCTCCATCCCATACTCGGCGAGCATCGTGATGAACAGCTCACGGTTGGCCGCGTTGCTGCCGACCTCGTACTGGAGGATCTCGAGATCGGGGTATTCGAGTGAGAGGTCTGCGAGGAACTCCCGTTCCGCTTCGCAGTACGGGCACCCGATGCGCCAGAAGATGACGAGCGCATCGTCGTCCTGGGCGAGCGCCGGGCCCGGGAGGGTGAAGAGGAGGAGGACGGCGGCAACGAGGGCAGAGAGGATCGTGGTTCGGTTTCGCATTTCTGGCTCACCGCAAGCGTGCGCGAGTCGGCGACCCATCGCCAGGACCAGAAGTCCCCGGGGAAAGCTACCCGCGGCGCTCGAGTGATCAGGCCTGGTGCCGACCCAGGTAGGCCGACAACAGGCGCGGGTCGTCGACGAGGTGTGATGCCGACTCGTGCACCACCACCCGACCGAGATCGAGGACGAGCGCCTCGTGGGCGAATCGAAGGGCGCGGCGGATCTGCTGCTCGACGAGCACGACGACGAGGCCCTGGCTGCGCAGTACTTCCAGCCGGGCGTAGACCTCGGCCACGGCGCGGGGAGCGAGCCCGAGCGACGGCTCGTCGAGGAGGAGCACCGATGGCGCCGACATCAGCGCACGACCGAGCGCGAGCATCTGCTGCTGGCCTCCGGAGAGATGCCGGGCGGGCGACGTCGCCCGCTCCCTGAGGATGGGGAAGAGGTCCATCACCCGATCGAAACGCTCGTCCAGACTCTCGCCGTCGACGAGGAAGCCGCCGAGGCGGAGGTTCTCGACGACGGTGAGGTTGGCGAAGACGCGGCGTCCCTCCGGCACGAGAACGACGCCGCCTCGGGCCCTTCGGTCCGCCCGGTGGCGGGAGATGTCCACGCCGTCGAGCCGCACCTGGCCTGCCGAGGGTCGCGTCAGGCCGGCGATGGCGGCCAAGAGGCTGGACTTGCCGGCCCCGTTGCGTCCGAGGATCGCCACCGGCTCACCGGGCCGGGCGACGAAGCTCACGTCGTGGACGGCCGTCATCCTCCCGTACCGCACTGCGACGTCGGCGACCTCGAGCGTGTGCGTCACTCCGGCACCGCCTCGGCCCCTGCGGCGAGGTCCTCGACGCCCATGTATGCCGCACGCACCCGGTCGTCGTTGACGACGTCTTGCGGCGTCGCGACCGTCAGCAACGTCCCGAAGTCGAGCACCGCGACGCGGTCGGCGAGCCCGAGCGCGAGGTCGAGATTGTGGTCGACGAGGACCACGGCGATGCCACGGTCCCGGATCTCGCCGATGAGGCCGGCGAGCTCCTCGCGCTCGTCGTCGTTCATCCCGACCGACGGCTCATCGAGCATGAGGAGGGTGGGATCGCCCGCCAGGGCTCTGCCGATCTCGAGCCGCCTCTGGTCGGCGAGGGTGAGCTCGGCAGGAAGGGCATCGAGCCGATCGCCGAGGCCGATGAGGTTCGCCACGTCATCGATCGTGCGCCGGCTCGCCCGGGCGGCTGCCATCGCCCCGAGCCGGAGGGTCTCCTCGACGGTGAGATGGGCGAACGTCCGCACGCTCTGGAACGTCCTGGCGACGCCCGCCCTGGTCCGTCGTTCCGGCCGCAGCCGATCGATGCGCTCGCCGTCGAGCGTCACCGCTCCCTGCTGACTCGCCACGCGGCCGGAGACGACCTCGATCAGCGTGGACTTCCCCGCACCGTTGGCGCCGATGAGGGCGAGGATCTCTCCCGCCCTCACCTCGAGGGTGACCCCGTCGAGCGCCACCACCCCTCCATACCGGTGGCCCACTCGATCGAGGCGGAGCCTGACGGCGCCCCGGTCTCGCGGTGGCGGCGTAAGGGGGGCGGCCGCGCTGCGGCCGCGGCGCTCCAAGGTGCGGCGCAGCCGGCGGAACGGGCGCTGGAAGCGCAGGGCGGCGCTCCTGCTCACCAAGCCCTCGGGCAGCATTGCGATCAGGACGATGACGAGCGACCCGTAGATCACCTGTCGCCAGTCGTCGAGGAAGTGCAGCGCAGTCGGGATGTAGTCGATGCGCTCGACGCTGCCGAGCACCTTGTCGACGCCCGACGTGAAGGTGGCGCCGGCCAGCGCCCCCAGCAGGCTGTGGACTCCGCCGATCAGCGTGTAGAGCGCGATCTCGAAGGACTTCAGGATGCCGAAGTCGCTCGGGGAGATGAAGGTCAGCCACTTGGCGAGGAGGCCGCCCGCCACGCCGACCGTCGCCGCGCTCGTGACCACGGCCAGGACCCGGATCCTCCGGGTGGCGACACCGGCGGCGGCAGCGGCGTCCTCGTCGTCGAACACGGCGCGGATCTGGAGCCCGACGCGGCTCGCCATGAGGAATGCCGCGAGCGCCAGCACCGCGATCAGCGATCCGAAGATGCCGCCCGTGCTCACCGGCGCCTGCCCGAAGTAGCCCTGCAAGCCGCCCACCTCGTCGATGTTCCCGATCGCGATCCTCACGATCTCACCGACGGCCAGTGTCCCCATGATGAGGTAGATGCCGCGCAGACGGCTCGCGCCGAGCGCGATGGGCACGGCGACCACGGCAGAGACCGCCGCACCTGCCATCAGCAGAGGGAGCAACGGCCAGCCCAGCTCCACGTCGAGGACGGCCACCGTGTAGGCGCCGATGGCCAGGAAGCCCGCCTGGCCGAGGTTGAGCTGCCCGCTGGCATACACGATGTTCATGCCGATCGCCGCAATGGCGTTGATCGCCAGCAGCGAGAGGAACGACTCGCTGAGGAGGATGTCGATCATCCTTCGCTGCTCCCGAGGAGCCCCTGCGGCCGGATGAGGATGACGGCGACGAGCAGCAGCCAGGGCACGGCGCCTTGATACCCGGTGAACCCGGCGTACACCACATACTGCTCGAGGACACCGAGGCCGACCCCTGCGATCATCGCCCCCGGGATGCTGCCCAGTCCCCCGATGGTCATCACCGCGAGCCCCTTGAGCCCGAGCTCCAGGCCGATCGTCGGCGAGGCACCACCGAGTCGCATCGCCAAGAGGAACGACGCGATCCCGGCGATGGCACCGGCGATTCCGAGGGTCAAGAGGGTCAGCCGGCGCGTCGGCACGCCGAGCAGCGAGACCGCCTCGGGATCGTGGGCGAACGCCCGCATCGCCATGCCCCACCGCGACCGCCGCACGAACTGGTGAGTGACGAGCATGACGGCTGCGGCGACGACGAGCGTGGTCAGCTGCACGCTGGAGATCAGGAGCGGGCCGATCTCGAAATCCTTCGGCAGCGTGAACGGGACGGCGACCGCGGTCTCAGAGCCGTGGATCTGCTTGATGGCGTTCTCGATCACGATGGCCATGCCGATCGTCGACACCGCGGCGGCGATGGGTCGCGAGTAGCCGACTGGCCGGAACGAAACGACGTCGGTGAGGGCGCTCAGG
>DKBA01000120.1 GCA_002450985.1 Acidimicrobiia bacterium UBA6912
GAGAGCTGCTCGGCGATCTCGAGGCGGGCGCTCTCGGGGAGGCCGGTGTTGACGTCCAAGGCAGGCTCCTCTCGGAATGGCGGAAGTCCTCCGATCACTGAAGCGCGCCCGTTCGCCTCTCACCAGGGCCGCATGGCACGGATGTGCTCCCGATGCCGGTGCCGCACTTCTGCGTGCTTCCCCGCCGGCCGGCGTATCCTGACGCGAGAACACGGCTCGCCTCGGCGAGTCAACCGAACGAGGGGAGACGTTCGTGGGCCGTGTGCCGGATGATCGCTTCCGCATCTTCGTGAGTCACAAGCACAGCGACGCCGCACTGGCGAAGGTCGTGCAGGATCAGATCGAAGGGCTCTCACCGCTCTTCGAGTGCTGGGTGTCCGGCGAGGACATCGCCTCGGGGAGCGACTGGAACCGCGCCATCACCGTGGCGCTGAGCCGCAGCCACCTCCTCCTGCTGCTATTCACGGCACCTTCGAGCAACTGGGACTGGTGTCTCTACGAAGCCGGGCTGTTCATCCAGTTCTCGGCGGCAGCCGAGGAGGACGTCCGCTCGGTCGTGTCGATCTTCGATCCGGCGGGGGGCGCGCCGCGCCCGCTCGCCGGCGTCCAGGGGGTTGCGGCCGAGCCTGCGGCCCTGACCAGGTTCCTGACCCGGTTGTGCACCGAGCCATGGGAGATCTCGGACGACTGGCGCCGCGGAGCCATCGACGCCGCCGTGACTCCCGAGACCGTGGCGGCGGCGGCGGACGGGATCGCCGCAGCCTTCGGTGACGCGCTCAGCGCCTACCGGCAGCCGACGAGCGACGTGTACTTCCCTTGTCACCGGGTGGTGCTCGACACCCTGGTCTCCGAGGGCGATGCCCGCATCCCCGACGATGCGCAAGTCGTTCTCGGCGATGACGCCACGTCGGGCTTCACCCTCTCGCTGTTCGGGCTCGCGTCCGGCGATGCGCCACACACGTGGCGTGATCTGCTCGATCGTGTCGACGGCCACGATGCCCCGTGGCGCCGTGAGCTCGACGAGGCATACGCCGCCGCGTCGAGCGAGCGCCTCTTTGTTCCCGGTCAGTCGCTGATGGAGGCATGGGATCCCAACGAGGGCTCTGGGCGCCCCTATCACCCGGTGCTCTACAGCATCGCGCGCCGGCCGAGCGACGAGGGCCTGCACGCGCGGATCGTCATCCTCCTCGATCCCCATCCGGTGGGTGTGGCCTCGGCCTGGCCCCAGTAGCGCTACTCCAGGCCCGTCCTCTCGTTGAAGGCTTCGATGAGGCGGTCGATCGGCTCGACCATGGCCTGGATCGACGTCCAGTAGTCGGGGTCGTACCACTGGGCCTGGATCTCGGCGTACGTCTTGCCCTGCTGCTCCACCCACGTGTAGTACTTGAGGTTGTGGATCCGCTTGCGGTCCCAGTACCCCAGCTCGTGGACGTGGTCGATGGCGGCTCCGTGGAGGTGGCGGGCCAACGTCGCCGAGGCGTCCATCGCCCCGTACGTCCCGCGCTCCTCGGTGAGCTCGTGGAGCCGGCTGCCGTACATCTCCATCGAGTCGGTACCGACGGTGACGAGCACGTCGCGTGACGTCATCTCGTAGTACTTGGCGAGCTTGATCGACGCCAGCATGTTGCCGATGCCGGAGATGCCGAGGAGCGGCAGCTTCTCGACGATGTCCGGCTTGACGCCCTGGTCGACGAGGTAGGACTGCCCTGCCGGCTCGTTGAAGAGGCGGCTGATCGACATCGTCGCCTCGTCGTCGAGACCGATGGCGACGTCGGTGTTCTTCACGTTGTGCACCCACGGGATGTGCTTGTCGCCGATGCCCTCGATACGGTGCTCGCCGAACCCGTTGTAGAGGATGGTGGGGCACTGCACGGCCTCGCCTGCGGCGATGACGCTCGTTGGGTAGAGCTGCTTCAGGTAGTCACCCGAGCCGATGGTGCCCGCCGAGCCCGTGGTCAGGGCGACGCCGCGGAACACGTCGTTCGGGCCCATCACCGCCTGGATCGCCTCCACCATCGCCGGGCCGGTGACGGTGTAGTGCCACAGGTAGTTCCCGAACTCGTCGAACTGGTTGAAGATGACGAGGTCCTCACCCGACTGCCGCAGCTCGTTGCACTTGTCGAAGATCTCNNGGCACGAGGCACCCGAAGGCGGCGCCGACCTTGTGCGCCCCGGTGGGGAACCACTTGCCCTCGAGCACGACGATGCGGGCGTCGACACCGGTCAGCTCCTTGGGCAGCTCGAGGAAGTTGACCGGGCCGTAGCCGCCGCCGTGGGGCACCGGCTCGTTGTGCCACGTGATCCGGAACAGGTTGCGCGGGTCGAGGTCCCACAGCCCGATGCCCTTGAGCTCTTCCTTGATGTGATCGGCGATGAGGCTCGGGTCCCGCATCTGGGCGAACGTCGGGATGAGGATGTTGCGCTCCCTCGCCCGGGTGGCGGCGGACTCGAGCGTCGTCTCGTGGATGGTGAGGTCGATCATTTGGCGGGAGCTCCTTGGTCTACGTGGCAGCATCGAGCGCCCGGGCGAGCGCGTCGATGTCGGGGGGGATGGTGATGGGTGAGGTGCCGGCGGCGGCGACGGCGCGCATCGCCGACGCCACGTCCTTCAGTCCGCTTCCGGTGGACAGCACGACCACCGAGTCGGCGGCGCCCACGAGGCCGCGGCGCACCGCCTCCTCGAGTCCGGCGTAGGCGGCGGCGCCCGCCGGCTCGGCGAAGACGCCGCTGCCGCGGGCGACGGTCGGGATGGCGGCGAGCATCTGCTCGTCGCTCACCCGCAGGTAGGCGCCGCCGGTGTCGCGAACCGCGGCCATCGCCTTCACCCGGTCGCGGGGGAGGTCGGCGCTGATGGAGTCGGCGACGGTGTCCGCAGAGATCGGCGGCTTGGTGACCACGTCCTCGTCGTTCTCGAACGCCTGCACCATGTAGTCGCTGCCGGCCGCCTGGATGCCGTAGATGCGCGGCATACGGTCGATCCAGCCGAGCGCCACCAGGTCCTTCAGGCCTTTGTGCACGCCGCCGATGATCGAGCCGTCGCCGACGCTCACGAACACCGCATCGGGCGGCTCCCAGCCGAGCTGCTCGCACATCTCGAGGGACGCCGTCTTCTTGCCCTCGGTCATGAAGGGGTTGATGCCGGTGTTGCGGTTGAACCAGCCGTAGCGGTCGACGGCCTCGGTGCACAGCTCGAAGGCGGCGTTGTAGTTGCCCTCGACGAGCACCACCGTCGAGCCGTAGGCGAGGAGCTGGGCGATCTTGGCCTCCGGTGCCGTCTTCGGCACGAAGATGACGTTGCGCTGCCCCATGCTGGCGCTGATGCCGGCGAGGGCGGCGGCGGCGTTGCCGGTGGAGGCGGTGGTCACGATCTCCGCACCGGCTTCCCGGGCCTTCACCACGGCCATCGCCGAGGCGCGATCCTTCAGCGACGCGGTGGGCTGGCGGCCCTCGTCCTTCACCCAGACCTTGGCGAGCCCGAGAGTTGCCGCCAACCGTGGCGCGTCGTACATGGGGGTGCCGCCCACCGTGAGCGGGGGGAGCTCGGCATCGTCGGCGATGGGCAGCAGCGGCCGGTAGCGCCACATCGTGACGTCGCGGTCGGCCGCGAGGTCATCCTTCGACCAGCGCTGCGAGATCGCCCGGTAGTCGTACTGCACGTCGAGCGTGCCGGCGGGACCGCACGACGGGCACGTGTACCCGTCGTAACGGGCCGGCTGCACCGTTCCGCAGATCACGCACCGCATGCCGGTGACGTCGGTCAGGCTCATGGGACGATTCTGGTGCCGGTCGTCCCCTTGACGGCATCCTCGATGTGCGCAGGGTCGGTGATGATCACCATCGCGCCGCCCGCTTCGAGGTATTCGATGCCGGCCTGCACCTTGGGGGCCATCGATCCCTTGGCGAAGTGCGTTCCCTCGGCGAGGTAGGCCTTTGCCTCGGCGACGGTCATCTGGTCGATGTCGCGCTGGGTGGGCTTTCCGTAGTCGAGCGCCACCTTCTCGACCGCAGTCGAGATCAGCAGCAGTTCGGCGCCGAGGTTCGTCGCCAGCAGCGCCGAGGCGAGATCCTTGTCGATGACCGCAGCCACGCCGTGCAGGTTGCCGTTCTCGTCGGCGACGACGGGGATCCCGCCGCCGCCGACGGTGATGACGACCATGCCGGCGTCGAGCAGGCGTGTCACGGCGTCCAGCTCGACGATGCGCTTGGGCCGGGGGGAGGCGACGACGCGACGCCATCCGCGCCCCGCGTCTTCGACGACGTCCCAGCCCTCGGCGATGCGGCGCTTGCCGGCCTCCTCGTCCATGAACGAGCCGATCGGCTTCGACGGGTTGGCGAAGGCGGGATCGGCCGCGTCCACCTCGACCTGGGTGACGAGCGTCGCCACGCCCTTGTCGATGCCCAGCGCCAGGAACTCGTTGTGGAGGTTCTGCTGGAGCGCGTAGCCGATGGCGCCCTGGCTGTCGGCGCCGCAGACGTCGAGTGGCACCTCGTGCAGCTCGTGGGCCGACAGCTCGGAGCGGCGCAGGATGAACCCCACTTGTGGGCCGTTGCCGTGGCTCACCGCCACGTCCCAACCCATCGCCACCAGGGCGGCGATGTGGTGGTCGGTCTCCTTGGCGGCCTGGTACTGGTCTTGGACCGTCTGGTGGTCCTTGTCCTTGATGAGCGAGTTGCCGCCGATGGCGACGACAGCGGTGGGCATGGCTACTCGACCGCCCCGAGCACGAGGGCGAGCAGGGCCATGCGCATCACGACGCCGTTGTAGGCCTCCTGCCAGTACCGGGCGTGGCGGGTGTTGTCCACCTCCGGAAGGAGCTCGTCCATGCGGGGGAGCGAGTGGAGGACGATGGAGCCGCTCGGCGCCTTCGCCATCACCTTGCGGGTCACCTGGTAGTTCGCCGGGGTGAGGCCGTACTCGTCCTGCTTCTCCTGGCGGGACTGGGTGTAGTCGGGCTGGACCACCGGCTCCATGTAGAGCACGTCGGCCTCGGCGATGACATCGTCGATGTGCTCGGCGATGCGCCACGCGGTGCCCTTGTCGTCGAGCTCGGCGAGGAACTCCTCCGTCGGCGACATCTCCTCCGGGGCCAGGATCACCATCTCGGCATCGAACTGGGAGAGGGCGTAGCCGATGGAGTGCATGGTCCGCATGCGGTGGTCGCCGATGCAGACGATGGTCTTGCCGTCGACCGAACCCATCTCCTTCTGAATCGTGTACAGGTCGGTGAGCACCTGGGTGGGGTGCTCNNTGGGGGGCGCCCTGTTGGAAGTGGCGCATGACGAGGACGTCGCCGTAGTACTCGAGCATGTGGACGGTGTCCTTGATCGACTCCTGGTAGAAGTCGCCCGCCCGGGTCATCTTTGCGTCGGAGAAGCCGAGCACGTGGCCGCCGAGGCGGTGCATCGCCGCCTCATGGGCGAGCCGGGTGCGGGTGGACGGCTGGTAGAAGGCGGTGACGAGCGACTTGGCCGAGAGGAGATCGGTGTTGCGCCGTTCCCGGGCGATGGGTTCGAGACGGTCGGCGATCTCGAAGATGTGGAAGAACTCGTTTCGCTCGAATTCCTTGAGGGACAAGATGTCGCGTCCTGCGAAGCTCCGCATGGTGCCGTTCCTCCTCGAGGCGGGCTTGTTGGATTGGTCATACCATCCTACAATATGATCACCCGACTGGACAAGCCCGAGAATGATCGCCCGCAGCCCCTCACTCACCGAGCAGGTGATGACCCATCTGAAGGACCGCATCGTTCGCGGCGACTTTCCCGATGGACGCATCCCGGCCGAGACCGAGCTGGCCGCCGACCTCGGGGTGAGCCGCACCACCGTGCGTGATGCGCTGAGCCGTCTCGAGCACGAAGGGGTCGTCGTTCGCAAGCAGGGCGCCGGCACCTTCGTCAACGCCGCCGGGCTCCAGATCACCTCGCGGCTCGAGGAGATCTGGTCGTACGAGGACGTGCTGCGCGACCACGGGTACACGCCGTCGGTCGAGGTGCTGCGACTCGAGCGAGAGCCGGCGGGGCCCGACGTGGCCTCCGTCCTGGGGCTCGCCGAGGGCGACGAGGTGCTCGTCGTCGAGAAGCTGTTCCGGGAGAACGACGAACCCGTCGTGCTCACCGTGAACATGATCCCGGGGACGCTGGCCGGATCGCCGAAGCGCAGAGACGCCCGGGCCCCGATCTACCGGTTCCTCGCCGACCAGTCGGGCCGGCAGCTTGCGTACTACTTGTCCGACATCGTTCCGGTGGCGCTGCAGGGCGAGCGCGCCGCCACCCTCGGGGTCGCCCCGGGGACGCCGGCGATCTCGTTCGAGGAGACCGGCTACGACACGGAGGATCGCCCGGTGCTGCGCGCCGCCTCGTTCTTCCGCGACGACCTGCTGAGGTTTCGATTGATACGAAGGAAAGCGGTGTGACGGTTCCCCTCCCTTCGAGGGGGAGTCTGAGGGGGAAGCTCTGCGCCTCCCCCTCAGACATCGATGCGACGGCGTGACGTCGCATCGATGAGGAGAGGTCCGCCGAAGGCGACGAATTGGGTTCGGCGCAAGCCTGCTTGCGCCGATGAGACAGAGCTCGGCGCAAGCTTGCTTGCGCCGAAAGGAGGAGATGTGCAGACCCATCTGCATGGTCGGGACATGATCACGACCCAGGAGTGGACGAAGAACGAGATCGACACGGTGCTCGACGTGGCCCTCGACCTCAAGCGCAAGCGGGCCCTGGGCGAGCCCCACGCCTATCTGCGCGACAAGGTGCTGGCGATGCTCTTCTTCTTCTCGAGCACGCGCACCCGGGCCAGCTTCGAGGCCGGGATGGCCCAATTGGGCGGCCACGCCCAGTTCATCGAGTCGAAGACCACCCAGATCGCCCACGGCGACACCGCCACCGAGATCGGTGAGATCCTCGGTCGCTACAACGACGGCATCGCCATTCGCCAGGTCGACTGGGGCGTCGGCAACCAGTACATCCGCGACGTCGCCGCGGCGTCTCGGGTGCCGGTGCTCAACATGCAGTGCGAGATCTACCACCCCTTCCAGATCCTCGCCGACCTCATGACGATCATCGAGTACAAGGGCGATCCGCGCGGCAGGACGATCAACGTCAGCTACGCCTACGCCGAGAGCTACAGCAAGCCGATGTCGGTGCCGCAGAGCCTGATCCTGCTGGCCACCCGCTTCGGGATGAACGTGCGGCTCACCCGGCCACCCGAGTTCACGCTGATGCCCGACATCGTCGCCCAGGCGGAGGAGAACGCCCGCCGCGCACACGGCTCGTTCGAGATCCTCGAGGACTTCGAAGCCGGCATGCGCGACGCCGATGTCGTCTACGCCAAGAGCTGGGGCCCGCTGCTCACCACGGACGATGCCGCCAGGTCGACCGAGATCAGCAACAAGTACAAGGACTGGATCACCGACGAGCGCCGGATGGCGATGGCAAAGGCAGACGCCATCTACATGCACCCGCTGCCGGCCGACCGCAACATCGAGGTGACCGACGGCGTCATCGACGGTCCCAATAGCGCCGTCTTCGACCAGGCCGAGAACCGGCTCCACGCCCAGAAGGCGGTCATGGCGTTGACCATGTAGAGCGAAGCTCTACATGGTCAACGTACGGAGTTCCGGGCTGCGCCCGGAACTCCGGCGCTTTGGCTGCGATGTGAGGCGCAGCCTCACATCGTCAAGGNNAGTCGGGCTACGTACGGAGTGTCCGGGGTGTGCCCGGAACTCCGGCCCAGGGCCGCGGTGTGGGGGCAAGCCCCTACATCATCGAGGATCGAACCTACGGTTCTGGTGTACCGCGGCGGTACGGGATCGCCGTGAGTTCGTGCTCCCGCACGGGCCGGCTCGCAGTACGGGATCAGGTCGCGAAAACCGAGCCTACGAGGGCGCCCACCGGCGGAGTGGCTCCTATAGGGTCCCGGGGGATGGGGGAGTCGACGAAGGGAGCCCACCACATGTCCGTCCGTTTTCGCGTCGCGTTCATCGTGGCCGTGCTCGCCGTTGCGAGCCTTCCGGCGATAGCCACCGCAGGCCCGGCCGCCTGTGACACGCGTACCAACAACACCATCGACAAGCTGCTCGAATGCGTCACCATCGGGGGCGTACGCAGCCACCAGGAGGCCTTCCAGGCCGCAGCCGACGCCAACGGCGGCACGCGAGCGGCTGGAACGCCCGGCTACGACGCCACGGTCGCCTACGTCGTCGAGACGCTCGAAGCTGCCGGGTATGACGTCGAGCTCGACCCATTCCCGTTCACGTACGTCCCGCTCGGCGAGCTCACCCAGCTGGCGCCGATCGTGGCCGACTACGAGACGGGATCCTTCAGCGGCACCGGCTATGGCGAGGTCACCGGAAACGTGATCCCGATCGATCTTGCGCTCGGCAACGCCGACTGGCCGGCCGACCCGGCGACTTCCACCAGCGGTTGCGAGGTGGCGGACTTCGCCGGCGCCGACTTCTCGGGTCCGGCAGACATCGCTCTCGTCCAGCGCGGCTTTTGCTTCTTCTCGGTCAAGGCCGTCAACGCCGAAGCGGCCGGAGCCGAGGCGATCATCATCTTCAACCAGGGCAACAGCCC
>DKBA01000256.1 GCA_002450985.1 Acidimicrobiia bacterium UBA6912
CACGTGTGGGACGTGGCCGCCCGCGGCGCCAGCGCAGAGCTGGTGACCGAGCTCGACAAGCCGTGGGGAGAATCCACGTCGTGCACGTGGTGTGGCAAATGCGTCGCGGTCTGCCCCACCGGCTCGCTGTTCTACCAGGGGAGCGCCGTCGGCGAGATGCAGCACTCGGCGAAGACGATCCGCCTCCTGGCCGCCGCCCGACAGCGTCACGAATGGCTCGACCCGGAGGCGCCATGAGCAAGCCCCGGTTCGCCACCGTGTGGCTCGGTGGGTGCTCGGGTTGCCACATGTCGTTCCTCGACATGGACGAGTGGCTCTTCGAGCTGGCCGGGCTGGTCGATGTCGTCTACAGCCCCATCGCCGACATCAAGGAATTTCCGGAGGCCGTCGACATCACGCTCGTCGAGGGTGCGGTCGCCAACGAGGACAACGTCGAGCTCGCCCGCATCGTTCGCACCCGATCGAAGGTGGTCGCCTCGTTCGGCGACTGTGCCGTGTCGGGCAACGTCACCGGGCTGCGCAACCCGCTCGGCGACCCGCGGGCGATCCTGGAGCGGGTCTACGTGGAAGGCCCTGACCGCGACGGCGTGGTCCCCGCCGCGGCGGGCATCGTGCCGCCGCTGCTCCCCAAGGTCCTCCCGCTGCACAAGGTGATCCCCGTCGACTTCTACATGCCGGGGTGCCCACCCAGCGCGGCCGAGATCCGGCGGGCGGTCGAGACCTTGCTCGGCGGGGAGCGCACCCACCCCGTTCGCGAAGACATCAGGCCGGGTTAGGAGAAGGACCATGCACGACCTCGTCGTCATCGACCCGGTCACCCGTATCGAGGGGCACGCCAAGATCACCATCGCCCTCGACGATGCGGGCGAGGTCGCCGACGCCCGCTTCCACGTCACCGAGTTCCGCGGTTTCGAGGAGTTCTGCCGGGGCCGTCCGGTGTGGGAGATGCCGAGCCTCACCGCCCGCACCTGCGGCATCTGTCCCGTGAGCCACCTGCTCGCCTCCGCCAAGACCGGTGACGCCATCATGGGCGTGCAGATCCCACCGACCGCCGTCAAGCTGCGACGCATCGCCAACCTCGGCCAGATCATCCAGTCGCATGCGCTGAGCTTCTTCCACTTGAGCGCTCCCGACCTGCTGCTCGGCATGGACTCGGACCCCGCCGCCCGGAACGTGTTCGGGTTGATGGCGTCCGAGCCCGAGCTGGCACGGCGGGGCATCCGGCTGCGCAGCTTCGGGCAGTCGGTGATCGAGGCGATCGCCGGGCGCAAAGTGCACTCTCCCGGCATCGTGCCCGGCGGTATCGCCTCGCCGATGACGCCCGAGACCAGGGACCGGCTGCGGGAGAACCTCGCCGAAGCGCGCGAGACCGCCGGGGATGCGCTGGTGCTGTTCACCGGCATGCTCGACCGGTTCGACCGCGAGGTGCGGGCCTTCGGGTCGTTCCCCAGCCTGCACATGGGGCTCGCAAACGACGCCGGCACCTGGGAGCACTACGACGGCCACTTGAGGATCGTCGACGCCGACGGCGCTGTGGTCGTTGAGGGCGTCGTCGCCGACGACTACCGCACCATCCTCGGCGAGGCGGGCCGTCACGACTCCTACCTGAAGTCCCCGTACTTCAAGCCCCGGGTGACGCCCGGGGACGATCCGGCGGCTGGCACGTACCGGGTGGGGCCGCTCGCCCGGCTCAACGTGTGCACGACGATGGGCGTGCCGGCCGGGGACGCCGCGCTCGCCGAGTTTCGGGAGCGGGCGGGGGGCGTCGCCAACTCTTCGTTCTTCTACCACTACGCCCGGCTCATAGAGATCCTCTCCGCCACCGAGCACATGCAGCGACTCCTCGACGACCCCGAGATCACGGACCAGAAGGTGCGGGCCACGGCCGGCATCAATCGCCGCCAGGCCGTCGGGGCGTCGGAGGCGCCACGGGGCACCCTGTTCCACGAGTACACCGTGGACGGCAACGGCATCCTCACCGACGTGAACATGATCATCGCCACCGGCCAGAACAACCTCGCGATGAACGCAACCGTCCTCCAGATCGCCAGGGAGTGGATCGAGGGGCCGTCGATCCCCGAGGGCATCCTCAATCGGGTCGAGGCCGGGATCCGCGCCTTCGACCCGTGCCTGAGCTGCTCGACGCACGCCATCGGCCAGATGCCGCTGGTCATCGACCTCGTGGGCCCGGACGGCGAGACGCTGTGCCGGGTCCGGCGTGACTGACCTGCTCGTCATCGGTTACGGCAACGACCTGCGCCGCGACGACGGGGCCGGACGGGTGGTCGCGGCGGCGATCGACGAGCGTGCGCTACCGGGTGTCACCGTACGGTCGGTGGCGCAGCTCACGCCAGAGCTCGCGCTCGAGATTGCTGGCCGGGGGAGGGTGGTCTTCGTGGACGCCGACCTCGGGGTGACAGAGCTCACGACCCGGCCGGTCACGGCTGGGAAGCCGACCGTCGGCATCATGACTCATCACGGCGATCCGGCGAGCCTGCTGTCGCTCGTGGCGACCGTCGGTCCGCTCCCCGAAGAGGCCACCGTCATCTCGATCCCGGCTCGTGAGCTCGGTCTCGGATTCGAGCTGTCTCCGGCCACGGCACACGCCGTAGCCGAGGCGGTGGATCTCATCGCGGCCATGACCGGCGGGTGACGGCTTCCCCGCGCCCGCAGCCGATGGCACCGCACGGGGCGGCGTCGCGTCAGGCGTCGGAGATGGCGCCGTACGCATCCGGACGGCGGTCACGGTAGAACGCCCAGTGGCGGCGGACCTCCTCGATGAGGTCCATGTCGAGATCGCGAACCAGCACCTCGTCGTCGGTGTCCGACGCATGGCCACCGATGAGCTGGCCGCGCGGACTCGCGAAGTACGACGACCCGTAGTAGTCGGTCCCCGTCAGCCCCTCGGCGCCGACCCGGTTGATGGCACCGACGAAGTACTCGTTGGCCACGGCCGCAGCCGGCTGCTCCAGCTCCCACAGATAGCGGGAGTGCCCCCGGGTGGTCGCCGAGGGGTTGAAGACGATCTTCGCTCCCTTCAGCCCGAGCACCCTCCAGCCTTCCGGGAAGTGGCGGTCGTAACAGATGTACACCCCGATCCTGCCGACCGCGGTGTCGAAGGTCGGATAGCCGAGGTTGCCGGGCCGGAAGTAGAACTTCTCCCAGAAGCCCTCCACCTGCGGGATGTGGGTCTTGCGGTAGATGCCGAGGAAGGTCCCGTCGGCGTCGATGACCGCCGCGGTGTTGTAGAACGTGCCTTCGTCGACTCGCTCGTACATCGGCACGACGAGGACCATCTCGGTCTCCTTGGCGAGCGCCACCATACGCTGCATCGTCGGTCCGCTCGGGATCTCCTCGGCCTCGTCGTAGTGCTTGGGGTCCTGGACGTTGCAGAAGTACGGACTGCTGAAGATCTCCTGGAAGCAGAGGACCTGTGCGCCGTGCGCTGCGGCGTCGCGGGCGTAGCCGATGTTCTTGTCGATCATCGACTCCTTGTCGCCGGTCCACTCGGACTGGACGAGGGCGGCACGGACGACTCTGCTCATGGGCGGCTCCTGGGAATGGGGCGCAGATGATAGGGAGCGGCCACGGGGTCGCGAGTCCCTGGAACCCATGTTCTCGTGCGAGATTCGCCTCTGGTGGCGCCGCCGGGTAGTACGCTCCCGCACCGATACAGGACGTCTCGATGACCCGCTACCTGACAGTTGCTGCCGCCCAGATGGGACCCGTGCAGCGGGCCGATACCCGCGACGAGGTCGTCGAGCGTCTCGTCCTCTTGCTGCGTGACGCTGCCGCTCAGAACGCCCAGTTCGTGGCCTTCCCTGAGCTCGCCCTGACGACGTTCTTTCCCCGGTGGGTGATGCCCATCGAAGAGGCCGATGAGTTCTACGAGACGGAGATGCCGAACGCCCACACCCAGCCGCTGTGGGACGAGGCGCGCCGCCTCGGTGTCGGCTTCGCCCTCGGCTACGCCCTCAAGACCTCGGACAACCACCGGTACAACGTGTACCACATGGTCGACAGGGCCGGCCAGACCGTGGGTGTCTATCGCAAGGTCCACATCCCTGGTCACCACGACTACGAGCCGTGGCGCCTGTTCCAGCACGCCGAGCGCCGCTACTTCGAGCCGGGGCATGAGTTTCCCGTCTGGAACGCATTTGGTGCCGTCGTTGGGATGGCGATCTGTAATGACCGGCGCTGGTCTGAGACCTACAGGGTGATGGGGCTCAGCGGAGTGGAACTCGTGGTCATCGGGTACAACACGCCGCTGCACTACGCCCCTGACCCCACCCAGACCCCGCTCCAGGCCTTCCACAACCACCTCGTCATGCAGGCGGGCGCCTACCAGAACGGCACCTACGTGATCGGTGTCGCCAAAGGTGGTGTCGAGGAGGGCGTCGAGTCCCTTGCCCAGTCGGCGATCATCGCACCCTCCGGCCAGATCGTACGTCAGGCGGTGACCACCGGTGACGAGGTGATCGTCGCTCGCATCGACCTCGACCAGACGAAGTTCTACAAAGGCACGCTGTTCGACTTCGAGCGGTATCGGGTGCCCGCCGCCTATCGGAGGATCGCCGAAGGTGGCGTTGCCGCCGAGTACGAGCGCCTCCAGCTCCCCGACCTCGCGGACTGAGCGCCGTGCTCACGGCGAGGTGCGCCCCGTGGCGATGGCTCCCGACCGCGTGGTCGCCGGTGGCGTACTCGTACGCATCCGACATGGTCAGCCCCGCTTCTTCGCCTTGCGGTACCGGCGCACCGACAGCGGGGCGAAGATGGCGATGATGACCACCACCCAGATCAGCGTGTAGAGGATCGGGTTCTGGAGCGGCCACACCGTGGGTTCCGGCGTTCCGGCCGGGATGTTGCCGAACAGCTCGCGTGCCGCCTGGGTGATGGCGGACACCGGGTTCCACTCGGCGAAGACGCGCAGCGGCGTCGGGAGGTTCTCGGCGGGCACGAACGTGTTGGCGATGAACGTGATGGGGAACATCACCATGAAGGCCGCGTTGTTGATGACTTCGACGCTGGGTACCAGGAGACCGACGTAGGCCATCACCCACGAGAAGGCGTAGGCGAAGAGCAGCAGCAACCCGAAGCCGAGCAGGGCGTCGAAGATGCCGTTGTGGATGCGCCACCCGACGATGAGC
The DNA here is from genome assembly GCA_002450985.1 of Acidimicrobiia bacterium UBA6912. GTDB lineage: Bacteria > Actinomycetota > Acidimicrobiia > Spongiisociales > UBA5794 > UBA6912. Next base: position 5,148 of record DKBA01000256.1, read on the forward strand.
CCGCTCAGCGCCATGATCACGAGCGACGCCGCGTTGTAGATGACGTCGCTGGCGGTGCGCCCGACGAGGACGGCGGAGCGCGACATCGGCAGGGAGCGGAAGCGGTCGATGATGCCCTTCTGCATGTCGTCGGCGAGCCCGGCGCCGGTGAAGGTGGCGCCGAAGATGACGGTCTGGGCGAAGATCCCGGCGATGAGGAACTCACGGTACGACCCGCCCGGGATGTCGATCGAGCCGCCGAAGACGTAGGCGAACAGCAGCACGAACATGATGGGGGAGATCAGCACGAACACCAGGATCTCGGGGACCCGCTTGATCTTGATGACGTTGCGCTTGGCGATGACGGCGCCGTCGGCGATGGCGTAGCGGAGTTGCTCCATCGTCACTCCTTCTCCGTGGTCGCTGCGGCCGGCGGAGCGACCGCCTCTTCGCCGTCGGCGTGGTGCCCGGTGAGCGTGAGGAACACGTCGTCGAGGGTGGGCCGGCGCAAGCCGACGTCGTGCAGGCCGATACCCTCGGCTTCGAGCCCCCGCAGCGCCTCCCGCAGCGCGGGAGCGCCACCTGTGATCGGCGCGACCAGGGTGCGGGTGCGGCGATCGATCTGCACCTCACCGGCGGCGACCGAAGCGAGGATGCGGTGGGCGGCCTCGACGTCGTCGCCCTCGAGCAGCGTCGCCTCGATGCGCTCGCCGCCGATCATGCTCTTCAGCTCGTCAGGATGACCGTGGGCGATCTCCCGCCCGTGGTCGATGACCACGATGTCGTCGGCGAGCTGGTCGGCCTCCTCGAGATACTGGGTGGTGAGCAGCAGCGACGTGCCTCGCCCGACGAGATCCCGGATCACGCCCCACAACTCGATGCGGCTCCTCGGGTCGAGCCCGGTGGTCGGCTCGTCGAGGAAGAGCACGGGAGGNNTGGCACGGGTGCGGGACCGGGAGCGACCGAGCCGGTAGAGCCGGCCGATCATGTCGAGGTTCTCGAACCCGGTGAGGTTCTCGTCGACGGCGGCGTACTGGCCGGAGAGCCCGATGCGCTTGCGCACCTCGTCCGGTTGGCGGATCACGTCGATGCCCGCCACCCGGGCAGAGCCTTCGTCGGGGTCGAGCAGCGTGGTGAGGATCGACACCGCCGTGGTCTTGCCGGCACCGTTGGGACCGAGCAGGCCGAGCACCGTGCCCTCTTCGACCTCGAGGTCGAGCCCGGCGAGGGCGACGACCTCTCCGTAGCGCTTCACGAGACCCGTTGCTTCGACGATGGCAGACATGCAGGGATGTCTACCAGCTCGGTGTGACAAGGCGGACGTCGCCGGACCGGTGTCACCGGGAGATTGCACCACCGCGAGAAGAGGTGGCCGTCGAGCCGGCCGGTTGCCTCGGAGGCGTCCCGGCAGTAAGTTTGCTTGTAGAACTCACCCAGGAAGGTGCGCACAATGGCCGAGACCCCGTGGCAGAAGACTGTCTGCATCCTGTGCGAGTCGAACTGCGGGCTCGAGGTGCGGGTGGAGGGCCGGCGGATCGTGCGTATCCGCGGTGACAAGGACCACAAGGCATCCGAGGGCTACACCTGCGAGAAGGCGCTGCGCCTCGACCACTACCAGAACGGGCGCCACCGGCTCACGTCGCCGATGCGGCGAACCGTGGACGGCGGCTACGAGGAGATCGATTGGGACACCGCGATCGCCGAGGTCGCATCCCGGCTCGCCGCGGTGCGGGACGCTCACGGGGGCGAGACGATCTTCTACTACGGCGGCGGGGGACAGGGAAACCACCTCTGCGGCGTGTACGCCACGGCTACCCGGGCGGCGCTGGGATCGCGGTATCGCTCGAGCGCCCTCGCCCAGGAGAAGACCGGTGAGTTCTGGGTGAACGCCCACATCGGAGCGGCGACTCGCGGTGACTTCCGCAACACCGAGGTGGCCGTCTTCATCGGCAAGAACCCATGGCAGTCCCACGGCCTCCCGCATGCCAGGCGCACGCTGAAGGAGATCGCCAACGACCCGGGCCGCACCATGATCGTCATCGATCCGCGCCGCACGGAGACGGCCGAGCTGGCCGACATCCATCTCCAGGTGCGCCCGGGCACCGATGCGTATTGCCTTGCGGCCATGGTGAAGGTGCTCCTCGACGAGGGGCTGGTGGATCGGGACTTCGTCACCGCCCACGTCACCGGCGTCGAGGCGCTCCGCACGGTGCTCGCAGCGGTGGATGTCGACCGCCATGCCGCAAACTGCGGGCTCGACCCTTCGGTGCTGCGGGCGGCGGCGCGTCGCATCGGCGAAGCCTCGTCGGTGGCGATCTTCGAGGACCTCGGCATCCAGATGGCACCACACTCGACCCTCAATTCCTACCTGGAGAAGCTGCTGTGGATCCTCACCGGCAACTTCGCCAGGGCCGGGGCGATGCTGAGCCCGTCGATGCTGGTGCCGATCGGCCAGGCCAAGGCAGGCTCGCAGAGGACCTCCCCGGTGGTGGGGGCCCCGATCATCGCCGGTCTCGTGCCCTGCAACGTCATCCCCGATGAGATCCTGAGCGACGCCCCCGGCGCCTACAAGGCGATGATCATCGAGTCGGCGAACCCGGTGCACTCCCTCGCCGGCAGCCCGAAGTGGCGGGAGGCGATGGCCGCCCTCGAGTTCTCCGTGGTCATCGACGTGGCAATGACCGAGACCGCGCGCACCGCCGACATCGTGCTCCCCGCGGCCTCGCAGTACGAGAAATGGGAGGCGACGTTCTTCAACTTCGAGTTCCCCGAGAACGTGTTCACGCTGCGACGGCCGATCCTCGACCCCCTCCCCGGCACCCTTCCCGAGCCGGAGATCCACTACCGGCTGTGCACCGCCCTCGGTGTGCTCGACGAGACGCTGCTCGCCCAGCTGAGGGCGGCCGCCGGGCGCAGCCGGTTGGAGTTCGCCATGGCCTTCTCCGCCGCCACCGCTGGCGATCCGCTCCTCGGCCGTCTGGCGCCGGTGATCCTCTACGCCACGCTGGGGCCGACGCTTCCGGACGACGCCGCCCAGGCCGCGGTGCTCTGGGGCCTGTGCCACCAGGCGGCGCTGCGCGACCCGGTGTCGATCCGCAACGCCGGCTTCCAAGGCGAAGGCCCCATGCTCGGCGAGGCGCTCTTCGACGCCGTGCTCGCCTCCCGCACCGGTGTTGTGTTCTCTCACAGCGAGCCGGAGGACTCGTGGCGACGCGTCGCGACCATGGACGGGAAGCTCAACGTGGCGATCCCGGAGATGCTCGACGTGCTCGCCGCCCTACCCCCGGAGCCGCAGCGTCTCACGTCGGCCGAGTTCCCCTTCGTGCTGGCCGCAGGCGAGCGCCGCTCGTTCACCGCCAACACGATCTTCCGCGACCCCGCGTGGCGGAAGCGGGATGCGGCNNACGGCCGGGGGCTCGCTGACCGCAGTCGTCGAGGTCACCGACACCGTGCAGCCTGGTCACGTCACCCTCCCGAATGGGCTCGGCGTCGACTACCCGGACGACGGAGGGTTGCCAGCCGTCACTGGGGTGGCGGTCAACGAGCTGACATCGATCGGCCATCAGGACCCTTTCGCGGGGACGCCGTGGCACAAGCACGTGCCCGCACGCGTCGAGCCGGTGGGCTGATGCGCCGCACCCGATTCGACGAAGCCTCGTGCCCCATCGCCAGGGTCATCGACCTGCTCGGCGACTGGTGGACGCCCCTCGTCCTGCGGGAGTTGCTCTACGGTCGTACGAGGTTCGACGACATCCAGCGCCGCCTCGGGGTGAGCCGTGCCGTNNGGAGACCGGCGAGCCCGTGGAGCCGGCGGTCATCGACCGCAAGACCGGCGAGGCGATCAGCCGCGCCACGACGAAGATCCGGGCCCGCACCACGTGAGCGGTGGCGACCATCGACGACATCGCCCGAGGACTCAGCACGGGCGAGGTGCGCCCCACTATCACGCACAACGCCGACCGGAAACCCGAACCTCGAGTGCCCTCCTGCCGACGGGAGTGCCGTGCACTCGACGGCCGCCGCCCCAGGAGAGGCTCGCACCGGTGGCGCAGACCTCTCGGTGGCTGCCGGCGCGTCTCGGGAGGCGCCGTGAGGATCGTCCAGCTCGCCAACTTCTGCCCGCGCCACGCCGGCGGCCGGCGAGTCGCCGTCGATCACCTCGGTGCCGGCTACCGCGCCGCCGGACACGAGACGGTGCTGGTCGTCCCCGGACCCGAGCACCGAGTCGACGCGGTCGGAGGTGCAACCGTCGTCACGGTGCGCAGCCCAAGGGTGCCGGCAGCCGCGGGGTGCCGGGTGATCGCCGACATCCGCCCGGTCGTTGACGTGCTCGAAGGGCTGCGTCCCGATCGTATCGAGGTGTCCGACAAGTCCACGATGGTCTTCATCACCGCATGGGCGCGTCGCTACGGCGTACCGTCCGTCCTCCTCTCCCATGAGCGCCTCGACGCCATGGTCTCGCTGCGCATCCCCCCGTGGCTGCCCCGTCAGCCGCTGGTCGATGCGTGGAACCGCCGGCTGGTCGGGCGGTTCGACACGATCGTGGTCGCCTCGCAGTTCGCTGCGAGCGAGTTCACGAGGGTGGAGGCCGACAACCTGGCGCTGGTGCCGTTCGGTGTCGACCTCGGCACCTTCCGTCCCCGACCCGATCGCGCCGCTCGCACCGAGCGATGGCGGCTCGCCTACGTGGGCCGGCTGGCGCCCGAGAAGCGGCCGGAGCTCGCCATCGAGGTCACCCGGCTCCTGCGAGCCGCCGGCACCGACGTCGGCCTCAGCATCCTCGGCTCGGGTCCTATGGAACCCGCACTGCGGGCGCGGGCTCGAGGGCTCCCCGTCGACTTCCTGGGTTTCGTGGGAGACCGGCGGGTCATCGCCGGGGAGCTGGCGAGGGCCGATATCGCGATCGTGCCGTGCCCGGTGGAGTCGTTCGGGCTGGTGGCACTGGAGGCGATGGCGTGCGGTACGCCCGTCGTCGTCTCTGCGCCGAGCGGTGCCGTGGAGCTTCTCGCTCCCGATGGGGGCCGGTCGGCGCCCGCGACCTCGGCAGGCATGGCGCGCGCCATCCAGGCGGTGATGGCGACGCCCCGTGACCGCAGGGAGTCGGCGGCGCGTGCTCGGGCCGAGGAGTTCCCGTGGAGCCTCGCGGTGGAGCGCATGTTGAAGGTCCACCACGACGCACGGGTGCGCCACTGACGGCTCGGCCCCGATCGGTCAGCGGCCGGTGCCGACGAGGCGACGGGAGTGCTCGTGGCGTTCGACGAGCAGCCGCCAGCGCTCGGCGACGTCCGCCTTCACTCGCTCGAGCATGTCCTGATCGGCGAGGAGGGGTGTGAACCTGCCCTGGAGCGACAGGTAGTCCTCCAGCCGCACGTTGCGCTCCGGCCACACCGTGATCGTGTAGTCCCTGCCGTCACGTACCTCGTAGAGCGGGAACACTCTGGCCTGGACCGCTCGGCGCATCGCCTCGATCGCCTGGTCGGCCGCCATCTTCCACCCCGGCGGGCACGCCGACAGCAGGTGGAGGAAGCGCATCCCGCCCTTGGCGGCGACCGCGGTCTGCACCTTGTGGGCGAGATCGCCCGGGTAGGCGACCGTCGCCGTTGCGGCGTAGGGGACGCGGTGCGCAGCCATGATCCCCATGATGTCCTTCTTCGGGCGCGGCTCGGGTCGCTCCTCGGGCGTCGTCGTGGTCCACGTTCCCGCCGGGGTCGCCGACGAACGCTGGATGCCGGTGTTCATGTACGCCTCGTTGTCGTAGCACACGAACACGATGTCCTCGTTGCGCTCGGCGGCGCCTGACAGCGCCTGGAGGCCGATGTCGAAGGTGCCGCCGTCGCCGGCCCACGCCACCACCGTCGGGTCTTCCCCCTTCATCGCTTTGGCCGCCTTGATGCCGGTGGCGACCACCGCCGCGGTCTCGAACGCGGTGTGGAACACGGGGATGTCGAGTGCATGGAGCGGCCACGGCCCGTCGATGATCGACCAGCAGCATGCCGGGAGCACTGCGATGGCGTCGGGACCCACCTCTTTGAGCACGAGACGCATCGACAGCGCCCCACCGCATCCCTGGCACCCGAGCGTGCCCGGGTCCATGTGCTCGGCCTCGGGAACCGGCCACCTCATCGCGCCACCTCCACCTTCACCGGCACCGGAATCTGTTCGAACGCCCGCACGGGGCCGATCGGCAGACCCTTGACGCCCACGTAGAGGGCGAGATCCGGCTCGTCGCGCCGGACGAGATCGTCGAGAGTCTCGGTGACCGTCTCCACCCGGACGTCCCGCCCGCCGATGCCCATCACATAGCCGTAGACCGGCGGGGCGTCGGGCATCCCGGAGAGGGCGGATCGGATCTCCTGGGCGAAGATCCCGGAGTGACCGGGACTCAGGTTGCGATCGAGCACCGCCACCTTGTGCCGTCCCGCCAGCAGCCGCCGCACCTCGGCGAACGGGAACGGGCGGAGGGCGACGAGCCGCAGCAGCCCCACCTTCATGCCCCGCTCCCGGGCGTCCTTCACGGCCTGGCGGACGTTCGACGTCATCGCCCCCGCCGACATCACGACGTACTCGGCGTCGTCGAGCATGTAGCCCTCGACCGGTGCGTAGCGCCTCCCCAGGGCGTCGGCGAACTCCTCGCCCGCCTCGGCGAGTAGCCGCCCGGCCCGTTCCATCGCCTCGTACACCTTGTAGCGCAGCTCGAAGTAGTGGTCACGGTTGACCAGCCCGCCGTAGGCGCGGGGGTCGGCGGGGTCGAGGTCGTAGAGCGGCTCGAAGGGCGGCAGATAGGCGTCGACCCGGTCCCGGTCGTGGACGATGAGGGGTTCGGCGGTGTGCGAGAGGATGAAGGCATCCATGCCGACCATGCCCGGCAGGTACACCTGCTCGGCCACCCGGTACATCCAGATGACGAAGTCCTGCGCCTCCTGCACGCTCTCGGCGAACAGCATCATCCAGCCGACGTCGCGTTGAGAGAGGATGTCGGTCTGGTCACTCCAGATCGACCATCCCGGCGCCATCGCCCGGCTCACGTTGGTGAGCACGATGGGCAGACGAGCGCCCACCGCCCAGTGCAGCATCTCGTGCATGAGCGCCAGCCCCTGGCCGCTCGTCGCCGTGTAGGCACGGGCACCGGCGGCGGAGGCGCCGACGCAGGCGGCCATGGCGGAGTGCTCGGACTCCACCGTGATGAACTTGGCCGGCAGCTCGCCCGACGCCGTCAGCTCGGAGAGCAGCTCGACGATCATCGTCTGCGGCGTGATCGGGTAGGCGGAGATCACCTCCACCCGCGACAGCATCGCCCCGTAGGCGGCGGCGTGGTTGCCGGTGAGGAGCAGACGCTCAGGCATGGCTCGCCTCCCGCTCGTTGATGAGGATCAGGCTGTGGCCGGGGCACTCGACGACACAGATCCCGCACCCTTTGCAGAACTCGTAGTCGATGACCGGGCCCTCGTGCCAGGTGATGGCGCCGTCGGGGCAGAAGGCGAAGCACGTACCGCAGGCGTTGCAGTGCCCGCACGACAGGCACCTGGCGATCTCGGCGAGCATCTCCGCCTCGCTGATCGTGAGCGATTCCTCGGCCAGAGGATCGCTCGTCGCCGCAGGGTGCTCCGGCACGCGGCCGTCGAGCGCGGCATACGCCGCGTTGACGTCGGCCGGCGGCACCACCTCGGCGGGCGGATCGGCCGGCCACAAGGCGTCGAGCCCGAGCTCGCGGTCGATGGCCCGGGCCGCACGGCGGCCGGCGGCGATGGCGGCGATCACCGTCGCCGGGCCGGTTGCCAGGTCGCCGCCTGCGTACACCAACCGGTGGGTGGTGGCGCCGTCGCCGCCGAGGGTGAGCCACCCTTCCGGGTCGCGCATGTCGGCAGGGAACGGCGCCATGTCCGCCGTCTCGCCGGTGGCGGCGAACACGGCGTCGAACCGCAGTTCGGCGGTCTCCCCGGTCGCCATCGGCCGGGGTCGGCCGGAGGCGTCCGGTGGGCCGAGCCGCATCGTCTCGACCGTGACCACGAGGTCGCCGTCGTCTTTGACAACGGCGCGCGGCTGGGTGAGGAACTCGAAGGCGACACCCTCGGCCGCGGCGCGCTCGACCTCCTCCAAGATCGCCGGCATCTCCATCTGGGTCCTGCGGTAGAGCACGGTGACGTCGGCGCCGAGCTTGCGGAGCATGCGCGCCACGTCCATCGCCGTGTTGCCGCCGCCGACGACGGCGCAGCGCCGGCCAGGTGCCGCGATCTCACCCCGCGTAGCCGACTCGAGGAAGTCGAGCCCCCGTTCCATCAAGCGCTCACCGGGGATGCCGACCGGGCGCTCGATGCAGGCCCCCGTGGCGACGAACACGGCCGTGAACCTCCCGGCGAGGTCGTCGAACGTGAGGTCCGTGCCGAGGGTCACTCCGGTGCGGAACTCGATGCCCATCGCCCGCAACCGGTCGACCTCCTCGTCGACGATCGTCGCCGGCAGCCGGTACTCGGGGATGCCGTAGCGGAGCAGCCCGCCCGGCTGATCGCGACGATCGAAGACCGTGACGACGTGCCCGGAACGCCGCAAGTAGTAGGCCGCAGAGAGGCCGGCCGGCCCCGAGCCGACGACGGCCATCCGCATCCCGGTATCCGCGTCGGGAATGGGGTGGGGGAGATCGGCCGTCGCGTCGCCGAGCCGCCGCTCGATCTCGCGGATGGCGACCGGTTCGGCATCGTCGGCCGCGGCGAGGTTGCAGACGTTCTCACAGAAGTGCGGGCAGACCCGTCCTGTGATGCGCGGGAACGGGTTGTTGAGGGCCATCGTGGCGAGGGCGA
>DKBA01000036.1 GCA_002450985.1 Acidimicrobiia bacterium UBA6912
GCGATTTAATCAGCAGGCTCCTAGTGCGCCCTACGACACTTGGGAGAGAGAGTGATGGTGGGCGCACTTGCGGTGGGTGGGGGCCGGACATCAGGGTGCGGGTCGGGAACACGTACCCATTCAGCACCACGCCGAGTCGATGGCCGACCGAACCGCGAGCATGATGAACCCGATGAGCAGCAGCCGGGCCTCCACATTGAGGTCAGCCTCGGTGTCTTGTCGCCACCGTTCGAGCTGCTCCAGTCGCCTTTCGATGGGTGGCGGCCCCGTGTGCGCCTTCCACGCGTTCGGAGTGATCGCAGCGCGCACCTATCCAGTCACGGGTTGCCGCGACCCGATCCAGGACTTCCTGGCCACTTTGAGGGTTCCATCGTCGTCGACGACGACGTAGCCTGCTGTTCCCTCATAGTGGAAGCCTCCGCCCGTCTGTGATTCGGTCACGCTCACGAACCAAGGGCCATCTCCGACGACGATCGCTTCCCCGGAAAGCTCAATCCGATAGTCGGTGGTCGCAGCGTATGAGGCAGCTGAAGCTGCACCCCAGCTCTCTGAGCCGACGCTGAGCTGGTCACCCAACTGGGTGTACCAGTGGTACTCCTCCAGGAAGTCATCGGTCACCACGGCCAGCAGGGCTTCAGGATCTTGCTCCTCCCAAGCCGTGTTGTACGCATCGATCGCCTGTTCTGCCTCTGATGTGGAGGTTCCTCCGACGAGGTTGTAGATGACCCATCCACCAAGCACGACGACCACCACAGCAAGTGCGATGACTGTGAATGTGAGCACGCGGTTGCGATGCTCAATGCGGTCCACTCGGGCGGTGTCGTCGCTCGTTGCACGGTCGGTGGGGGCCGTCATAGCTCTTCCCTCCTGATGTCTTGGGTCGGGTCTCACCAGTCAGCGTGAACCCCCCTAGATCGCTCGCACAAGAGTCCTTGGACTCTTCACGCCCCAGCCCTCCCAGCGCGGTTCCCGATTCCCCAACGGTCGACGGCAGGTAAGTGGGTGGGACGGCGGATCCGGTTGGGGGCAAGAGATCGGGGCGGGAATCGGGGCGAGATCCAGGCGGTCGGGCCGGACATAGGGTTCGGCGCCGCAGCAGGGGCAGGGAAGGGCCGCGGCCGGGATGGCTGGCTTGACCCCAACTCGAGGTGGGCAGCCGCGGGTGAGCTGGTCGCGGTGGTGGCGTCCGACTCAGTCCGTACATGTCCGCGACCGGGGTGGGGGTCAACCCGAAACCCCGGCGGAGGGAGGGTTGGGGGTCCCGTTGCTACCGCCCCGGCCTTCCCAGCGCGCTTCTCGAGTCACCAACAGTCGACGCGGGTGAGTGGGCGCGGCGGCGGAACGGGTTGGCGGGCAAGCGATCCGGGCGGGAGTCGAGGTGGGGTTCAGTCGGGCGGGCCGGACATTTGGCCTCCCACGGCTGGCGGAGCCGCGTATGGTTCATAGTGAGCCGTTCCGCTGGTGACGACACATAGGGGGAGGTCCCATGTCGATTCGCAGGAACGGCTTGATGTTGTTTGTGGCTTTGGTGGCGTTGTTGTTCGGGGTTGCGCCGGCAACGGCAGCGTCACCTCGAGATGACGCCGTTGTCTCCGTGTTCGGTGGCTACTACAACCAGACGAGCCCATGCACGGGCGAGTTCGTGCAGGTGACAGGCACGATCCGCATCGAGGTACTCGAGCAGGCAAGGCCCGACGGACGGGAGCTGGTCCACCTCAGGTACTCGGACTCGATGAGCAATGACGGCTACGAGCGCACCGGTTCGGGTAAGGCCGTGGCTGACGCAATCGCAGACTCGTACACGTTCCAGACCACCGACACCTGGGAGAGCCTGGACGGTGGCGGCGATTTCGTGACCGAGGCCGTGGCTACGGTGACGATGTCGAATGGGACGCCAACAGGTGTGACCCTGTCGACCACCCGGTCTCGCTGTCTCGACGGGTAGCGGGCCTGGCTCTGCGGCTGGCTGCGGCACCGCAGGTGTGCATGCGACTGAGACCTGGTTGACATAATCACTGTTCTCGGACACGTCCGACCGAGTCCGCCGATGTCCGCGGTAGGGGTGGGGGTCAACCCGAAACCCCGGCGACGGTGCGGCTACGGGTCCTGTTGCTACGGGGCGCGCCAGTTGGCCGGGTTCTCGGTGGACGGGGGAGTGAGTGAGTGGACGCACGCTGAGGTGCCGTAATGCGCGGCGCTACGGCGAGTACCCGAGCTTGTCGAGTAGATCGGCTATCAGTGCTGCGCCTTTAGCGTTGGGATGGAGCTGGTCGTCCAACAGAAGCCCTTTGGCGTAGGGGTCGTCGGTTCCGTCCGCTCCCATGAATTCGTCGTACACCTGAGCTACGGGGATCCCGTGCCGTGCGGCGGATTCCTCGACGTAGTCCATGCCCGCCTTCCAGTACGGGTTGATCGTGTCGAGGGTTCCGGTGTCCAGTTTGTAGCCCGTGTTGAGCATGTAGTTGTCGTAGAGACGAATCAGCGTGTCGTCGTCGCAGATCGCCACGATCTCGTCGATGATGGCGTCGGTATCGGCCTTGTATTGGTCGAGGGCACCCCTCAGACACTCCTCGTGATCGTCGCCGCCGCAGTCTGCGGGGTCGTTACCGCCCCAGCCACCGACAATCTGCATTGGCTTCACCCACACGTCGATTGGGATATCAGTGGTGACCACGTCAGCTTCTGCCAGTTCGGAACGCAGGTCTTCATCGGTGCGGAGCTGATCGAGCATCCTCGGCGAGCCAATTCCTTCCACGACCCGATTGCGCAGATCTACCTCCATGCCGAAATGCTGCTCCAGCCTCTCCGCGTACTGCCACATCACCCCTTCTGGCTCATCCGGTGTATTCCCCAAAGAGTCACCCATCGCCACATACACGAGCGCTTCCACCTCTTCGGTTGTCACCGCCCCAGTCGTCGGCGCTTGAGTAGCTCCCACGGTTGTCGCCGGGTCGGCTGTATCAGCGGTCGCAGCCGTGCCGCCATCACCACAAGCACCGACCACCAATACCACAGCGGCCAATCCCGCAATCGTCCGCTTCCTCATCAGTCACCCCCATGGAGCAAACCATCAGACGACCGCTCCACGATCCATCGGACGACCAGAGCGAGGGTGGAATCAAGGGACCAAAGTCACAACCTCTGTTCCCATAACCGGCTCTACCAAGCTCGGAGACGCCTGTCTCGCGGTCATGATGCAGACCCCAGCGCGGCAGTCGACTCGGGTCCTGTTGCTACGGGGCGCGCCAGTTGGCCTGGTTCTCGGTGAGCGAAGGTGATGGGTGAACGCACGCCGAGGTGCCTCGTTGTGCGCTCACATGTCCATCAGTTCACCGTTCACGTAGACCTCGAAGTCGGCAAAGTGCCGCCAGATCTTCCCGTCTCGCAGGTGAAGGATCGAGGTGGTCTTGATGATGGTCTGGGCCGAGTCAGGGAACATGCCTTCAGGGAACGTCCATTGGCCCGCTGTGACGATCATGTTGCCATTCCGCCTGATGTCGAAGAACTCGAAGGTCCCACCCTCGTGCTCGGCGGCCTCGCGGACCATGTCGGGGCCACTCACATCCCAGTATTCGGGCGTGGGATGGCTGTTGAGTGTCGCCAGGATGTGACCGAACGGCATCATCACCGCGTCGTCGGTGTAGAACGCTCGGATCTGGTCGGCGTCGCCGCTGCCCTGAGCTACCTCGAACGCGTCGAGGTCGAACGGTTCGACAAGTGCTGCTTCTATCTGTTGAGCTAGGTCATCTCGCTCGCCGGTCACCTCATCGAGTTGCTCCTGGACGGTGGCAAGCCGACTCTCCAAGTCCTGGTACTCGTCCGAAGCGGTTGGATCGCTGGAACAACCCGCAATCAGAACACTCGCACAGACAAGACCAGCGATCATCTGGTTTCTCATCTCGCAACCTCCCCAAATCGGCCCGAGGCGAACCGCTCCGCTCTTCACGATCAGTCCGACTCGGACCCCGAGTCAAGGGCCGTATGGCCCCAGCCTGGATCGCTACCCAACCGGGCAGTCGGCGCCCGCAAGCTTGAAGACGCCCGTCTCGCCGTCGTGATGCGTGACCCCGGCGAGGGGGCGGCTACGGGTAGTGTTGCTACGGGGCGCGCGAGTTCCGCCAGTTATCGAACAGCCGGGCCCTTGACTATGAACTTCTTCGGGCTGATGCAGGGAGGAAGACGCGTCGCCGGTACATGCGCGCAATGCGATGTGCGATGGCGATCCGCTCCGCATCGTTGCGATACCAGTTCACTTCTAGGTCCCAGAACATCCAGCGTGTGAACTTCTTGCCCGATTCGGGGACCTGCGACATCACATGCAACGGGGTGTCCGCACCTCTTGCTACACCAGCCTCTATGTAGGTGTTGAAGTGGTGGTCTGTAGATCGATCAGGGTCGCCAGTGTCGGCGGCCACGAATTGAGCGCTACGGATCAGCGTCAGACGACCTCGGCCTGGGCATGCTGTCCTGGAAGCTGTTCACCTACGCGGCACGGAAGCCAACGCGGCGGCGTGGGGCGGACACGCCATCTCGGCCGGCTGCGCTGTTGTGGCCTTCTCATCGGAAGCGGACAACCTTGTGCCGGGCGATGCCAACGGCGTCGGTGACGTGTTCTTACACGACGTGTCAACGGGGGTGACGACGCTGGTCTCAATTGCGCCCGACGGAGCCCAGGCAGACGGCAGCAGCGGAGCCCCCGCAATCTCGGATGACGGAACGGTCGTCGCCTCCCAATCCACTGCGGACAATATCGTGCCAAACGACACCAACGGCGCGAACGATGTGTTCCTGCATAACACCACCACGGCCGCGACGATTCGGGCATCGGTAGCATCGGACGGAACGGAGGCCAACAGCGACAGTGTCGACGCGGCAATGTCGGCTGACGGCACGGTGTTGGTGTTCGAGTCGTACGCAGACAACCTGGTGCCCGGTGACACCAACCACGAGACCGATGTCTTCCTCCACGACGTAGCAACGGGAGCGACGATCCAGGCCTCCGTTGCGTCCGACGGCACGCAAGGGGACTCGGGGAGCTATGACCCTGTCGTCTCGGCTGACGGTGCGGTTATCGCCTACTCATCAGGATCCACGAATCTTGTGCCGGGCGACACCAACTGGAACGCTGATGTGTTCGCTACGCGGGTCGCGTCTGTCAATGGCCCGCCCACTGCGGTCGGCTTCTCGGTGACCGTGGCCGAGGACACGGCGGTGGGTACCGAACTGGGGACAGTGGGGCATCAGACCCGGAAGCAGATCCGTTGTCGTTTGCGATCACTGTGGGCAACGCGGGACCGTTGTTCAGCATCGGAGCCTCCTCGGGGATCGTGACGACGGCTCGGGAGTTGGACTACGAGACCACCACCCAGCACGTCCTCACCGTCACGGTCTCCGACGGTGAACTGTCGGATACGGCAACGGTCACGGTCAACGTGACTGATGTTCACGAGGGTCCTCCCAATGGGTACGAGCCCTTCACCGACGACGACGGGTCGATCTTCGAAGCCGACATCGAGTGGCTGGCGTGGGAAGGCATCACCAAGGGCTGCAACCCACCGGACAATGACATGTTCTGCCCCAACGACTACGTCGCGCGGGGGCAAATGGCTGCGTTCTTGNNTGGTGGCGGCGACCTGTTCGTCGACGATGACGACTCGATCTTCGAAGCCGACATCGACAGACTCGGTGCAGCGGGGGTCACCAAGGGCTGCAACCCACCTGACAACGACCGCTACTGCCCCGCCACCTACGTGACGAGAGCCCAGATGGCGGCCTTCCTCCACCGGGCCCTCGGCACAGACTGAACCGCAACCCGGCTACTGCGGCGCAATGGCCGCGGCGATCCGCATCCCGATACCGGTGAGTTTCGGATAGGGACGCCGAGGCGTACGTCTTGTCCGTGCCTTGTCCGTATGAGGTCGCAAAGCGACGCAAAACGTCACGCAGCGATGAAAGTCCAGACCCCCTGCGCCACAACGGTTTCGAGGCAGATCGCCTCGCCAGCGGGGTGCCCTGCAGCGGACCTTTATCCGACGGTTGTGGGTTCGAGTCCCACCGGGCCCACGGGACTCGCCGGGGCAAGTCCTCGGCGGTTTTCCTGCGCAAACCGCATCATCACCGTTCAGGGACTGTCCTGTTGCGGCCACGGGCGCTCTGATCGGCTGCTCGGTTGCCAAACTTTCTCGGGATATCTGCAGTTCGCTGCGCAAGCGATCGTTCGGGAGCGATCCCGCTTGGCAAGACCGGCGTGTCGGGCATGGCGAGATTTGCGCGGTGCGTCGGGTTGCCCGCGGTGGGCGGGCGCCGGCAGTCGTCATTGCCCGGGGTCGGGTGCGGCNNGCGTGTTGGAGGCGTTGGTGGTAGGCGCCGTCGATGACGGTGTGGAGGCTGCGGATGGTGGGGTGGCGGGCGGCGAGGGTGCGGGTGGGTTGGAGGGTCCACCCGTGGGGACTGACCCATTGCACCTTTCCTGTGGGGTCGCCGCGGATGACCCATCCTTCGTTGTGGAGCATGCGGTGGTGGAGGCCGCAGAGGGTGATGAGGTTGTGCAGGTCGGTGCGGCCACCGTGGGCCCAGTGCAAGATGTGGTGGATCTGGGTCCAGCGGGTGCGGCCGCAGCCGGGGAACCGGCAACCACCGTCGCGGTCTCGCACCAGTCGGGCGAGCCATGGAGGGATCTTGCGGGAGGTGCGGCCGATGCCGATCGGGATGCGGCCCGGCCCGTCGGTGNNCCGTCGCGGGCGAGGGCTTCTGACGCCATCAGAACGAAGGCGTCGGCGGCGCGCTCGGAGGCTTCTCGGTAGGTGCCGTTCTCCAGCGGGCCCTCCTCGGCAGCGATCCGCAACAAGGCTCGTTCCACGAGGGCGCCTTCGGCGGTGGGCAGCGTGCCGTGGAGGTGCAGGAACCGGTCGTCCTGGGTCCACGACCACGTCACCGACCGCTTCGCCTCGTCCTCTTCGAGCTGTTCCTTCGTGACCTGCCGCCGGGTGCGGACCATGCGGGCCACCTCGGTAGCGGTCATGTGCACCGCCTCCTCGGCCAGCTCGGCCTCCGTCTCAGGCGTGGCGATCGTCACCAGGGCCCGCACCTGGTCGAGCGACAGCGCACCCGTGGCGAGGCAGCGCCGCAGCTCCGGCAGATCATCGAGCGCATGAGCCACCTCGAGCCAACCCCGAGCGGTGCGAGGCAACACGCCGAGCTCCCACGTGAGCCACGACACCATGTCGGTGGCACCGTCGGCCTTCCACACCTCATCGGCATCGAACCCGGCCAACTCGGTGAGCAAGGCGTGCATCGCATCGGCCACCACAGCGTGGAGCCGCCCGACACGGACCGCCCGCGGCCGCACCTCCGGCGGGGCGGTGGCGATGCTCCTCACGACGACACCTCTTCGATCGACAACCACCACAACGTACCGCCCAGGTGCGACAAGAAACGACGATCGCCCG
>DKBA01000197.1 GCA_002450985.1 Acidimicrobiia bacterium UBA6912
CCAAGGGGGTTCGCTGCTCGCTCACGAGAGGCGCTCGATGCCTGCGGCAGCGTCGTCGCGGCCGCCCGTCGGATTGCTCACGACTCCTCCTCAGAGCCGGCGCCGATCGCGTCGCGATCCCCTCCGAAGGTGCCCGCGCGAAACGCGTCCACTCCGTCGTCGATCTCGAGAAAGTACGCATCGGCGAAGGCGTCGACCGCTTCGGCCCGTTCCAGCTCGTCGACCAACTCGGCCTTCAGCCGGGCGATGCCGAAGCCCAGACCCCGCGTCCGCAACTCCCCGACGTATCCGCTCAGGGAATCGAGCGCGGTGACGTCCAGATCCGTGATGCCTTCCGCCGATACGAGTACTGCGGTCGGCGTGGGGTCGGCCTCGGTGAGCAGCCTCTCGATCTCGTCGATCAGCTCATCGACGTTGGCGAAGATGAGCGGCGCGTCGAAGCGGCACACCACCAGCCCCGCGGTGGCCTCCCCGTCTGGGTGCTCGGCGACGTCGGAGTAGCGATCCGAGCCGGGTACGCGCACGAGGACCGCCGTCCGGGGGTTCATCGCTCGCCTGGCGACGTCGAACAGCGACGCGATGACGGCGACACCGACGCCGACGAGCATGCCGAAGGCGAGAACCCCGACCGTGGTGACCGCGGCGTAGGCGAAGTCCGAGCGCCGGATCCTCCACAGCCGCCGGAACCCGGCGACGTCGACCAGGCCGATGCCGACCACGATGACGATCCCGGCGAGTGTGGCGGAGGGGAGGATCTCGAAGGGCCGGGTCAGCACGAGCAGCGTGATCAGCACCAGCACCGCACCGATCCAGCCACTGACTTGGGATCGGGCGCCGACGCCGGCAGCGGTGAAGCTCCGCGACTGGCTCCCGTTGACGGAGAAGCCCTGCAGGAGGCCGGCGCCCACATTGGCGGCGGCCAGTCCGAAGAACTCGGCATCGGCGTCGATCTCGTAGCCCTCACGTTGGGCAACGGCTTTCACGGTGGCGATGCTGTCGACGTAGGCCAGCAAGCCGATGGCCAGGGCAGGGAGCAGGAGGTCCACGACGTGGCCGATCTCGAGCCCGGTGAACGACGGTGTCGGAACGCCGCCCGTGATCTCGCCAACGACGCTCGCGCCTCGGCCGTCGAGATCGAAGGCGGCGGTGGCGGCGATGGCCAGTCCGACCACGATGAGATACGACGGCGCCTTCGGGGCGAGGCGGCGCAACGCCAGCAGCGCGACGATCGTCACCAGGCCGATCCCGGCGTCCCATGCGTTGAGGTCGCCGAGATTGCGCACCACGGCACCCACCTTCGTGTGGTAGTCCCCCGCCGGCAGGTCGATGCCGAGGAGATCGTCGAGCTGGCCCCCGATGATCACGAGCGCCGAACCCGTGATATAGCCGATCAGCACCGGCACGCTGAGCAGCCTGGTGACGGCACCGAGCCGGAGGAGACCGCCGAGCGCGAGCGCGCCACCGGTGAGAAGGGCGAGGACCGCAGCGAGGGTGACGTAGAGCTCGGGATCGCCGGCGGCGAGCGGGGTCACGGTCGTTGCCACCAGGGTCGCCACCGTTGCTTCCGGGCCGACATTGAGATGGCGGGACGTTCCGAACAGGCCGTACAGGGCAAGTGCCCCCAGGGCGGCGTAGAGGCCGTGGACCGGGGGGAGGCCGGCGAGCTGCCCGTAGGCGAGGGCTTGGGGCACGAGGAGCGCCCAGACGGTGATCCCGGCGACTGCGTCAGCCGTGAGCCACGACCGTTGATACCCACGGAGCCACGGTGCGGGAGCTCTCACGGCTTCGGTAACCGGATCACGATGAGGCATCCTCGATACGGCGGCGGCTGAAGAAGATCGTGATGCTCGACACCAGCACGAACGCAGGGAGCCCGACCCCCATCGGGGTGGCCACGATGGGCACGATGAACATGACGACCGCCAGGCTGTAGCCGAGATAGGCGAGCCACCGAGGCACGACGCCGGTGCGGAGGAACAACGTCGAGGTGCTGGCAACGAACACCGCCTGGATTCTGGGGCCGGCGACGAGGAGGATGCCGAGTGCGGTGCCTTCGGCGAGGCGGAACACGTCCCATCCGATCGGCGAGTCGGTTCGAGGGAGCATCGCCGGAGCTGCTGCCACCGATGCCATGACCAGGAAGAGGGAGACGTGGACGAGTGCCGACCCGAGGAAGACGGTCGAGAAGAAGCGGTCCTCCCTCTCCCCGATCCGCCGACGAATGACGGCGACGAACCAGAGGAACGCCACTGAGGAGATGCTGGCCAGGCTGAGAGCGACGAAGAGCGCTCGCCGGTTGCCGACGTCGCCGATCCACTCGACCCACTCGGCTTCCGTCGACGAGGGGGCAGGGACCGACTGGATGAGGAGCAGCGCCACGACGGCGAGGATCGCGTACACGACACCGGCCGCGGCGGCGGACTCGACCCTCCTCCGGAGGGGCTGGAGACCACCGTCGGTCGTCGGTTGCGTCATTGCTCCTCCTATGTCCAATCGGCGGCGTGCTGGATGGGGCGCCGTCAGGTGGAGGCGGGCGGTACGACGTCCCGAGCGGCGGCTCGATCCATGGACCGGATCTGTGCCGCTGCCGCCGGGTCCACCGCGACCAGTGTCCGTGATTCGTCGTCGAAGGTCAGCTCGAACGTCTCCGCCTCATCGAGACCGGCGATCGGTGCCCGAAGTTGGTGGTCCCGAACCCGGTCGACTCCTCGCACCGTCGTGTGCACCAAGGCGACCCCCGAGTTGATGACGAGCACGTCGTGGATGACCCGTCCGTACGCGCTGCGCCGCGGCCACCTCTCCTGGTCCGGGTCCCGCAGCTTCAGACGGAAGACTCCCGGCTGGGCCTTGAACCTCCGGCGCGAGACGATCGCCGCGGTGAGTGCTCCGACGATCAGCCAGATCGGAACACCGAGAATTGCGAGCAGTGCCCAGATCACGCTTCGTCTCCTATGTCAGCCGCTCGATCTCGCCGGGTCGCCAGGTCTTGTCGATCCACGGCTGCTCGGGACCATACATCCTGAGTACGGCGAACCAACTCTTTCCGGGGATGGTCTCGAGCCAGTTGTGCTCGTGGCCGGCGGGCGGCTCGGGACCGAAGTAGATGTCGTAGGAGCCGTCGTCGTTGGCCGCGATGTTGGGGTCGGCGCTGCCAACGGTGGGGAACCGCTGGCCGGTCTGGAGCTGGGATCGCGTCTGGGTGTCGTAGAGGGTCACCGCCCAGAAGTTGTTGACCGGCACATCCGGCGGGAGATGCAACCGATACGTTCCAGCACCGTCGAAGGCCTGCCTGGCTGAGTCGAGGAACGCAATCGCATAGTCCGAGCCCTTGCCGGGGATGCTCACAGCCATCGCCGGGGTCACTGCCGTGTAGGGGTAATGGAACATCACGCGGGCGTCGAGGTTGCGGAAGCCGTCCCTCTCGAAGAAAACGTCCTTGTCCACCCACCCCATCACCCAAGAGCTGTCGGAGTCCGGATAGACCCGAGCCCCCCTCATTCGAGGATGCCACACGATGGATCGGGCGATGGCATTGCCGATCGCCACCGCATCGGTCAGGATCGCCTTCATCCGGTCGTCCGGCTCGAACGGCCGACCCTTGACGATGCCGATCGAAGCCAAGAGGCCTCGGGTCTCGACGTCGAGCATCTCGTCGGATTCCTTCTGTACCAACTCGTTCACGTGCTCGTAGAACTCGTAGGTGTTGGGGTGGATCGTGTTGAACGCCTTCCCGGAGGCGCTGATGAACTCCATGTCCGGTGGGTTGTCCCGGCGGGCGAGTGGGTACACCTTGAGGTTGTCGACGATGTTGGCGACACCGGCCTCGAGGCCGGCGGCGACGGAGCCCCGCATGAAGGTCCAGACGCCGTACGTGCGCGGCCGGACGACGAAGTAGCCGTCCGGGACATCACCCGCGTAGTCGGGAGGGAGGACCAGGTACGTGCCGCCTTCACCCCGGTCGGGTCCGGCCGGTCCCAGGTCGCCGACGTAGCGAAACCACATGTCGTTGAAAGCGCCCAGCATGCCGGGGGGCACTTCGACCACCGTGGGGCCGTCGGCCCGCAGGTCGATCACCGGGAGGGCGTACAGCGTCGACGTGTTGCCGGTGAGGAAGAGCGAGGCCGAGTCCATCAACCCGTCGAACAGCATGACCTGGCCGACCCTCGACACGCCGATGGCCTCGGGGCCCTTCACCAGCGCGTACACGGAGGCGCCCGGCATCGCGTTGAGGAACACCTCGACACCGCGGGCCCGGTCGATGTAGTCATAGGCCAGGCCGACCGTCTCCTGAGACGGGACGCCGTCGAAGAACGTCAGTTCTCCGATGGACGTCGTCACGCGATCCGGCGTCGAGATGCCTGCAATCTCCTCGTCGATTCCCACGCTGTCTCCGGTTCTCTTCTGGGTGACGATGCCATGTGCGGAGGCACCGTACGGGACGGTGTCCGCCATGGCTATTCAGTTTCGGCACGTCACGCGACGACCGATTGCGTGCTCGCACGTGCAGCGGTCCGCATCAGCGCCGCCGTCTCGGGGCCTCAGCGTGAGCCCGCCTCATCCCCCGCTCTCGGTCACTGCTGCGCCATGAGTCGT
>DKBA01000281.1 GCA_002450985.1 Acidimicrobiia bacterium UBA6912
TCCTCGCCCAGCTCGACCGAGGTCTGGAAGTGGATCTCGGCGAAGGTGATGGTGAGGCGCTCTCCCTTGGGGTTGGACACCACCCAACGCCCGTCCTCCTCCTCGAGGTGGTTGGGGGCGTTCATCCAGTTGAGGGGCTTGTAGGCGCCGCCATCGGCATGCACGGCGACGCACCCATCGGCCTTCACCATGATGAGCCGCGTCGCCATCGGCAGGTGGGCGCTGAGCCGCCCCTCGTAGTCGATGGTGCAGTCTGCGACGACGATCCGCATAGGGAGCGAGCGTAGCCAAGGACGCTCACGCCGCGATCGGAGCGCGGGCCGAACCCGAGGCGGGGCTCCCCGCCGCCCTCGGGCCGGTGATCTCCGGTCCCGACCCGAGTGGCGGCCGAGGTTCGCCCGTGATGCCCGTGCTACGGCTGGGCGGGAGTTGCGATGATCGAGAACGTCCCTCCCTGGCTGTCCCCCACCACCGCGATCCGCCCGGCGGACGAGTCGAACGGAGGCACGCTCACCTTGCCCCCCAATTCCTCGACTCTGGCCGCAGCGGCGTCGGTGTCGTCGACCAGGAAGTAGACCATCCAGTGCGGCGGCAGGTCGGCGGGCCAGTTCTCGTCCATCGCCATGATGCCGCCGTTGTAATCGTCGTCCTGGTGCAGCGTGCCCTTCGACTTGCCCTCGATCTTGATCAGCCAGTACTCGCTCGGGCCCGCAAACGCCTCGAACTCCCACCCGAGCACCGCTGCGTAGAACGCCTTGGCGCCCTCCGTGTCCCGGGTCGCCAGCTCGTTCCACGTGAGCTCGCCGTGGTTGTTGAAGGTCTCCGCGCCAGGGTGGTCGCCCGCCTGCCACAGGCTGAACACTGCGCCCTGCGGATCGGCGACGATCGCCATACGACCTGACGTGAACACGTCCATGGCGGGCATGATCACGGAGCCGCCGTGCTCGGTGACCTTCGCCACGGTGGCGTCGACGTCATCGACGTTCACGTACGACTGCCACATCGGCGGGATGCCGGAGCCCTCCATCCCGGGGGGCTGCGGGCCGAGCCCGGCGACCGACTTCCCGCGCTTCGTGAACATCGTGTAGATGTAGTTGCCCTCGGGATCGAACTGATCTGCAGCGTCCCAGCCGAACAGCGAGGCATAGAAGTCCCGTCCGCCGGCGGGGTCGGGCAGGGACAGGTCGGTCCACGAGAACAGACCATGGGGATGCGTGACGGCCATTGCGGTCCTCCTCCTTCGGGGGCGTACATCCGTCCGACGAACGCGCTCGAACACTATCGACACGGTGTGACAGAAAACGCGGCGGACCGTCCCGTCAGGCTGCGTGCGCCCGCCGCACCCAGGAGGTGAGGATCGCCAGGATCGTCAGGTCGATCACGACGCCGACCCAGGCCTCCCACAGGCCGAGTATCGAGAGCCCGAGTGAGAACACGGTGACCACCGCCACGAACTGCCACCACGCTCGCCAGCCCAACCACTCGCCGATCGCCGCTGCCACGTAAGCGACGGCCACCACTGCCCAGGCGATTCCGACGAGGCGGAGGAGCGACGGATCACCGATCCGCCAGGCGCCTCCCAGGTAGTCGAGCGACTCGCCGTCGTCAGCGGCCTGGAACGCACGCGAGGTGCCGACCAGGTGGGCGACGGCGTGGGCCACGAGGAAGAGCGACACCCCCGCCGACCAGGCCATGCCCGGCCAGTCGGTTCGGCCAGTGGGGCCGAACGTGGCGGCGTCACCGTGTGCATCCACCCTCGCAGAATGCGATCGGGACCGGTTGCGGGCTAGGGGCGAAGGTCCCCGGCGGCCATCCTGCGATCTCGACAGGCGTGACGAACCGGAGGTCGTGCTCGACGGCGCCGTCTCGTGTCTAGCGTGCGGCCGTGAGCTCCTCGGCCGTCGAACCGCTTCGCGTCCCGCGCTTTCGCGCCCTGTGGCTTGCGTCGGTCTTCTCCAACCTCGGGTCGTTCCTTCAGGCCGTCGCCGCCTCGTGGCTGATGCTGGAGCTCACCGGGTCACCGCTGTGGGTGGCGGCGATGACCGCATCGACCACGTTGCCGCTGCTCTTCGTCGCCCTCCTCGCCGGCGCCCTCGCCGACGTGCTCGATCGCCGCAAGCTGCTGCTCGCGGCGCAGTCGATGATGGGGCTTGCGGCAGTCACGATGGCCGTGCTCTGGTTCCTCGACCGCCTCAGCGCACCGACGTTGCTGACGCTGGGTCTCGCCCTCGGCACCGGCCTCGCCTTCAACCTGCCTGCCTGGCAGGCGCTGGTCCCGGACCTCGTGCCCCGCGGCATGGTGGCGAGCGCGGTCGCCCTCAACTCCGTCGCCTTCAACGTCGCCCGCGCCGTCGGGCCGGCCCTCGGCGGGTTCGTCGTCGCCGCCTTCGGCCCTGGCGCGGCGTTCAGCATCAACGCACTCTCCTACGTCGGCGTCATCGCCGTCATCGCATCCTTCGGCGGGCGGTTCCGCGCCGACGAGACGACGTCCGTTGGCGGCGCCGTTGCCACCGGTCTTCGCTACGCCCGCTACACGCCCGTCTTCCGACTGCTCCTCGCGATCGCAGCAGGTTTTGCGATCACGTCGGCGTCGGTGCAAGCGGTGCTCCCCAACCTCACCCAAGAGGTGCTCGGCGGGTCTGCGGTGATGTACGGCTTCCTGCTGGGGGCCATGGGCGTCGGGGCCCTCGCCGGTGCATTCACGCGTGGCGATGCCACCGCCCGTCTCGGCCCGCGGACCATTGCCGCGTCCATCGCAGGGTTCGGGATCGGCGGCATCGGCGTCGGGCTCTCGACCGAGCCCGTGCTCTCGGCGGTGGCGATGGCGGTCACGGGCCTGTTCTGGGTGTGGACCCTGTCGACGCTCAACGCCACGGTCCAGTTGCTCGCACCCGGCTGGGTACGAGGACGGGCGATGAGCCTCTACATGCTGGCGTTCTCCGGCATCTTCCCGATCGGATCGCTGTTCGCTGGGGCCCTCGCAACGGGCACCAGCATCTCGCTGGCGATCATCCTGTCGTCCGCGAGCGCCGTGCTGCTCGGCTTCGTAGGGCTGCGTCTGCCGGTGCCGAGCCTCGACGACGTCGCCGGCATCGAGCACGAAGGAGACCTCGCCACGGCGCCGCACCCTGATCACGTCGAGGGCAGCCCGGTGATGATCCTCAACACGTGGGTCATCGCCCAGGAGGATCTCGTGCCGTTCCTCGAGACGATGAACGAGCTGCGCATGGTCCGGCTCCGCACCGGTGCGCAACGGTGGCGCCTCTATCGCAATGTCGCCGACGCGACACGAATGACGGAGCTGTTCGTGGTCGGATCGTGGCCGGAGCACCTCGCGCAGCACCGCCGCATCGACGCAGCGGCGGCGGACCTGATTCGGCGCGCCCGTGCGTTCGACAGCGAGGGAGGCCCGGTGACCCGGCACCTGGCCGCCATCGACGTCACCGACGTCTCGGACCTGCCGACCTGGGCCGATCTCCACGCCATCGACGACCACGCGGCAGCCCACGAGGTCGACGGCTCGATCCCGCTCGATCGGGAGTGATCGCGCCGCCGGCTCCCCGACGGCGCGCCGCCGATCAGCCGACGGCGCCTTCCATCTGGAGCTCGATGAGGCGGTTGAGCTCGACGGCGTACTCCATCGGCAGCTCCTTGACGATCGGCTCGATGAAGCCGGCGACGATCATCGCCGTCGCCTGCTCTTCGGTGAGACCGCGGCTCATCAGGTAGAAGAGCTGCTCCTCGCCGACCTTCGACACCGTCGCCTCGTGGCCGATCTGGGTGTTCGACTCCTCGATCTCCATGTAGGGGTAGGTGTCCGATCGCGAGTCCTCGTCGAGGATCAACGCGTCGCAGCGCACGAACGAGCGGGCGTGGTCGGCGCCGGGCTCCACCCGCACCAGACCCCGGTAGCCGGCTCGCCCCCCGTCCTTCGAGATCGACTTGGAGGTGATGAGCGAAGTGGTGTGCGGAGCGACGTGCACCATCTTGGCGCCGGCGTCCTGGTGCTGGCCCTCGCCGGCGAAGGCGATCGACAGCACCTCACCGTGCGCCCCCTCTTCCATGAGCCAGACCGCCGGGTACTTCATCGTGAGCTTGCTCCCCAAGTTCCCGTCGATCCACTCCATCGTGGCGTTCTTGTAGGCGACGGCCCGCTTGGTGACGAGGTTGTAGACGTTGTTCGACCAGTTCTGGATCGTNNCCGGGCGGCACGTAGATGAACGACCCGCCCGACCACACCGCCGAGTTGAGCGCGGCGAACTTGTTGTCGTTCGGGGGGATGACGGTCCCGAAGTACTGCTGGACGATCTCGGGGTACTCCCGGACGGCGGTGTCCATGTCGGTGAACAGCACACCCATCGCCTCGAGGTCCTCACGGTTGCGGTGGTAGACGACCTCCGACTCGTACTGCGCAGTGACGCCGGCGAGGTACTTGCGCTCCGCCTCGGGGATGCCGAGCTTCTCGTAGGTGTCCTTGATGGACTCGGGCACCATGTCCCAGTCCTTCGCCTGGCCCTCCATCGGCTTGATGTAGTAGTAGATGTCGTCGAAGTCGATGTCGTCGAGCGCCCCGCCACCGCCCCACTTCGGAACGGGCTTGCGCAGGAAGCGCTGGTACGCCTTCAGGCGGAACTGGAGCATCCACTCCGGCTCGCCTTTGATGCGCGACATCTCGCGGATGATCTCCTCGTTCAGGCCCTTCTTCGGCTTGAAGACGTAATCGGCCTCGGAGTCGGCCCACCCCAGCGAGTACTTGCCGAGGTCGATGTCAACGGTGGCCATGGAGATCACTCCTCGTGGAGAGCGTCGGGGGAATTTGCACTATCTCGATAGTGGGATTGTCGCACACGCAGTGAGGCTACTCAAGGTGCCGTGCCCGACTGGAAACACCGAAACGACGCCGGCCGGGACGGGCGTGGGAGTGGGGGAAGATGCGCTGCGCCCCGGCCGCGTCGTCATATATACAACGCTCGTCACCCGGCGCGATGTTCCCACCGTCAGACGAGTCGGGGTCGCGCACCGGACGGGGCGGCGACTGCCGTGGACCCCAGGGCGAGCATCAGACCGAGAACGGCCGATCGGCGAGGGACTCCCCGGGGCGCCACGGGCGGGGTCCGTCCCGCAGGTCCATGAAGATCTCGACGTGGCCCATGACCCTGAAGCCGTGTGCGTGGAAGAACTGCAGCGCAGCGACGTTGCGGGCGACCGGCCGCACGCTCAGCGAGCCCAGCCCCGCATCCCGTGCCGCGGCCACGACGGCTTCGGCCAGCCGGGTGCCGATACCTCGACCCCGCAGCGCCTCGGTGACGATCAGCGGCTCCAGCTCCGCCTCATCCTGGCGAAGGATCACCCCGGTGAGACCGACGACTCGGCCGTCGAGCTCGGCCACCCACAGGTTGTCGGGGCCGACGAGCGCCAAGTGGTCGTCGAACTGCAGCCCCGGGTTCTCCCCACCGATGCCGGGGCTGTCGTAGATCCGGCGGTGCGTCTCGGTCAGCTCGACCCAGAGCGAACGACAGGCCTCGAGATCCCCTGCTCGATAGCCTCGGACGACGGCGCCGCCGTCCTCCCCCGTCACCCGCGACCTGGCGCTGTGCTGCCGACGTCCACGGGCACGCCGGCCGGTGGCGCATCGGCCACGACCTCCTGTGGAGGTGGCGTCGGCCGCAGCACCCAGAAGTCCCCGATCGCCGCGGCCCAGTTCTCGAGGATCTGACGTGCCGCCCGGCTCCGGGTGAGGGCGAAGTGGCGGTGGACGAGATCGTGGAGCACGGCGGCATCGGCATCGTTCGGTCGAGCCGCCGGCGGGGCGGAGTCGGAGAAGTGGCCCTTCGCCGAATGATCCGGATCCCAGACGAACAGCGCGCCTCCCGTCATGCCTGCGGCCATGTTGCGGCCGGCAGGGCCGAGGATGACAACCGTCCCCCCGGTCATGTACTCGCACGCGTGGTCGCTCGCCGCCTCGATCACGGCCACCGCACCCGAGTTGCGGACCGCAAAACGCTGGCCCACGTCGCCGGCGACGAAGAGCTCGCCGCCGGTCGCCCCGTACAGGCATGCATTGCCGGCACCGTGCGGGATGCCGCCTGGGTCGCTCGCCTCGGGCACGACCACGATGCGCCCCCCGCCCATTCCCTTGCCGACGTAGTCGTTGGCGGTGCCGGCGAGGTGCATCGAGACGCCCTTGGCGAGAAAGGCCCCGAAGCTCTGGCCGGCCGTGCCGGAGAAGCGGACATCGACCGTTCCCGGAGGCTCGGCGTCTCCCACCATGGCGGCGACCTCGCCGGAGAGCCGGGTGCCGACGGCGCGATCCGTGTTCCGGATCGGGTACGCAAGCCGGATCGGTCCCTGGACCACCGCGGCCCGTCCGCCCTCGACGGCGAGTTGGTCCCCGATCGGGGAGCGAGCCACCGTGCGGAACGACCGGTCGGTGCGCGCCGTCTCCGGACTGGAGAAGTCAGCACGCGCCAGGAGCCGGGTGAACTGAGCGGCCACCGGGTGATCAGGCTGCCGCGGCACGAGGAGGTCGCCGCGGCCGATGATCTCGTCGAGGCTGTGGGCGCCGAGCGCGGCGAGGTGGCGACGCACGTCCTCGGCGATGTGGCGGAACAGCACGATGAGCTGGTCCACCGACCCGGTGTACTTCGCCCGCAGATCCTCGCGCTGGGTGGCGATGCCCACCGGGCA
>DKBA01000141.1 GCA_002450985.1 Acidimicrobiia bacterium UBA6912
GGGCCGAACGGCGCCGGGAAGACGACGACGCTGAAGATGCTGTCGGGGCTGCTCTGGCCGGACGGCGGCATCGCCGACGTGCTGGGGCACACACCGTCGGACCGTTCGAAGGACTTCCTCAGCCAGATCACGCTGGTGATGGGCAACCGCAACCAGCTCTCCTGGGACCTGCCGGCGATGGATTCCTTCGAGCTGAACCGATCGATCTACCGCCTCGATCCGGTGGCGTTCCGGGAGGCGAGGGACGAGTACATCGACCTCCTCGACCTCCGCGACCTCGTCGACAAGCCCGTGCGCAATCTGTCCCTCGGGGAGCGAATGAAGATGGAGATCGCCGGGGCTTTGCTGCACCGCCCCAAGGTGCTGTTCCTCGACGAGCCGACCATCGGGCTCGACGTCACCGCACAGCGCAGACTGCGTGAGTTCGTCGCCGAGTACAACCGCCGCCACGGCGCCACCGTGCTGCTCACCAGCCACTACATGGCCGACGTCGTCGCCCTGTGCAAACGGGTGATCGTCATCCACCATGGGCGGCTGCTCTACGACGGCGGGCTGGCCGGGCTCAGTGAGCGATTCGCCGCCAACAAGACGATCACGGTGACCCTCGCCAAGCCCGCCGACGGACTCGACGGCTACGGCACCCTGGTCGCCCGCAAGCCGCTCGAGGCCACCTTCGAGGTCGCCCGGACCGAGACGTCTGCGCTGGCGTCTCGCCTCCTGCGCGACTTCGAGGTGATCGACCTCACCATCGAGGACCCCCCGATCGAGGAGGTCATCGAGCGGGTCTTCGCCCACCCCGCCGAGGAGCCCGACCCGGTATGACGGACATGGTCCGCCTCTACCTGGGATGGGCGCGCCTCTCCATCCTGGAGCAGCTGCAGTATCGGGTGGCCAACTACTTCTACATGATCGGGATGGTCGCCGAGCCGGTCATCTACCTCGTGGTGTGGACCACGGTGGCGGAGGCGCAGGGCGGCGAGGTGGGCGGCTTCACGCCCGGCGAGCTGGCCGCCTACTACATCGTGTGGACCCTGGTGCGGAACATGAACATCGTGCTCACGCCGTATGCGTGGGAGGAGCGCATCAGGAGAGGCGAGCTGACCAGCGACCTGCTGCGGCCGGTGCATCCGGTGCACCGTGACCTGGCCTACTTCGCCGGATGGAAGGTGGTCGCCATCCTCATGTGGCTGCCGATCGCCATCGTGCTCACCTGGGTCTTCAAGCCGACCCTCCACCCGACGGGTGCGGAGATCCTGCTGTTCTTCGTCGCCCTCTGGGGCGGGTTCCTGGTCCGCTTCTTCGCCCTGTGGGCACTCGGGCTGGTGACCTTCTGGACGACGCGGGTGCAGGCGCTCTACGAGCTGTACTTCACGGCCGAGCTGCTGCTCTCGGGGCGCCTCGTCCCCCTCTCGCTGATGCCCGGATGGGTGCAGAGGGTTGCCGACTTCCTCCCATTCCAGTGGGCGTTCCAATTCCCGATCGAGACGCTCATCGGCAAGCTCGACACCGGCGAGATCGTCTACGGGCTCGCCATGCAGGCGCTGTGGACCGGGGTCGGCATCGGCATCACCGCCGTGGCATGGCGGCGCAGCCTCAAGCGGTTCACGGCGGTGGGAGGGTGACGTGACCTTCCTCCGCCTCGCCTGGGCGCACTTCAAGGTGGGCGCGATGAACGAGCTGCAGTACCGGGTGAACTTCTTCATCCAGCTCTTCCAGTCGCTGCTCGCCCTCGCCACCGGACTCATCGGGCTGTGGCTCGTGTTCAACCAGACCGACGATCTCGCCGGGT
This sequence comes from Acidimicrobiia bacterium UBA6912, assembly GCA_002450985.1. Classification (GTDB taxonomy): domain Bacteria; phylum Actinomycetota; class Acidimicrobiia; order Spongiisociales; family UBA5794; genus UBA6912. The sequence continues at coordinate 1,790 of DKBA01000141.1, forward strand.
GGCGCCCCGCCGAGCTGCTCGCCGTGATGGGTGTCCACATCCTGATGGGCGGCGTCATCCAGACCTTCATCCAGCCCAACATGGGCAAGCTGATGGAGGACGTCCACAAGGGCACCCTCGACTACACCTTGACCAAGCCTGCGGACTCCCAGACGCTGGTGAGCGTTCGCGAGGTGCGGATCTGGAGCCTGGTCGACGTGCTGACCGGGGCGATCGTCCTCGGCGTGGCCGCCGCTCAGCTCGAGCGGGGCATCGGGCTCGGCGACGCCATCGCCTTCGTTCTCGCCCTCGTCCTCGGCGCGGTGATGATCTACTGCTTCTGGCTGATCCTCACCACGGGGGCATTCAAGGTGGTGCGGGTCGAGAACATCCTCGAGCTGTTCAGCGGGGTCTACCAGGCGGGACGGTGGCCGGTCGGCATCTACCCGCTGTGGATGCGGGGCACTCTCACGTTCCTCGTTCCCGTCGCCTTCGCCGTCACCGTGCCCGCCGAGTCCCTCACCAGCCGGCTCACCACCGGGACGCTCGTCCTCGCCGTCGTCTTCACCGCGGCGCTCGTCGTGGTCACGAGGCTCATCTGGCGGCTCGGGCTCCGCAGCTACACCGGCGCCTCCGCCTGACCACCGGCATCCGGGTGGGCTGGACCCACCCGACCCGCCGCACACCCGCGTGGCGTGCGCTCTATCGTCCCCTCATGGACTCGACCGCCCCCTCACCCGACTCGCAGCTCGCCGCCCTCGCCGACGAGTACTGGCAGTACGTGCTCGCCGAGATGTCGCCAACGGTGGCGATGCTGCTCGGCGATCATCGCTACGACGACCGCATCGAAGACGTGAGCCGGCAGGCAGAGGACCGGCACATGGAGAAGCTCGACGACATCGTCGCCCGAGCCGACGCCATCGACCCCGGCAGTTTGTCGACGGACGGCCGGGTGACCCGCGGGGTGCTCATCCACGAGGCGCAGGGCCTGGCCGACGAGATGAGGTCGCGTCTCGCCGAGTTCGACGTCAGCCCCTCGACCGGGCTCCACGTCCAGTACCTCCAGGTGGTCGGCCAGCTGCCCATCACGGAGCCGGAGCACGCCGAGGCGGTGGTCGTCAAGCTCGGCAAGCTCGGGGAGCTCTTCCGCCAGGCGGTGTTCCGGCTGCGCCAGGGCCTTGCGATGGAACGCACCCCGCCCGCAGTCGCCGTCGAGAAGGCGATCGCACAGATCGACGCCTACCTCGCCGCCCCCATCGAGATGGATCCATTCGCCAACCTGACACCGCCGCCGGCATACACCGAGGAGCAGACCGCCGCCTGGCGGGCGCGGCTTACGGATGTGGTGCGCGACGCGGTGCGTCCCGGCTACGCCGCCTACCGCGAGGCGCTGGCCGCCGAGGTCGCCCCGAAGGCGCGACCGCCCGAGCGGACCGGGGTGAACTGGCTGCCGGACGGGGCCGACGTCTACGGGCGTGCCATTCGACGCCACACCTCGCTCGAGCTGCCCCCGTTCGACATCCACCAGATCGGCCTCGGCATCATCGCCGAGCTCGCCGACGAGTACCGAGAGCTCGGCGGCAAGGTGCTCGGCACGACCGATCTCGACGAGATCTTCGACCGCCTCCGCAATGATCGCGAGCTGCGCTTCACGAGCCGCGAGGAGATCGTCGCCGCCGCCCAGGGAGCGATGGACCGCGCCCGCGACGCCATCCCCGAGTGGTTCGGACGGCTCCCCCAGGCCCCGTGCGTCATGTCCGAGATCCCCGGCCCGGGTGCCGAGGAGGCTCCCCTCGCCTACTACTTCCCGCCCGCACCGGACGGGAGCAGACCCGGTCGNNCTCGCCATCGCGCAGGAGCTGGAGGGGATCCCGGAGTTCCGGAAGCACGCAACGGTCAATGCCTACGTGGAAGGCTGGGGGCTCTACACCGAGCGGCTCGCCGACGAGATGGGCCTCTACACGAGCGACACGACCCGCCTCGGCATGCTGTCGTTCGACTCGTGGCGGGCAGGCCGGCTCGTGGTCGACACCGGCATCCACGCCCTCGGGTGGTCCCGTCAGGAGGCGATCGACTGGCTCGCCGCCAACACCCCACAGGCGCTCAACAACGTCGTGACGGAGGTCGACCGCTACATCGGGTGGCCCGGCCAGGCGCTCGGCTACATGCTGGGTCGACGTGAGATCGTCCGGCTCCGCCACGAGGCCGAGGACCGCATGGGCGACCGCTTCGACATCCGCAGCTTCCACGACGTGGTGCTCGGCTCCGGCCCGGTCCCGCTCGGCATTCTCGGCGACCTCGTCACGGCATGGTCGGCATCGTGATCGAGCTGGTTCGTCCGCCCCGGTCGGGCGCGGCGGACGCCATCGCCGAGCAGCTTCGTGACATGGTGGTGGCATTCGAGGAGGTCGAGGACCCGGCCGCCGACTCACCCGTGCTGCGGGACGGGGGACGTGTTGCCTCCGGCGAGGAGGAGATCGCATCGTTCCTCGCCGAGCTGCGGCGCGACGTGGCGCTGTGGCAGAAGTTCCAGACGGACGCCTGCTACATCGACGATGACGGGGGAATCTGCTGACGGCGGCTCGTTCAGAGGCGCACCGGCATGGGTGGACCCGGTGCACGGTTCGGCAAAACTTTGCCTAACTGCATGAAGACGCCCTCCCCCGCGTGGTCTATGATGATGTCTCCTACCACAGCGAAAAGGCCCGCTCCTCGTGAGCGGGCCTTTTCGTTGTGGTTCTCAACCGAGGCTCACGGCCAGATGCCCCGCTGCAGCGCGGCACGCACGTTGGCGCCCACGGCGAGCACATGCGCCGCGACCCGCAGGTCGGGTGTCGGGAGGTCTCCGTTCCGCTTGACCTTGCGCCACTCCTCCTTGAAGTGCTCGTGCCCCTCGACCAGGGCGACCCGCTTGGTCACCACCATCTCGGTGGCGCGGCGCATCTTGTGCCGGAGCTTCTCGAGCACCTCGTGCTCTTCCCACCGCTGATTCTCGAGGTTCTGCACCCACTCGTAGTAGGAGACCACGACACCCCCTGCGTTGGCGAGGATGTCGGGGAGCACGTGGATGTTGCGCTCGGCGAGGATGCGATCCGCGCCGGGCGTGACCGGCCCGTTGGCCGCCTCGACGATGAGGCGAGCAGCGATGCGCTCGGCGTTCTCCAGCGTGATCTGGTTCTCCAGGGCAGCCGGGACCAGGATGTCGCACGGAACCTCGAGCAGCTCCTTCGGCTCGAGCAGCTTGGCGCCGGGGTAGCCGACGACGCTGCCAGTCGCCTGCTTGTGCTCCATGACCTTGCGGACGTCGAGCCCGGCGGGGTCGAAGATGCCGCCCTTCGAATCGCTGACGCCGACGATCGTCGCTCCCGCAGCGCTGAACAGCCGGGCGGCGTGGTACCCGGCATTGCCGAAGCCCTGGACGGCGATCGTCGCCGCCGACACCTCGCCCAACTCTGGGATGCCGCCGATCTCGAGGAAGTGCTCGGTCACGAACACGGCGCCCTGCGCCGTCGCCGCCGACCGCCCGGGTGAGCCACCGAGGTCGAGCGGCTTGCCCGTGACCACGGGGAGGTTGTTCTCCCCCGGGTGCATCATCGAGTACGTGTCGTAGATCCACGCCATCGTCTGCTCGTTGGTGTAGACGTCCGGGGCGGGGATGTCGGTGTACGGACCGATGTTCTCGCCGAGGGCGGAGATGAAACGGCGCGTGATGCGAGACAGCTCGCCCTGCGACCTGGCGTGAGGATCGCACTGCACACCGCCCTTGGCGCCGCCGAACGGGATGTCGACGAGGGCGCACTTCAGCGTCATCCAATAGGCGAGCGCTTTCACCTCGTCGAGATCGACGTTGGGGTGGAAGCGGATGCCGCCCTTGCCGGGCCCTCGGATCGTCGAGTGCAGCACCCGGTAGCCGGTGAACGTACGGACCGATCCGTCGTCCATCAGCACCGGGAGCACCACCTGGAGCGACCGCTGCGGGCGGAAGATCCAGTCGGCGAGCCCGGCGTGGGTGTTGATCTCCGGGATGTAAGGCCGCGTCATCTCGAACTGGAGACGCGCGATCGTATTCGGGTTCAGGTCTTCGGTTCCGTCCACGGGGACGTACGAGACTTCGCCCACCACTTCGGACGTCATGCGATTTGGCTCCTTGATCGACCCGGCGCTGCTGCGCAGGGCACCAACCCCACATCGTGGTGCCGAGACCGCGAAATCGCCAGGGGCCAACCGACCCTCGCCCCCAAGCCGTCCGGGCTGGGCCGAAAGCCCCAGCATCGAACAGCTGGACCCTCCCCCACCAGGCGACACGCCCCGAGCCACCAGGCTCGGAACGGAGGCGGCTGTCCGTTTGCCCTGCCTTGTACCGCAATCCACGGTTGTGGGCTCGTCGCTCCCGCATCAGGACGTGCTGCGGC
>DKBA01000101.1 GCA_002450985.1 Acidimicrobiia bacterium UBA6912
AGGTCGACGGCGCGCTCGTCGACGCCTTTCTCGGCGCCCTCCCGTACACGCTGACGGGCGCCCAGCAGCGCGCCATCGACGAGATATCTGGCGACCTGGCGGCGCCACACCCGATGCACCGGCTCCTGCAGGGCGAGGTCGGGTCGGGCAAGACCGTCGTGGCGTTCGCGTCGCTGCTTGCGGGGGTGCAAGGCGGTTTTCAGGGTGCGGTAATGGCGCCCACAGAGGTGCTCGCCGAGCAGCATTACCTGGGCATGGCCGACCTCATCGCCGAGGCCGGTCTCGCACCGGCGCAGCTCGATCCGGGTGCGACGGTCGGGCAGGACAACCTGTTTGCGGCGTCTGATGCGGCCGCCGGGCCTTCGGTGCGCATGGCGTTGCTCACCTCGAGCGCGGCCGTCGTGAACTTCGCCGCCGCCGAGGCGACGAACCGCCGCGACGTGGTGGCGTGGATCGCGGACGGCACCGTCGACCTCGTCGTCGGCACCCACGCCCTCATCCAGGAGGGCCTCGACTTCCACCGGCTCGGCATCGCGGTGGTCGACGAGCAGCACCGCTTCGGGGTGTACCAGCGGGTCAGGCTGCGCGAGAAGGCGGCGGACTACGACCCCGACCTGCTCATCATGACCGCCACGCCGATCCCGCGGACCCTGTCGATGACCCTCTACGGTGACCTCGACGTCTCTGTGCTGGATGAGATGCCGCCGGGGCGCACTCCCGTCGAGACCCGCCTCGTGGGGAAGCGGCCGGCGGACCTCGAACGCGTCTATGACCTCATCCGGGCCGAGGTAGGGGAGGGGCGGCAGGCCTTCGTCGTCTGTCCGCTCGTGGAGGAGAGCGACAAGCTGGAAGCTGCCTCGGCGACCGCCGAGTACGAGCGGCTGCAGAGTGTGCTCCCCGGCCTGCGGCTCGGTCTGATCCACGGCCAGTTGCGCCCCGCCGACAAGGATGCGGTGATGCACGCCTTTCGGCGTGGCGACGTCGACGTGCTGGTGGCGACGACGGTCATCGAGGTCGGCATCGACATCCCGAACGCCACGGTGATGGTGATCGAGGACGCCGACCGGTTCGGGTTGAGTCAGCTCCACCAGCTCCGCGGTCGCGTCGGGCGTGGGAGGCATCCGGCGACGTGTGTGCTCGTCGCCGAGCCGACCACCGAGGATGGCGAGGCGAGGATGGAGGCGATGGTGTCGACCACCGACGGCTTCCTGCTCGCCGAAGAGGACCTCAGGATCCGAGGACAGGGCACCGTGTTCGGCACCCGTCAGGCGGGGATGAAGGACCTGAAGCTGGCCGACATCCTGCGCGACGCCGACGTCCTGGTGGCGGCGCGCAGCGAGGCGTTCGCCCTCGTCGCCACCGATCCCGAGCTCGCCCGCCACCCGGAGATACGCAACGAAGTGGCGGTTCTCCTCGGAAACGAAGACGAGTGGTTGTTGCGGAGTTAGGACCACGTTCTCCTCCACGAGCAACCTCACGGGCTCTTCGGAGATGAGAGGCGCATGCTCGATGGACATTGCACCGGCTTCGAGCGCCCGTTGCGTGCCCACGTCGTTGTAGGTGTGGACTGCGAGATGGCCGTTCCAGCGCCTGGCTTCGTCCGCTGCAGCCTTGATCTCGTCGAACGAGAACCCGCCGATATCCAGCGGGTCCTGGGTAGTGCCCTTCGTCGATCGCCCGCTTGATGCCGAGGACCGGGCCGGAAGTGTCACGCACGCCGGTATACCCGCGCATCAGGGTCGCTTCGGCCTCCCTCGAGGCGAGTGGAGTCAGGCAGTCCTTCGGCAAGCTGAAGACCGCGGACGTAGCCACGTTCCAGACCAGGTGGACATGGGCATCGATGAGTCAACAGGCATGGTGGCCTCCTGAGCCAGGCCACGTCGGCCTCAGCTGCGAGTTCCGTACTTCACTGCGGTGTCTCTCATCACTCGACAGTCCGGTCGTCCGACCACAACGTGGCCAGATCGAAGTGGGTCCAGTCGGCGAACGCCGTCGGCGCCGGCACCTTCAGCCACATCTGACGGCGTTGCACGTCGACGACGGTCTGGTAGTTGGTGGAATCGGCGTCCTGCACCGTCGGCTTCGTGGCGCCGCCGTTCTCGGCGAAGGTGCCGTCGGCGTTGAACAGCGTGAGATCCATCAGGTCCCGGGTGATGCGTGCATCGACCGAGCCTTCGTTCTCCGCGAGCCGCTCCGTCATGTTGGCGAAGCGGCGCAGCGAGTTGCTCACCGTCTCGCGTCTACCGAGACCCCAATCGGGGTTGAGGAACGTGTTCACCACCACCAGCGACTCGCCATCGGGCTCACGGAGCCGGTTGCCGCCGAGCGAGGAACTCTCCATCGAGGCGCCGCCGGTTTCGTCGGCCAACGAGTAGATGAGCGACGTGCTCGGCATGATCCCGTTGAATCGGGAAATCAACGCGGAGCGCGAGGCGGTCTCTGCCATCAGGTCCGAGAGCACGTTCAGGATGGGAGGACGCTCGACATAGACAACCGACCCACCCATGCTCGTTCCGTCGTGAATGTCGAGATACACCCCGTGCTCGTTGAGCGCCGTGAACGCACCGTACATGCCCGGCCAGCCGACCGTCGCGTAACGGTGTGACCCGTCGTTGGGTTTGCGGATCGTCAACACCTGGGCGAACTCGTTGAACGTGGGCGCCCAGTCCATGTTGCGACCGGTGTAGATCCCCCCGTCGGCGGAGTGGCCACCCCAGGACATGATCGTGGTGCAGCCTGCAAAGGCGTGGATCTTCGACTGATACATGCCGAACTCCATCACCTGGTCGAGCATCCCGACCCTGTCGATCGGCCACCCCGACCCCGCAGCGGCACCTTCGTAGAACTCGCGGTTGCGGGTGGAGAAGGTCGACATCGCACGGTTCGTCAAGGTGACCGCATCGTTGTCGGTGATGGCACCGGCGTCCCGACCGGGCTTGATGAGGACGTCGTACGCCTGCTGCATGTGGTCCACCATGAGCGCGCCGTACTGGTGGCCCATTTCGCGCCATGTTCCGCTTAGGACCGGTACGACGAAGCCGTTCGCCTCGTAGAGCTCGCCGTTGCCGCTCTCAGCGATCTGATTCAATTGCTCGGACATGTGGACTCCGTCATCTCTCGGGGTTGCAATGTGGCTTCATACCGATGTGCGGCGTTCCGGCAGCTCCTCGGGTTCGTCTCCGTAGGTCTCCTTGGTGGTCTCCGCATCCGGAATCTCGTCGCGTCTGAACTTGGCGAGGCCGATGACGATGAGGACGATCGGTGTGAGCCAGAGCAGCACTGCGTATTGGGCGAACGCCAGGACGGCGATGCCCAGGGTGCCGGCGACGAAGGCGCCGTGCACGTTCCAGGGGATGAGCGGCGAGAAGATCGATCCCGACCCGGCGATCGTCGCCGATTCGACGTAGGGCTCGAGTCGGGCCTTCATGAACCGTTCCCGGTAGGTCGCCGAGCTGAGGATGATCGACATGTACGGGTCGGCCGTCGCCGCATTGAGACCGATACCCGTGACTGCGGAGGCCGTGATCACCCTGGCTCCGCCCTTCGCCCATGCGAGCAGCGGAGCGAGCAGCCGCTTGAGCATCCCGGTGTGATCGACCAAGGCACCGAAGGCGGCGGCAACGAGGATCAGCCACACGGTGGTCAACATCGACACGACGCCTCCGCCGGCGAAGGTGGCGTCGAGGGTGTCGACGCCGCTGTCGAGTGCAAAGCCGTTCCCCAACGCTTCGAGCGACAACTTGGCCCATCGACCGAACGTTCCGAGACCCTCGTTGGCCATGAGGCTACCGATCAGGTCGCCCTGGGTGAACGCCGCCAACACGACCGCCGACACCGCCCCTGCCATCAACGACAGAAACGCGGTGGTTCGTGCAGACAACACCAAGACGACGAGCAGCGGGACGAAGGCGAGCAACGACACCGAGAACTGTGACTCGATGGCCCGCAGAATCGGCCCGCTGTCGTACCCGTCGATGTTCCCGTCGCGCAAACCCAACACCACGAAGAGGGCAGCGCTGGCGATCCAGCCCGGTGCCAGGACCGTTCGCAGCGCCCGTGCGTGGTTCTTCGCCGCTGCGCCGACAACGGCGGCCGTGAGGATGAACGTGTCGGATATTCGGCCCAGGCTGTCACCGGTGAACGCCCCGCACACGGCTGCAGCCGCCGTGATCACGGGAGACACTTCCATCGCTGGTGCGAGGGCAACGAAGGGGAGCCCAACGGCGGCGATGGTCGTGAACGAGCTCCCGATCGCATACGACAGCCCGGATGCAACGAGGAAGACGAGGATGTAGAGAAAGCGCGGGGAGCCGTATTGCGCCCCGTAGTAGATGACCGACGCAATCGTGCCGGACAGGAACAGCGATCCGATCAGTGCACCGACGGCGAGGAGCACGAAGATGGTCCCCAACGCCGAATTGATGCTCTTGGTCATGGCCGCCGAGAGCGACTCGACCGAGCTTCCGGTCGCCGTGGCGATCACCAGGGCAAGGGTCAGCCCCAGGGTCATCGCAACCTGCAGAGGACCATCCTCGGCGCCCTCGCCGAAGAACACGATCGACGACAGGATCATGAGAACCATGCCGCCGATCGTCACGAGCGCGGCCATGAGCGTGCTCGTGTGCTGTGGTTGATCCTCAGTCAAGTTGGCTGCCTTCCCGCCTTGCGGTGTGCGGTCGCTGCGTCGATCAGCGCTCCGTTGCAACCGGTGCCGCACGACACCGATCCCAATCCAGACGACAGTTTCCAGCACCGCAATGGTGAGGGTCATGAGCCGGACCAGCGCAGACTGGAGGCGCCCGTTGTCCGTCTTGGAGACCGTGCCCGGCGTCGTCCGACAATGCAAGGCTCACTCGGGGTGAAATCGAACTTCACCCCAACGTGGTTGCGAGTGCTCGGCGCTCTGCGATCGAGAGACGGCCCGACTCATGCGCCATCCCCCCAACGCCCGCAGCGCATGGCGGCACCGTCATACGGCAACGCACCCCACTATCGTCGTTCGACAATGGAAGGGTCCGAGCGTGCTCCCGGCCAACGACTGTTGAAGGGGGCGGCTATCTCGTGTCCGACCTCGGCGACCCGCGACCTACGGGACACGGGAGAGTGGAGCCGAGGCCGGTGATTGAACCACTCGGCCGGCCACACCTTTCCATCGCGCGAGAACGTGTGAGCGCGCGACTCGAGACGGTCTTCGAGGCTCGGGCGGGCGAAGTGACCGGGCCTTCGGGAAGTGGCAAGACCACCGCGCTGAAGACGTGGGCTTCCAGCACCACTGTCGGAGACGTGGCGTGGCTGTTGGCCGATTCGAGCCATCGGGACTCCGCCGTGCTCGCCAGGGCCGTCATCGACGCCCTGCGGCATGTCGCCATTCCGGACGATCGTGCTCAGGGCGCCGACGCAGCCGAAATCGTCGACACCATCGCCGATGCGGTCGACCGTTCCGGCCGCCGGGTGGTGGTGGTGATCGACAACGCGGAGACGCTGGACGACGCCCAGTCCCTCGGCGTGATCCGGAGGCTGACATCTCTGGAGTGCGACTCGCTCCGGGTCGTTGTCGCCGGACGTACGATTCCCGACATCGGGTTCGAGGAGTTCCGCCGCCGTGGAGAACTGGTCGCCATCACGGCCAACGATCTGCGCCTCGACGTGAGCGAAACTGCCGAAATCGTGCGGACCGTAGCGCATTTGCAGGTTGGCGAGGAGACCCTCGCCACTATCCACGAACAGATCGACGGCTGGGCACTGGGCGCCGTGCTGGCCGGTCTGGCCCTCCAGACCTCCCGTGCGCCGTTGGTAGCTGCCGCAAAGGGCATCGACCGTCACCGCTACTTCGAGCAGTACTTCGAGACCGAGGTCTTCGCCACGCTCCCTGATGACGTGCGGGCATTCCTCCTCGATACGTGCGTTCTCGATCTTCTCGAACCGGCGCTCTGCACCGAGCTCACCGGGAACCCGGACGCAGCGCGCATATTGCGCCGTCTCGAGCGCAACAGCGTGTTCACCGAGTGGCTCGGAGGTAGCCCTCCTGTGTACCGCTATCACTCAGTCCTGCGATCTTGGCTGCGTGCACATCTCGATCAGGGGCAGCCCTCGCGTGCGGCCGAGCTCGTGCGACGCGCGGCGTCATGGTGCGAGAGCCAAGAGCGCTTCGCCGAGGCGATCGAGTACCGACTTGCCGCCGGCGATTCTGCTGGCGTTGTGGCGTTGATGACCGTGTACGGGCCGAGAGCGCTTGGCGAAGGGCGCTACGAGGCGATACGGACCTGGATACGCGCGCTGCCCGCGCCCGTGGTCACATCGAGCTTCACCTTGTTGATCCTGCTGGCGGAAGCAGAGCACAGGTTGGGCAACTCCGCAGGGGCGACGGCCGCCTGGGCGCTCACGAGAGATCTACCGACGGAGCGATCCGACGCAGGGCTGGATGGCCACCACCATGAGCTGACGATCGTCGTCCAGCGCGGGACGCAGTTTGGTCGCAGAGGCCACCTACTCGCTACCGGGGCGCAGGCGCGTCGCGCCGTGAAGATGATCGACTTCGGAGCGCCTCCAGTCACTGGAGATGCAGTGCGATTCCAGGACGTGGTCCTTGCAAATAACGTGGCGTCGATCGCCGGACAGTTCATGCACGTTGGACATTGGGACGAGTGCGTGCGACTGTCGAAGTGGGTTCTTGAGAGTTTCCCGGCAGACGATCCGAGCGTGGCTCAGGCGAGAGCCAGATGCCTTGGCCAGTGGGCTATCGCCGAGGTGATCCGGGGTTCGCGCTTCGTGGCCGAGGAGTTGGCGCAGCAAGCCATAGCTCTGTGCCGGTTCTACGGTCTTGACCCGCTCGATCTCGGGTATGCCGAGATGGCACTTCTCGTAGCAGGGCCGGAGTCCGATCGACCCGCGCTCCACGCCACGCTCGAACGGCGCGCACGGCAGCTGGACATGCCCTCGCAAACGTGCCTCGCCGGGCTGATGCGTGCGTGGTCGTACGTGCAAACTGGTGATTTGTCCGCAGCCCGCCGGCAACTCGCCGTCGCCGAGGAAGCGTTGAACCTGCTCCCCGAGCCGGGTGTTCTGAGGTCGTTGACGGAGCGCGTACGCAGCATCGTTGACATCGGTGCCGACGAGCCAACGCTGAGTCCGCGTGAGGTCCAAGTGCTCTCCTGCCTCGCTGCCGGCAGGTCCCGTCGGGAAGTCGCCGAACAGCTGCACCTGTCCGTGAACACGGTCAAGACATATGCGCGGCTGGCGTATCGGGCTCTCAACGTCGACACATTGCACGACGCAGTCGCCCGCTGCGAGGGGCTGGGAATTCGCCTGGATGCTACGGATCAGGAGCGCACGGCCACGAAATCCTCGAGGTAGCGCGCAAGCTCGCTGGCGCGCCTTGCCGGCGTGCCGCTTCCTCCTGACATGTTCGGATCGTGGTGCGGTGGCATCGATCGGCACCAGGGTGCGCTGTCGGCACCACCAACTGGGGTGATTGTGAGTTTCACCCCGGATCGGGGTGAGGTAGCGAGGCGCTGAGAGATACTCTCGATCAAGCACCCGAAACGTTCGGCGTGCGACTCGCCCCCACAAAGGAGAAGCCGCCATGGTTGGTGACAATCTCGCGCTCTATGTCGCTGCGTACGACGACGCGGCCTCGGCACATCAGGACTTCGACGCCCTCAAGGCCGCAGAAGGCCCCGATCTGGAGATCGTCGGCGCCGTGGTCATGAACCGCGACGCCGACGGCAAGGTCGATGTCCTCGAGGTCGGGGACGGCGACGTCGCAGGCGGTGCGGTCCTAGGCGGCGGGATCGGCCTCGTCGTCGGCCTCTTTGCTCCCCCACTCCTGGCGGCTACGGCGATTGGCGCCGGGATCGGTGCGCTTCTCGGTCACTTCACCAAGAAGCACGAAGAGAAGGAGCTCGGCGTCGATCTCGACGAGTACCTCCCGCCCGACTCCTCGGCCGTTGCGGTCGTCGTCGACGACAGGTACCTCGATCGGGTCGAGGCGGCGCTGTCGAAGTCGGCGAAGAAGATCAGCAAGGCGATCGACAAGGACGACTACGAGAAGCTGGCCAAGGCGGTAAGCCAGGGCCAGCAGCGGGTGGACGACGCCATCGACTCCTGAGCCCTGAATCGCCCGATCAGGAGCTGTTTCGCGGACCGACACGAGCCAACTCGCTCCCCTGGATTCCTCGCAGAGAGGGGTCCAGGGGAGGTCTTGGTCGTTCGATGTCGAGCCTACCTCCAGGTGTTCTAGCGAGGAGAAGGTGAACCATGTGCACACGAATCGTCTACGAGACCGGGACCCGGGCCTACCTCACGGGGCGCAACATGGACTGGAACGACCCCACCGCAACCACCCGGATCTTCGCGTTCCCGAGGGGTCTCGAGCGGAGGGGCGCTCCGGTGGGCGACGCCATCTCGTGGCGGGCGAAGTTCGGCTCAGTGGTTGCGTCGTTCTACGACGGCGCTACGTCGGACGGGATGAATGAGGCGGGGCTCGTCGCCAACGTCCTGTATCTCGCCGAATCCGAC
>DKBA01000318.1 GCA_002450985.1 Acidimicrobiia bacterium UBA6912
GAAGCCGCTGAAGGAGAACGTGTCGGCGGGGGCGGCGACGAGATCGCCGATCTCGTCGCCGCCCCCGCAGACACGTTCTCCTTCAGCGGCTTCACCACGGAGTTCGGCGAGCAGGTGGCGGCGCTTCCCGAGGTCGCCGCAGTGAGCCGGGTGCAGGTCGGAGCGGTCCAGGTCGACGGCGAGGAGACCTTCCTCGGCAGCCTCGACGCCAACATGGCGGACTTCTTCGCCTTCGACTCGCTGGAAGGGACCACGGCGTTGAGCGACCGCGGCGTCCTCGCCCCGGCCGACCTCGCCGAACGCAACGATTGGACGATCGGGAGCCCGGTCGAGCTCGCGTTCGAGCAGACGGGTGAACAGCGGTTCGTCGTCGAGGGGATCGTGGACGGGGTGATCTACGACAGCATGACGATCACGCGGAGCGCCTTCGCCGCCAACTTCGCCGTTGCGACCGACAACCAGGTGTACGTGCAGCTCGCCGACGGCGTCGCCGTCGCCGACGGGCTCGCCGCGGTGGATGCCCTCGCCGCCGACCTGCCGACGGTGAACGTGCAAACACTCGAGCAGCAGGGGCAGGAGATCGCCGACCAGATCGACCAACTCCTCCAGCTGATCACCGCCCTCCTCGCCATGACCGTGCTCATCTCCCTGTTCGGGGTGATGAACACGATGTTGCTCGCCGTCTTCGAGCGCACGAGGGAGATCGGATTGTTGCGCGCCATCGGCCTCGATCGCCCGCAGACCCGGCGCATGATCCGCACCGAAGCCGCCATCATCTCCGTGTTCGGCGCCCTGCTCGGCGTGGGCCTCGGCGTGTTCTTCGCCTGGGCCGTGTCGCGCGCCCTCGCCGCCGAAGGGTTCACCGCGTTCGTCGTGCCCATCCCCACGCTCATCATCTGGATCGCCGTGATCGGCGTGCTCGGTCTCCTCTTCGCCGTGTGGCCGGCGTGGCGGGCATCACGACTGAACGTCCTGGACGCGATCGCGTATGAGTGAGTACCTGGTACTAAGTACCTAGTACTTAGTACTAAGTACTAGGTACTTGGTACGGCGAGGGCCGAGCCCGAGCCCCTAACCTCTGCCGCGATGGTCGACCCTGGGACGCCGAAGTTCGACACGATCGCGCTGCACGCCGGTCATCAGCCCGACGGCGACTTCGGGGCGAGGGCGGTACCGATCTACCAGACCACCTCGTACCTGTTTCCCGATGTCGCCACTGCCGCCGGGCTCTTCAACCTCGAGCGCCAGGGGCACATCTACAGCCGGATCTCGAATCCCACCGTCGCCGTGCTCGAAGAGCGCGTTTCGGCTCTCGAAGGCGGGATCGGTGCGGTCTGCACCGCCTCCGGCCAGGCCGCGCTCCACCTCGCCGTGGCGACGATCCTCGGTGCAGGCGACCACATCGTCTGCTCCCAGTCGGTGTACGGGGGCACCCGCAACCTGCTGGCGCAGACCCTCCCCCGCTTCGGGATCTCGTCGACGTTCGTACACCCCCGTGATCTCGACGGGCTGCGGGCGGCGATCACCGACCGCACCCGGCTCGTGATCGGCGAGACCCTCGGCAACCCCGGCCTCGAGGTGCTCGATGTCCCTGCCGTGGCCGACATCGCCCACGCCGCAGGCGTGCCGCTGCTGATCGACAACACCTTCGCCACGCCATACCTGTTCCGCCCGCTCGATCACGGCGCCGACATCGTCACCCACTCCCTCACCAAGTTCATCGGCGGACACGGCGTCGCCCTCGGCGGCATCGTCGTGGACGGCGGCACGTTCGACTGGGAGGCGGCCGGAGGGTTCCCGACGATGACCGAGCCGTACCCCAGCTACCACGGCCTCGTGTTCACCGAGGAGTTCGGACCGGCGGCCTTCATCACCAGGGCGAGGATCGAGGGGCTGCGCGATTTCGGGGCGGCGATGGCGCCGGCGACCGCGTTCTACCTGCTGCAGGGCGTCGAGACGCTCTCGATCCGGATGGACCGTCACGTCGCCAACACACGCCGGGTGGTCGAGTTCCTCGACGGCCACGAGGCGGTGCGCTGGGTCACCTACCCGGAGCTGGCCCCACACCCCGATCAGGCGCTCGCCGCCCGGTTGCTGCCGCGCGGCGCCGGGGCGATCTTCAGCTTCGGCATCGAGGGTGGCAGAGAGGCGGGCCGACGCTTCATCGAACACCTGCGCGTGTTCTCGCACCTCGCCAACGTCGGCGACGCCAAGTCCCTCGTGATCCACCCGGCGAGCACGACGCACGCCACGATGAGCGCCGACGACCTCGCCGCCGCCGGGATCGGCGAGGATCTCGTGCGGCTCTCGATCGGGCTCGAGGACCCGGCCGACCTGGTCGCCGACCTGGCGCAGGCACTCCGAGCTTCGCAGCGAGGCTGACGGTGGAGCTCGTCGTCGCCGGCAAGCGAGTCAGGGCGGCCACCGGCGGGCAGCCGCTCGACCCGGCGCGGCGGCCCCTCCTCGTCCTCGTCCACGGCGCCGGGATGGACCACACCGTGTGGGCGCTCATCGGCCGCGCCCTCGCCCACCACGGCTACTCGGTGCTGGCGCCCGACCTCCCCGGTCACGGCGCGAGTGAGGGCCCCGCACCGACGACGATCGAGGACTACGCGGCGTGGACCGCGGAGCTGGTCGCCGCCGTCGACGCCGGCCCCGCCCACCTCGCCGGGCACAGCATGGGCTCCCTCACCGTCCTCCACCTGGCGGCGACCCGTCCCGAGCTGGCGCGCACGCTCACCTTGCTGGCCACCGCCGCCCGCATGCCGGTCCATCCAGAGCTCCAGGCCGCCGCCGATCGCCACGACCACCTCGCCATCGACCTCA
The DNA here is from genome assembly GCA_002450985.1 of Acidimicrobiia bacterium UBA6912. Lineage (GTDB taxonomy): Bacteria > Actinomycetota > Acidimicrobiia > Spongiisociales > UBA5794 > UBA6912. Next base: position 2,827 of record DKBA01000318.1, read on the forward strand.
TCACGGGTTGGAGCCTCCCTGCGGCCGCGCACCTGGGCCGGCACCCGACGCCGGGGCTGTCGCTGCGCGACGGGGTAGTGCGGCTGATGGAGCGCATCGACCCCGCCGTCATCGCCTCCGACCTGCGGGCCAGCAGCAGCTACGCGGGTGCCGTCGGGGCGGCCGCCGCCGTCCGCTGCCCGGCGCTCCTCGTCCTCGGCGAGCTGGACATGATGACGAGACCGAGCGGCGCCGCCCCGCTCGTCGAAGCGCTCGCCGGTGCCGAGACGGTGCACCTCCCCGAGACGGGCCATCTCATGATGCTCGAGCGCCCCCACGTCGTCATCGACACC
>DKBA01000213.1 GCA_002450985.1 Acidimicrobiia bacterium UBA6912
GTGCGGGCACTCGGGCTCGAGCCGATCGTGCCGCCTCCGCCGCCGCCCGAGCCGGGGAGCGTGTCGTGCATCGTCGGCGGCGACAGCCCCACCGGTGCGCTCGACATCGTGAACGGTGAGACCGACGTCGTGGGACCGGGCACCGTCTGGGACGTGCGCTTCGAGGTCGAGGTCGATCTGGGTGTCGACGGGGCGTGCTTCGCCGCCGAGGCCCTCCGCATCCTCAACGATCCCCGCAGCTGGGGCGCAGATGGCGACCACACCTTCCGACAGGTCGACGGTGGGACCTACGACTTCCGGCTCATCCTGGCGTCGCCCGCCAAGACGGACGCCCTCTGCTACCCGGTGCCGACGGGCGGCATCTACTCGTGCCGCAACGGCAACCTCGTCGTGCTCAACTTCTGGCGATGGGAGAACGGCGCCAGCCCGTTCGGCGGTGACCTCACCACCTACCGGCAGTACCTCGTCAACCACGAGGTCGGTCACCGACTCGGCCACGGCCACGCGTCATGCCCGGGGGGCGGACAGCCCGCACCGGTGATGATGCAGCAGACCAAGTACACCGCACCCTGCTACCCCAACGGCTGGCCGCTCGCCTCCGAGCGCTGAGACCGGACGACCGGGCGCCGCGGCTCGCTGCAACGGAGACACCGCCGTCACCTGCGCGGCACCGCCGACTGCGGCGGCACCCATTGGTGACATCTGGACCCTGTCGCCGGCCTGCTTCGTAGGGGACGATCGGGGCGACCGCCGGCACATGGAGGAGATGATGCGGCACGCCGCCCAGACCCGACGCAACGGGACCACCCCTGCCTCCCCGAGGTCACGGCCTCCCGGTGGCGTTGGTGTCATCCAGGCCCTCGCGGCGGTCGGTCAGATGATCTGGCACATCCTCGCCACGCCGTTCATCGTACGGCGGCGGCTGCACTGGGGAGCGACGCCCGACGAGGTCGTCGCCGCACTGCCAGGCGACGACCTCATCCCGAACCCGAAGTGGAGCTTCACCTACGGCGTGGACGTCGCCGCTCCGCCCGAGTCGGTGTGGCCGTGGATCGTGCAGATCGGGCAGGGACGGGGCGGCTTCTACAGCTACCAGACGCTCGAGAACATGGTGGGCTGCGACATCCACAACACGGCCGAGATCATGCCCGAGCACCAGCACCCCCACGTCGGCGACGAGGTGAGGCTCCACCCCAAGGCCCCGGCGATGCGCATCGCCGTGCTGGACCAGCCGGCCGGATTCGTACTCCACGGCGCACCGGCCGACGTCGGCGGCGACGCGAGCACTGCCACGTCGACGTGGCAGTTCGCCCTCCGCCCGGCGGGGACCGGGCGGACCCGGCTGCTCATGCGGGGCCGCAGCGACTACACGCCGGGGTTCGTCAATCGCCTCGCCTTCGGCCGCTTCCCGCTCGAGCCGATCATGTTCGTCATGAGCCGAAAGATGCTCACCGAGATCACGCGCCTCGCCGAGGCGTCGTATCACTGACCTCGTCCTATCGGCCGCGCATGCACGACGAGCCGACGATTCGTCCCGCAGACCCCGGGGACGGCGCGGCGGTGGCCGCCCTCGCACACGAGCTCGGCTACGAGCTCGACGACGCCGAGGCAACCTGCCGCATCGCGGCGCTCGGGCCGGATGCGGCCGCCTTCGTCGCCGTCGCCGCGGGCGAGCCGGTGGGCTGGATCCACGTGTACCGCAGCCACCTGCTGCAGGAGGCGCCCTTCGCCGAGATCGGCGGCCTCGTCGTGACGGCGACCGTGCGGGGCGCCGGGGTCGGCCGGGCACTGATGGCGGCGGCGGAAACGTGGGCGGCCGAGCACGGTCTCCCGAACCTGCGGCTCCGCTCCCGGGTGGCACGAGAGGGCGCCCACCGCTTCTACGAGCGGCTCGGCTACGTCGTGGAGAAGACATCGTTCACATTTCGCAAGGAGATTCCGATACCCCCACCACTCGGCGAATCGGAGGAGTAGGTTCAGCCGAGAGAAGGGGAGGGCGAGCAGAGGCGCCACAGCGGAGAACGTTCCAGTAGCGGATACCTGCCTGAGTCCGCACCGGTCCTCGCTCCCTCGGTGGAACGGGTGAGACCCCCGGGAGGCGCGCATCAGCGTCGCCCGGGGGTCGGCCGTGAGCGCCAATCCGGCGACTCGCGCTGAAGCGTCCGGCGGACCCGCACCGCCGCCGCAGCCGAGAGCGCGATGCCGACGCTAGGTTGCGGGCATGCGGCTGGGGATCGATCTCGACGGAGTGGTGGCCGACTTCACGAGCGGGTGGATGCGCCTCTACAACGCAGAGTTCGGCACCGCCCTCACCCCAGACCTCGTCACGTCGTGGAGCGGGGCCCTCCACCTCACGCACTTCACCACGAAGCGCGAGTTCTGGGAGTGGGCCCACCGCGACCGGGAGGTATCGCTGTTCCGCGGGCTCGACACCTACCCGGGTGCGGTCGAGACGCTGCGCGGCCTCGCCGGCAAGCACCATGTCGTCATCATCACGGCAAAGCCGGCGTGGGCGGTGCACGACACGTTCGCCTGGATCGCCGAGCATCGCCTCCCCACCCGGGAGGTCCACATCCTCGCCCAGAAGTGGATGGTGGCGTGCGACGTCTACCTGGAGGACAGCCCGCAGCAGCTGCGCGACATCTCTCACAGCCGCCCCGAGGCGGTGGTCTGCCGTTTCGTGCGCCCATGGAACCACCCGCTCGAGGGCGTGGTCGACGTGGCCGGCTGGCCCGACTTCGCCGAGCTCGTCAAGGAGCTGAGCCACCGCTCACGCTGAGGATCGCTCAGAACCCCTGTTGACGCCTGGCATCGACCCGGTGCCCGACGGCATGCCCCCAGAAGCCGCGCGGGGCGAGCAGCTCGTCGATGAGGTACTCGAGGGCGGCGTCGTAGCGCCGCCGCAGGCTGCGGATCGCGCCCTCCGCCTCGTGGAACGGGATCAGGTCGTACCCGTGGGCGGCGAGGTCGTCGTAGAGCTGGCGGAAGAGGGTGTTGTCACCGGAGTAGATCTCCTCGAAACGGGCGTGGTACTCGCCGAGGTCCACGTCCTCGGTGAGCTGGTCGAAGAGCCGGATCGCCCGCCGCACCATCCAGTACGGCGCCCGGTTCTCGGCGCCGCGAATGAGCTGGCACTGCAACGCGGCGTCGGTGACGAGACCCAGCGCCGTGATCCAGTGCTGTCCCGGATCCTTCGAGCGGAAGAGAACGAGCATCGGGAACGTCGAGTGGGTCTCGATGACGCCGGCCACCCAGTCCTCCCACGCCGCAAAGAAGGGGAGGATGTCCTCGAGATCGGCGTCGGGGGATCGGGCGAGCAGCAAGTTGGTCGGCGTGATGCGCCCCTCGGAGCCGTCGTCGAGGGTCATCAGCTTGCGCTCCCGTTCGCTGTAGGCGGCGTAGAGGGCGGGGAGGTAGCCGATGACGAGCGCGGTGGTGAGGACCCCGGCGAACGCCTCCATGAGCGCCCCGAGACGAGGGACGATCTCGGTGGGGACCAGCTCCCCGAACCCGAGGGTGAAGTAGACGACGCCCGAGTAGTAGATCGAGTCGAGGAGATTCGCTGCACCGTCGACACCACCGACGCCCCACCAGATGAGCCCGAACCCGACGACCTGTTGCACGACCCACACCACGAGCAGGGCGAGCACCGACACCGGGGCGAAGGTGGCGAGCAGCCGCTCCCGGGCCGGGCCCTCGCCGAGACCCACGGCGATGCGCCTGATCACCCTCCAGGCGAACGTGTAGACGCGGTTCGTCAGCCACCACCGACCCCGCGCCGTCTGCGTGGTGACGAGCGTGTTGACCAGGTCGGCGAGCACGGCGAGCACCAGCACCACGCCGAGAATCACCGCCACGACATGCATCCATGCCCTCCCTCGAGTCGAGGCAGGGTAGTGGGCTACGGGCTACGGGCTACGAAGGATCTCGTCTCACCCCATCCCTAGGATTCGCAACGAGTACGCAAGGTTCGAGATGACCACCGACGCCATCCCCCTCACGCCAAATGCCCGCACCGTCGTCGAGCGGCGCTACCTGCTGCGCGACGCAGACGGGCAGGCCACGGAGCGTCCCGAGGACATGTTCCACAGGGTGGCGCGCGACATCGCGGCAGCGGAGACTGCGTGGGGCGGATCGCCCGACGAGTGGGAGCACGTGTTCTACGCGACGATGGCGTCGCTCGCCTTCCTTCCCAACTCGCCCACCCTGATGAACGCGGGCCGGGACCTGCAGCAGCTCGCCGCCTGCTTCGTGCTCCCCATCGACGACTCGCTCGACTCNNGGCTGCGCCCCCGCGGCGACCTGGTGAAGACGACTCGCGGCGTGTCGTCCGGCCCCGTGTCGTTCCTGGAGGTCTTCGACTCGGCGACCGAGCACATCAAGCAGGGCTCGTTCCGCCGCGGCGCCAACATGGGCATCCTCGACGTCACCCATCCCGACATCCGCACCTTCATCGACGCCAAGCGGCGGGGCGGCATCACCAACTTCAACCTCTCCGTCGCCGTCACCGCGGAGTGGATGCGGCGGGCGGCGAAAGGCGATGTCTACGCCCTCGTCAACCCGCGCAGCGGCGAGGTCGTCGCCGAGGTCTCGGCAGGCGACGTCTTTGACCAGATGGTCGACGCCGCCTGGGAGACCGGCGACCCGGGGCTCGTGTTCATCGACCGCATGAACCGGCCCCGCACCAACCCGACACCTGCCCTCGGCCGCATCGAGGCGACCAACCCGTGTGGCGAGCAGCCGCTGCTGCCCTTCGAGGCATGCGTGCTCGGATCGATCAACCTCGGCACGCTGGTCCGCGACGGCGACGTCGACTGGCCCGAGCTGGAGCGCATTGCCGCCATCGCGGTGCGCTTCCTCGACAACGCCGTCGAGCGAAGCCGCTACCCGGTGCCCGAGATCGAGGCCATCCACAAGCGCGGCAACCGCAAGATCGGGCTGGGAGTGATGGGCTGGGCCGACCTGCTGGTCCGTCTCGGCATCCCCTACGACAGCGAGCGGGCGGTGGCGCTCGCCGACGAGGTCATGGCATCGCTCTCCGCCGTGGCGGACGCCACATCCGAGACGCTCGCCGCCGAGAGGGGCCCGTTCCCCAACTGGGATCGCTCCATCTACGGGCCGGCGGGTGAGGACCGGCCGATGCGTAACGCCACCCGCACCACCATCGCCCCGACGGGCACCATCTCGATCATCGCCGGGTGCTCCTCGGGCATCGAGCCGCTGTTCGCCCTCAGCTACTACCGCAAGGTGATGGAGGGTGCGGTGCTCGGCGAGGTGAATCCCGACTTCGAGCGGGCGGCGCGAGATGCCGGCATCTGGAGCGGCGGCCTCGCCGCCACCGTCGCCGATCGTGGCGGGGTGCGGGGCCTCGACGGCATCCCCGAGGAGCTCGCGGCGCGGTTCGCCACGGCCCACGATGTCGCCCCCGAGTGGCACGTCCGCCACCAAGCCGCGTTTCAGCGCCACGTCGACAACGCCGTCAGCAAGACCATCAACCTGCCCCGCGACGCCACCCGTGAGGATGTCCGCCGCATCTTCCTGCTGGCAGCCGAGCTCGGCTGCACCGGCATCACGGTGTACCGCGACGGCTCCAAGCAGTGGCAGGTGCTCAACCGAGGGCGGACCGGAGGCACCGATCTCGGGACGGTCGAGGGCTCGCCGCCGGCCGTCGGCGAGGACGAAGACTTCGTGCCCCCCAAACGCGGCCAGAGCGTGCTCGAGATCTGCCCGGCATGCGGCTCGGCGTCGTTCGAGTTCGCCGAGGCGTGCGGCAAGTGTCACTCGTGCGGGCACTCGACGTGTTGAGGTGCCGGCCGTGAGCGACCGCTTCCGCCTCCGTACCCGCCACGACGCCGAGCGCCTCGAGGAGGAGCTGCTGGCCCCCGCCGCAACCCGCGCCGCGGCGAGCAAGGGCAGGGCTGTTCCCGAGATTCCCGACCCGGTCCGCACCGCATTCGAGCGCGACCGCGACCGCATCCTCCACTCCAAGGCGTTCCGTCGGCTCAAGCACAAGACCCAGGTGTTCATGAACCCTGAGGGTGACCACTACGTCACCCGGCTCACCCACACGCTCAAGGTCACCCAGATCGGGCGGTCCATCGCCCGGGACCTGTCGCTCAACGAGACGCTCACCGAGGCCATGTGCCTCGGCCACGACGTCGGCCACTCCCCCTTCGGCCACACCGGCGAGGAGGCGCTGTCCGAGTTCGTCGACGGCGAGTGGAGCCATGCCGAGCAGAGCGTGCGCATCTTCGCCGTGCTCGAACCGCTCAACCTCACCTGGGAGGTCACCGACGCCATCGCCCGTCATCCGTGGCGGGTGCCCGACGGGCCGAGCACCCCGGAGGGCGACATCCTGCGCTACGCCGATCGCATCGCCTATCTCTCGCACGACGTCGAGGATGCGCTGCGCGCCGGGGTCATCCGTACCGACGATCTCCCGGCGGAAGCTCTCGCCGCCTTCGGCGAGCCGGGAAGGGAGTGGATCGGCACGGCCATCCGCTCCGTCACGGACGAGTCGCTCCGCACCGGCGTCATCTCGATGGACGAGGGTTTGCTGGAGGTGATGCACGACCTCCGCACCTTCATGTTCGAGCGGGTCTACCTGCGTGCCGCCATGGAGCCGCAGCGGAGGCGCGCCAAGGAGATCGTGCGCGACCTCGTCGCCTACTTCGCCGATCGTCCTGCCGAGATCCCGGCGACCTACCGCCACGAGGGCTCCGACACCCGCACCCAGGTCATCGACTACGTCGCCGGCATGACCGACCGCTTCGCCATCCGCATGCACGACCGCCTCTTCCGTCCACGGCTGTTCGACTGAGCTTCATCGAAGGAGCGCGTCTGCACTCCTTCGATGACCTGCGCCCCGCCCTCCGGGCTCGGCTTCGTCCTGGTTGAGCGGCCTTCGGCCGCCATCCTGCGCANNCCCGGGGCGCTCTCTTCATGCGCGTTCTACCCTTGGGCTTGCACCTGGCGGAGGATCTCGTTGAGGAAGTCGGTGCCCGCCGGAGTGTCGGTCTCGACGCCGCGCAGTCGATCGATGGTGTCGAGCCGTTGCTGCACTTGGAGACAGCCGAGCTTCTCGGCGATGTCGAAGTACTGGCTCACCGCGATCTTGTCGACGTACCCCCTGATCTCGGTGGCAGGCAGCCGGCCGTCGGATTTGGCGGCGAGCTCGTCGATCGTGTTCGCCGCGGTGCCGACGACACCGACGAACGTGTCCGACAGGCGGTCGCAGTCCCGCAGACCGTCGAGCGTCTCGTTGATGTCGATCGACTCGATCTTGTCGCGCAGACCCTGCGCCCCTTCGGCGACAGTCGCACACCCGGCACCCAAGAGGGCGAAGAGCACGCCGACGAGCGCCAGGCTCCGTCTCACGACTCGGAGCTCCACATCGGCTCCGGAACGGTCCATCCTGGCTCCTCCCCCCAACGGTTCACGTACACGACCTCTTCGACGGGCCGCCTCGCCGCCACACCCCACCGCCCGAGTGGGTAGCCGCATGGAATCGCCGCGGCGTTCGACCAACCCTTGTCCAGCGGTACGCCGACCAGCTCGGCCACCTGCTGATTGCGGAATGCGCCGAGGATCGTCGTGAGGGTCGTCCCGATGCCCTGGCCCCGAGCCGCCAGCATGAGGTTCCACACCGCCGGGTAGATCGACGCTCCGCTCGGGTCGTTGCGATGGAACGGCATGACGACGAGCGGCACGTCCTGGAAGTTGTCGGCGAGCCACTGGGACGAGTTGAACACTCGCTGCATCTGCGGGTTGGCAGAGCGGTCGGCGCCCGCGTACACGGTCTCGTTGAGCACCCGCCACGCCTCCCGGTAGAGATCGGCGAGCGCGGCGATGGTCGGTTTGTCGGTGACGACCACCCACCGCCAGTTCTGCGCATTGGTGCCGGACGGAGCCCGGATGGCGGCGTCGAGCATCAGGGTGATGGCCTCAACGGGAATCGGGTCGGGGGCGACGCGCCGCATCGCCCTGGTCGTGTAGAGCGCCTCGTACAGATCCATGGGTCGAGGGTACTGCGCAGCGCCCGGCTGCGTCAGGAGCGGCCGGGGACCGCTGCGATCGGCCCGAGCGTCAGCCGACGTGCATGCGACGGCGGCGATCGAGGAACGTCGCTTCGCCGACGATCGAGACGGCAACCATCGCGGCGAGCAGCCCGAGGACTGCCGGCCGGTGCCGTGCCGTGTCGAGCGTGAGCACGACGAGGGCGAGGAGGCAACCTGCGACCCCGGCGCCGGCGGCGGCACGGTGGGCGCCAATGGCACGTCCCGCTCGCAGCGCGGCGCCGTTGACGGCACCGAACACCAGGAGGAAGACGGCACTGGCCAGTGAGGAGATCTCCGTCACGTCGAGGACGTTGGCGAGGAGGAGTGCGGCAGCGGCGGTGATCAGCAGGCCGACCGGCTCCGTCCAGACGTTGCGCTCCAGCGCAGCCGGCAGCTCGCCCTCCTTGGCAATGGAGTAGCTGAGCCGGGCAGCGCCGTACAGGGTGGCGTTGATGGCCGACAGCGTTGCCAGGACCGCCGAGGCGGCAACGATGACGAACCCGGTGCGGCCCAGGCTGGGCTTCGCCGCCTCCGCGAGCGCGAAGTCGGCGGCGCTCGAGATCTGGTCGGGGGAAAGCGACCCAACGGTGACGACGGCCACTGCGACGTAGATGACGATCACTGCACCCACCGAGGTGTAGAAGGCCCGCGGCAGGGTGACGCGGGGACGCCGCACGTCCTCGGCGGCATTGGCGATGAGCTCGAATCCTTCGTAGGCGACGAACACGAGCATCCCGGCAGCGGCGATCGCCGGCAGCGACGGCCAGCTGCTCGGCGCCAAGCGAGCCCCGGTCACGGAGGTCATTCCCACTGCACCGACGAGGGCGAGCATCGCCAGCTTGAGGCCAACGATCGCGGTCTCGGTGCGCGCCACGATCGCGGCGCTCAACAGGTTGAGGCCGGTGGGGACGAGGATGGCTGCGCTGATGAGCAGGTGAAGCGCCCATGGCGCAACCGTGCCCTGGGAGCTGAAGAACGTGGCGGCGTAGTTGCCGAACGCCACCGCGTACAGCGCAAGCGTCACCAGATACCCGAACCAGAGCAGGTTGTTGAGCGCACCGGTCAGCACTCGAACCCCGAAGACCCGATCGACGAAGACGACGCTGCCTCCCCGGCTCGGATAGGCGACGGAGAGGACCGCATACGACGAGGCCGTCACCAGGGCAACGGCTCCGGCGAGCATGAAGGCGAGGGGTGCGCCTCCTCCCGCGTCGGTGGCGACCACGCCGAGCACGGCGAAAATCCCGCCGCCGACCATGCCGCCGATGCCGATGGCAACCGCACCGAGATACCCGACGCCCTTCGCCTCACTGGACGTCACGGGTACCCACTTGCGCTCCGGAAGCTCATTCCGTGAACGAGGCGATGACCGCAAGCAGCACCATCGCCGCCACCGCCCACCCGATCGCCCACGCCGCGTATCGGCGCCACCACTGGCCCCACGACCAGCTCGTATCCGCCAGCCGGCTCCCGAGGAAGAACCACAGCGGGAAGCTCGTGACCACGCCGAGCACCACGGTCACCACCGGCGCCAGCTTTGCGAGCGCGAACAGCCAAGTCGTCGGGGCGGCGAGCAGGAACAGGAGGCCGGCGACGATCGGGGTCGCCGGATCGGTGAGGCCGGTGATGTCACCGCGCATCGACCCGAGCGCGAGCAGAACGGTCACCAGAGGCCATGACAAGGCGAAGAGGCCGCCTCTGCCGGTCGGCAGACCACCCCGTCGTGAAGCGAACGAGAACTGGCGCGACACGTCGTCGTGACGATAGCCACCGGCTGGGGGACGGTGTCGCCGGTACCATCGCCGCCACACGAGAGAGGAGCGCGGGTGAACGACTACATCGAGAAGGGCGCCATCAAGGTCATCGAGGTGATCGGCGTGTCCGACGAGAGCTTCGAGGATGCGGTCAGCCAAGCTGTGAAGAAGGCGGCCGAGAGCATCAGCGGCATCACCGGTGTCGAGGTCCACTCGTGGAACGCCCGGGTGAAGGACGGCGAAGTGGTGCAGTACCGGGCGAGCTGCAAGATCGCCTTCGTCGTGAAATAGCGACACCCGTCGACGCCCTCGAACGCCCAGCCGATCGACCGGGGACGAGAGGGGGGGCGGGCCTGCGGGCCCGCCCCCCTCATCATGCTTCGTGTCGTGGCGCCGGCTGCGTCACTTCCCCTGATCGTGTGGCACGAAGACCGTCGTCATCACGAGCTGCGTCTGTCCCGCAGTGCTCGTCACGAGCGCGGTGATCGTGTAGGTGCGACCCTCGAGCGCAAATCGCTCGGCGCGAAGGTTCACCATGTCGGGGCCGGTCACGACGATGTCGTTCGGCACGTCCTCGGGATCGAGCCCCGAATCCGCCTCGGACGACGTCACCTCGACGATGTGCACCGACAGGGCGTTCCCGCCTGCATCGATCGCCGTCACGGTCACAGTCCGATACTTGTGGTTCGGTGGCCACAACGTGTCGGGTGTCGCCGTCGCCACGCCGTCCACGGCGTCGAGACCGAGCCCGACGAGCACCGGGTCGTGGTCCGAGGACCGGTACGCCTCCGGGCTGTACCAGAGCAGGATGTTCGCAGGGTTGTCGAAGGCCTCGGAGTAGTCGAAGGCGTCCGGCTCGTCGGCGTTGATGTTCCAAGGCGCCGCACCTGTGACCTGGCTCACGAGCGATGAGCTGGCGAAGCCGTAGTCGAGGTAACCGGTCTGGCCATCGAACACGTACGTGTAGACGTCGCCCGGCTGGAATGCCTCGAGCAGATCGACGTAGCCCGCCGCCTCGAGCACCTCGATCGGATCCTCCTGGGCATACGAGTTGTAGTCGCCGACCAGCACGTAGTCGGGATCGGTCGTCCCGGTCGGTTGTGTGCTCAGCCAGTCGACGAGCGCTTCGGCGGCCGCAACGCGCGTTGCGTTGAAGTAGCCCTGCCCGTCGCCCTGATCACAGTCGGGGATGTCGTTCGACGGGTCCCCGTCGTTGCACACGGCACCCGGGTCATCGATCTCGGATCCGCTCTTCGACTTGAAGTGGTTCACGACGGCCGTGAAGTACTCGCCGCTCGCCACCTCCATGAACGTCTGGGCCATGGCGGGCCGGTTGCGATCGTCCTGTGTCCCGAACGGGTTGACGAACGCTGCGTCGTCGAGGATCGCCAGGCCGCCGATCGGGGTCACCGATGCCGGCTGGTAGATCACGGCGACTGTGATCGCGTCTGAGCCGACGTTGGCGCCCGGATCGATGTAGGCGTACGTGCCCGCCCCGGCGACCGCGTTCAGCGCATCCACCAGGTCGGCGATGGCGCTGTTCGGCCCGTCGGCGAAGTCGTTCTCGATCTCCGTGAGCCCGACGACGTCGGCGTCGAGTGCGGTGATCGCCGAGACGATCTTCGCCGTCTGCTTGACGAACTCCTCAGGCGAGAAGGCACCGCGAGGGGTGGGGAAGCCACCGCCCATGCCGTCACCGTTGAAGTAGTTGAGCACGTTGAAGCCCGCCACCTGCACGCTGCCACCGACGCTCGGCGGCGTTTCCGGCCGTGGGTTCGTATCGGCGAAGTCGGGCAACGCCGTGAGCTGGATGGCGTAGCGGTCGGGGAAGCCCCCCACACGCGGCCGGATCCAGGACAGCACGCCCTGGATGTTGCTCAACGTGTCGCCGCCGCCGAAGGCGTCTGCGAAATCGAGCTCGCCATCCGGCAGCTTCACCGGGTACGGGTTCTGGTCCTGGCTGCCGTCGTCGAGACGGATCCGCCGCTGCTCGTTGTAGGCGAGCAGCGCCGCTGCTGGCGCCCCGGGATCGACGGCGTCCGTCGGCGTCTCGAGCCGCTCGGTGGCCACGTCGACCACACCGAAGCGATCGAGGTTGAAGTACTCGATCACGGTCATCGGCTGGTTCGTCGTGACCGCCATGCCTTCGTACCGCTCGAGGTCGGCCTGGCCGCCGGCGAGCGGGAAGGGGATCGGCGTCGCCGTGACCAAGCCGCCCTGGTCCGATCCGCAGACGACGACCTCGCCGCCGGCGACGCTGACCTGGGTCTGATCCTGGAACTCGCCGGCGAAGCCGCGGATCCGAACGAGGTCACCCTGGGCGACCGGAACCCCCGGGCTCAGCAGCAGATCGAAGACGAAGACGCCCTCTGACGTCAGCGGGTCGGCATCGGCCTGCTCATCCTCCTCCTGGACGTAGAAGCCGGCCAGATCTGTGCCGTCGGTGTTGCTCGCCTGGAAGTCACCGACGACCACGGCCTCGACGTACACCTCGACGCCGGGAATCGGCGTCGAGGTGCCGGAGCCCTGGATGTCGTGGATCGGCGTGAAGGCGTAGGTGGCGTCACAGCTGAGCGGTGGCGCAGACACGCAATCCGTCGTTGAGCTCGTGTTCTCGGCGCCCGGCGTGGAGCACCTCTGGCTCAGGTCGACGTTGTTCTGATCGGTGTCGATGCCGTCGGGCAGCCTGGAGATGCCGCTGTAGTCGATGCCCGGGTCATCCTCGAGGCCGGCGCCGGAACCCTCCGTGTAGGGAGCGCCCGTGTCGCCCTCGTAGCTGACCGCGTCGACGAGCACCCCGCCCGCATCCCGCAGACCGACCGCATCGGGTGCGCCGTTCTGGATGAGGTTCGAGTCGGGTGTCACGTCCAGGTCACACTCTGGCGTGTTGGCGGCGTTGCCACACACGACGAAGTAGTCACCGCCCGCGAGCGAGACTGCCGGCAGTGCAATCGTCTGGTAGATGGCCGCGCCGCCGCCGGTGCCGTTCACCAGTTCCACGGTCCACCCGCTCAGGTCGACGGCCTCGCCGCCGGTGTTCTTGAGCTCGAGGAACTCGGCGGTGTCCGTGCCCGCCTGGTCGTAGTCGATCTCGTTGATCACGACCGCGGGCGGCGGCACGCAGTCCGTCGTCTCACTGGTGTTCTCGGCGCCCGGAGTGGCGCACCGCGGGCTCAGATCGACGTTGTTCTGGTCGGTGTCGCTTCCATCCGGGAACCGCGAGATTCCGCTGTTGTCGATGGCGGGATCGTCCTCGAGACCGACACCCGAGCCCTCCGTGTACCCGGCGGTGTCGCCCTCGTAGCTCACGGCGTCGACGAGGTTGCCCTCGCCGTCCAGCAGACCGGCTGCGTCCGGGGCGCCGTTCTGGATGAAATTGGTGTCCGGACCGTCGTCGATGTCGCAACTGGCGACGGTGGCGGCATTGGCACAGATGACCAGATAGTCGCCGGCGGCAACGGTCACGCCTGTCAGGTCGATCGTGTCGTAGATCGCCCCGCCGTTGCCGTTGACGAGCACAACGCTCCATCCATCGAGGTTGGCCGACGATGTCCCGACGTTCTTCAGCTCGAGGAACTCGGCGGCGTCCGTGCCCGCCTGGTCGTAGTCGATCTCGTTGATGACCATCTCCGGCGGGGTCGGCGTACCCCCGAAGCTCTGGCCGGTGTTGACGGCGCCTTCAGTGTTGGGGATAGGGCCGGTCCAGGTGAAGTCCTCATACATGGAGCCGGTACCGGTGAGTTGGAGTGAGTCGCCTGGGGTGGTCGTGCCCGGTTCCGAGACGCCGATGTCGGTGCTCGCCATTCCGGCCGCCGGGCCGTCCACGGCCGTGAACGAGCCCTCGTAGCTCAGGAATTGGACGACCGTCGACCCGTCGACGAGAGCCAAGCCATCGGGCGAGCCGTTCTGTATGCCTGCTCTCTGGAAGCTCAGTGTGCCGAACCCGGCATCCTGGTCGGAAATCAGACCGGCCAGGGCGATGGTGTCGTACACGTTGAGCTGAGTCGAGCTGCCGTTGTAGAGCACCACCGTCCAGCCTGAGAGGTCAGTCCCGGCAGGCCCTGCGATCTCGACGAACTCATCGGCGTCGGCGCCATCGTTGTCGTAGTGGATCTCGTTGATGAACACCGACGTGGCCGCCGCCGCCGTCGTCGCCGGGAGGGCGACCAGCACGGAGGCCAGCAGCGTGAATACGAACATCGCGCGCAACCGGCGCGCTCGGGTGGCAAAGCTCACCATTCCCCTTCTCTCTCTCGTCCCAGAGTGGTCCCTTCGTCGGAACGATCATGGCTGCGATCGTTCACCTGGAGCCGGCGGCGATGGGAAAGGCCCGTGGCCATTGCGCAGCCGGATCCAGTTGCGGACCCCTCCGACGCTAGCGAATGACGACCGGCGATGTAGGGCCGAACGACCCGGCGTTCGGCCAGGAACGACATGATTGAATGCTGAACCGTGACCCGAGGAGGTTGACGTGCCCCCCGCAGCACTCGTCCCGATCATCGTGCTTGCCCTCGCCTACGTCGCGTGGATCGTGCGCGACATCCTGCGGTCGGAGGTCAAGCACCTGCCGAAGGCCGCCTGGATCGCCATCGCCGTGTTGAGCATCCCCCTCGGCGGCATCATCTACCTCCTCGTCGGCAAGGACCAGACGTGATCAGGGTCCGCTCACTGACCAAGCGCTACGGCGAGCACGCGGCGCTCGATGGCGTCGACCTCACCGTGGCGGAAGGCGCCGTCTACGGCCTCGTCGGCCCGAACGGTGCCGGCAAGACCACGCTGCTCTCGATCCTCGCCGGGCTCAGACGTCCCACCGCAGGCAGCGTCGAGATCGATGCCGCCGTCGAGGAACGGGCAGTGCTGCCGGACGCACCTCGGTTCGACAAGTGGCTCACCGCCCGTGAGGTGGTCGCGCTCGCCGCCGACCTCGGCGACGTCACCGACGAGACCCGGATCCAGACCGTGCTCGAGGACGCCGGCCTCGCCGAGGCGGCGGACCGAGCCGTGGGCGGCTTCTCACGCGGCATGCTGCAGCGCCTCGGCATCGCTGCCACCCTCGTCACGAGTCCGCGACTGGTCATGCTCGACGAGCCCGCCGCCGCCCTCGACCCTGCCGGGCGGCGCGAGGTGCTCGACGTCGTGGAACGGATGCGCAGCACGTCGACGGTGTTGTTCTCCAGCCACATCCTCGGCGACGTACAGGCGGTGTGTGACTGGGTGGGCATCCTCGACCGGGGCAAGCTCCTCTTCGAGGGCCCGGTGGCGGAGCTGCTCGGCAATGCGTCGAGCAGGGTGTACCTGGTGCGGGTACGGGCGGACGTGCAGACGGTGGCAGACAGGCTCCGGTCGAACGAGTGGGTGCGCTCCGTGGAGACCCCGGCGGAGCGCCTGCTGCGCGTCGACGTCACGACGCTCGACGCCGCCGAGCAGCACCTGGTGCCGGCGCTCGCCGAGATCGGGGTGCCGGTGGTGAGCGTCGAGCCCGAGCAGGTGAGCCTCGAGCAGGTGTTCTTGGAGCTGACCAGATGAACCTGTGGCGGCTCGAGTGGGTGCGCCTGGTGCGGTCGAAGCGCCTCGTCGCCCTCATCGGCGTCTACGTCTTCTTCGGCTTGCTGGGCCCGGTCACGGCCCGCTACATGGGTGACATCCTCGAGCGCTTCGGCGGCGACGTCGTGGTGCAATTCCCCGACCCGGTGCCAGCCGACGGCATCGCCCAGTTCACGTCGAACGCCAATCAGATCGGCCTGCTGATCGCCGTCGTCGTGGCAGCGGGCGCCCTCGTCATCGATGCGATCCCCGAGATGTCGATCTTCCTCCGCACCCGGGTCGACCGCATCGACCGGCTGCTCGTGCCGCGGCTCGTCGTCTCGTTCGCCGCCGTCGCGGCGGCGTTCATCGTCGGGATGCTCGGTGCGTGGTACGAGACGGTGGTGCTGCTCGGGTCGCTTCCCGTGGCCGACCTCCTCCTCGGGACACTGCTGAGCCTCGTCTACATGGCGTTCGTGGTGGCCCTCGTCGCTGCGCTCGGCAGCCGTCTCGCCAGCGTCTTGGGCACGGTGGCGACGACGGTGGTCGTCCTGCTCGTGCTCCCGATCTTCGGCCTCGTCGACGTCGTCGGCCGCTGGCTCCCCAGCCATCTGCTCGGTGCGCTCGATGGGCTGCTGCGCGGCACCAAGGGCGTGAGTGAGTACGTGCCGGCCACGCTCGTCACCCTGGCGCTGACCGCAGCGCTCGTCTGGCTCGCCACGAGATGGGCCGCCCAGCGCGAGCTGTGAGAGCCCCGTTCGATGGCTCCCCCTCCAGGGGGAGCTGCCCGGCGCAGCCGGGATGAGGGGGTTCCTGGATTCGACGCAGGGTTCAGAAGGCCCAGGACGGGACGCCCGAGGACCTTCGGCCTCTGGAACCTCCAACCGCTCAGGCGAACCGTGTCGCGTGGGGAGGCCCGTTGCGTTTCCGCCTCGGCAACGAGCACAGGGGACGACGCGGGAGGATTGTCATGAGGAAGCGAAGACTCCTCATCGTGCTGCTGGCCGTCGTGCTGATCGGCGCGTTCGTCCTGACCGGAGTCGCGATTGCCGGACCGAGAGGTTCGTCGACATTCACGCTGATCCTGGAGAACTCGTCGTTCACCGGACTCGCGCGCGGCGATCTCGTCTTCACCGATCGCTTCTGGACGGAGGACGGCACACCCATCGAGGGGTGGGGAGGGGGCAGTTGCGTCAACCTCAGCCCTGATCCCGAAGCCATCGACAGCTACTTGTGCAGCGCCGTGTACGAGCTGCCTGATGGCGACCTCACCTTCTCGTTTGCGCTCGACTTCACCGAAATGGTCGGCGATGACTGGGAAGTGGACATCGCCATCACCGGAGGAACGGGAGCGTTCCGCAATGTTCGCGGTGAGCTGATCCTGACGCAGAATCCCGACAACCCCGACCAGAGCCTCGGACACTTCCACCTCATCGGAGCATCGGCCACCTACTGAGCCGGCCGGTTTGCTCTTCCTCTCAGGCAGGCAATGGCCCGACCCGAGGGTGGGGTCGGAGAGGGTGTTGTCGGGAAGCAGCGCATCGTGCCGGGAGGGTCGAGTGCGTTGCGACGGTGACGCGTGCGATGCGGAACGATTGGGTCGAAGAAGCCCCCTCAGGCAGGCCCTTCGGGCCCTCCAGTCCCCCGGGAGGGGGAGCCATTCGATTCGAGAGCCGGCGCCCCGTCGGGTCGGACGGGGCGCCGGGCTCACTGTCAGCTCACCTCGGTCGGCCGCTGCCGAGCCTGACCACCGCCGTTGCCGTGCCGGTGTTGCCCGCGGCGTCGGTGCAGGTCACCGTCAGGACGAAGCGCTTGGCGTAGACGGTGAGCTCGCCGTCGACGTACTCCCACCGCTCGTTGCGGCTCGGGACGAACACGACCTCCTGGCCGTCGACCACGGGGGCGCCGTTGATGTCCGCCGTCATCACCGGCGCCGGATCACGGTCGTCGGTGCAGCTCGCCACCACCTGGTAGACGCTGCGGCCGACGCCGCTGCCCGACACGAGGACCAGCTCCGCCGTCGCCTCGGGCGGAGTGACGTCGGGACCGACCTCGATGAAGACGGCGGTCGTGCGGGCCGGCACCGAGAAGGCGCCGGTCGTCGCATCGAACGTGGCCGTCTGCACCACCGGGTCGACCGAGCCGGCGAGCACCGGGTGCAGCACGACCTCCTCGCCGATCAGCGAGCCGACCGCATACAACACCGCCTCGTCGGTCGGGTTGACCACCGTCCACACCGCATCGGCACCGGGGTCCAGATCGGCCCCGACCGTGTCGGAGATCGACATCACGATCACGCCCGGGATCTGATCGGGGCCGGTGTTGTGGAACGCCAGCCTGGCCTCGATCTCGGCCGCCGTCGGCAACCGGAACAGTGGCGTGCTCTTGCGCACCTCCAGGATCTCCCGGAGGTGGGCGGCCGACGCCTCGACGTCACCCATCGCCGGCGTCAGCGCCGGATCGGCGAGCCGCGGCCCGATCAGGTACCAGTCCCCCTCGTTCTTGTCCGCCACCGGCAGACCGACGCCGTAGTTCGTCGTCTCGTACGAGAAGTCGAGGCTGTTGAACCAGTCACCCGAGTTGTACGAGTCGCGGTCGAACGACTTCGAGCGCAACATGTCGACGCCGGCATGGAAGAACGGCACACCCTGGGACAGGGCGGTGACGTCCATCGCCACGTTCTGCGCCCGCACCCGATCTGCCATCGACAGCGCCAGCGGATGGTGGTACTGGCCGACGTCGAAGAGTGTCTGGTTGTCGTGCGCAGAGGCGTAGGCGATGTGCTCCTGCGGATCGCCGGTGTACCCGGTCGGCGAGCCGTTGTAGTCGATCGCCGAACCGGGAACCGAATTGCCGAACCGGTCGACGAGCTCGTAGTCCGCCAGGTTGCCCGCGAGCCCGACCCGAATCTGGTCGGCCGACAGCAACAGCTCGTCCAGCTGCTGCTGCTCGGGCACCCCGTTGGCAACGACGAGCTCGTTCGGGTCGTACCAGGCCCCGTTGACGTAGCCCTGGTTGAGCACCAGCGAGTCCCCGCCGTCGAACGGGCCGCCGCCGCGGATCGCATCCCGGATGCGGTCGTTGAACGTGCCGATGCCGGTGCCGGCCATGTTGAGCTGCGTGGCCTGGACGAAGCGAGCGTCGTTGGCGACCTCGCCGAAGTTCCAGCCCTCGCCGTACAGATAGATCGAGGCGCCGTCGACCCCGTCGTCCTCGAGCGTGAGGGCGTCGAGCGCCGCCCGTACATGCTGCATGTTCGCAAGGGAGTGATGGCCCATGAGATCGAACCGGAAGCCGTCGACCTTGTAGGCCTTCGCCCATGTGACCAGGGAGTCGATCATGAGCTTCTCCATCATGGCGTGCTCGGTGGCCGTGTTGGCGCAGCACGTCGAGGTGGCGACCACGCCGCTGTCGTCGAGGCGGTGGTAGTAGCCGGGCACGATGCGATCGAGCACCGACTTGTCCGCCTGCCCCGAGGCGTTCGTGTGGTTGTAGACCACGTCCATCACCACTCGCAGCCCCGTCTCATTGAGCGACTGGACCATCTCGCGGAACTCGAGGATTCGGGTCACCCCATCCGGGTTGGTGGCGTACGAGCCCTCCGGCGTCGTGTAGTGCCACGGGTCGTAGCCCCAGTTGAAGCCGTCGAGATCGGCCGTCGCCGCCACCGCCGCCTGCTGCTGATCCGAGTCGGGCGGGTACGTGGCGAGCTCGTCCGGATCGGGCGCCTGCCACTCGTCCTTGTTCTCGTTGATCGTGGCGATGTCGAACACCGGCAGCAGGTGCAGATGCGTCAGCCCGGCGTCGGCGAGCGCCGCCAGATGCTGCATCCCGTCGGAGTCGTCGACCGTGAACGCCGTGTACGTGCCGCGGTACTCCTCCGGCACCGTGGTGTCGTCGACCGAGAAGTCGCGGACGTGCAGCTCGTAGACCACGATGTCCTCGGGGGCGGTGAGCGGCGGCTTGGTGAGCCGGCTCCAGCCCCGCGGGGTGACGCCGCGATCCGACAGGTTCACGATCTGGGTCCTGGTGCTGTTCGTCGCCAGCGACACCGAGTAGGGGTCGGTGACGAGGTTGGTCTCGAACGCCATCGTCGTAGGCGCCCACACCTCCACCTCGTACAGGTAGTACCAACCCTTCCAGGTCGGGTCGCCGGTGAGGCTCCACACGCCCGTGACGTCGTCGCGCACCATGTCCATCACCGTCGACCCGGTGGCCGGGTTCGAGTCGGCGAACAGGTGGAGCTTGACGTTACGCGCCGTCGGTGCCCACAGCCTGATGATCGGTGTCGCCCCATCCCAGGCGACGCCGAGGTCGCCGTCGTAGGCGTACAGGTCGTCGAGCACGCCCGGGATCTGGAGCCCGGTGGCGGCGAAGCGCACCCCGTCCGTCGACGTGGCGACCACGGCGAACTGCGCCCGCAGGATGTCGGGCGCCAGCGCCAGGCCGTCGGCGCCGATCCGCAACTGCGGCAGCCCACCGAGATGCAGCATCCCGTCGATGCCTGCCGGGTAGGTGCCGTCGAGCGTCAGCGGCACCGCGGTGCCGCCGGTGACGGTGCCGTCGTCGAGCAGCTCGAGCGTGCCGTCCGGGGACCACCACAGCTCGTACGTGGCCGACGCATCCTCGGCGGCGGGCCACACGATCGTGTCCTCCGCCACCCAGTGCGCCTGCTGCTTGGTCAGGTCACCCGCGTTCCCCGGTCCGCCGAGGATCGGCAGGATGTACGGGTTCTCCGGATCGGCGCCGGAGAGCTGCCACACCTCGAAACCCCACGTGTCCCGGTTGAGGAACTGATCCGGCCCCGGGTCCTTCTCGTCGCCGCGGTGGATGAGGTAGCCGAGATCGTTGGCCGGGTTGGTGATCGGCACGTCCCAGGAGATGCCGAACTTGTCCGTTGCCGTCGGCTTGCGCGGCGTCGTCCAGCCCGGGTCGTCTGCGGCGTTCCACGTGTGGAGTCCCCAGAAGTCCTGGTAGTTGTCGCTGGTGGCATCGCCGTAGTCGCCGTCGGGACGGTGGTAATGGATCGTCACCACCTGCTCGGCGGCGCCGCGTTGCCCGTAGATCGTCTCGTCGCCCGAGTTGATCCACACCGAGGCATCGTCGGCGGGGATGAATGCCTGGTCGGGACCGGGGTCCTTGGTGTCGCCGCGGTGGATGATGAAGTTGAGCGGCANNTCGCCGTAGTCGCCGTCGTCGCGGTGGTAGTGGATGGTGGCGTACCCCTGCGCCGCCGCCTGCGACGTGTACGTCGTTGCGTCGTCCTGCCGCAGCCAGATCTCAGGAGTGGCGCTGGGGTCGAAGAACCGGTCGGCGTCGGTGCCGTCCTTCGTGTCGCCGCGGTGGACGATGAAGCCCACGTTGGTGGCACCCGGAGCCAGCTTCACCCAGGCGAACCGGCCGTACTCGTCCTCGCCGAGGAACGGTTTCGGGGCCGTCCAGTCGATCGTCTCCTCGATGTCGCCCCACAGGTGGAGGCCCCAGAAGTCGTTGAAATCGCCGGTGGTCTCGTCGCCGTAGTCGCCGTCGGTGCGCAGGTAGTGGATGACGGCGTACTGGGCGGCGGACACCGGCGGCGGCTCGATCTCCTCGCCAACCGTCACCGCCACCTTGTCGGCGTTGAGCCGCCCGGCGGCGTCGGCGACGATCGCCTTGAAGGAGAGCGGCGTGCCCGCGGCCAGTCCGCTCACGTCGTAGAAGACGCGGTACGGCGGAGCGTCGTCGGTGCCGAGCTTCACGTAGTCGCCGCCGTCCACCGAGACGGCGAACGACACCTCGGCGTAGCCGGCTCCGCTCACGTCGGCG
>DKBA01000055.1 GCA_002450985.1 Acidimicrobiia bacterium UBA6912
GTCGGCTCGTCGAACAGCATGACGCGGGGCTCCATGACGAGCGCCCGGGCGATGGCGACCCGCTGTTGCTGGCCACCCGACAGCATCGCGGGATAGGACCCGAGCTTGTCGAGGAGCCCGACCCGATCCAGGTACGTCGCCGCCGCGAGCTCGGCATCTCCGCGTCCGATCGACTTGACGCGACGCAACGCCAGGCTCACGTTCTCGAGCGCGGTGAGATGGGGGAACAGGTTGAACTGCTGGAACACCATCCCGACCTGCTTGCGGAGCGAGCGAGGCTTCCCGCGCTCGAGACGCTCGCCGTCGAGGCCGGGCCCGTACTCCTTGCCGTCGAACCACACCGAGCCGGATTGTGGCGCCTCGAGGAGATTCATGACCCGCAACATCGTCGACTTCCCGGAGCCCGAGGGACCGAAGATGACGACGTGCTGCCCCTTCTCGACCGCCAGATCGACGCCTTTCAGCACGTGATTCGAGCCAAACGACTTGTGAATCTGACGGAGCGCGATCACCGGCTCAGATGGGTGCGGGGTGCCGTCGTGGTTCGCCGGCACCGTCATGCGTCGAGCTCCGTCGGTCGCGAGTGCGCGTCGTGACCGTGGCGGCGGAGGAGCTCCACGACGGCATCTTCGGCGAAGCGCAATCCATCGTGCATGCCGAGGCGAAACGGAGACTGTCCCTTGGCGTCGTTGTAGTCGATCTCCTGCCGGATGCGATCGAGCAACGCAGTGAGCCCTTCGGCGAGCGTGGCTCCCTCGGTGGCGACCTGCGCCCCTTGATCGCGGTCGAGGGAGTTGCCCGGCGGGACGGTCATACCGGCTGCGTGTCCCGGTAGTCGGCGATGATCCCGTCGATGAGCTCGGGTTCGAACCCCACCACCTCGCGCTCCCCGAAGACGAGCATCGGCACGATCAGATCGGGAGATCGGGCCCGCAGCTCCTCCCGGGCCGCCTCGCTCTGCCTGATGTTGCGGTCGTCGAACTCGACGGAGTGCGCCTGCAAGTAGTCCCGCACGCGACAACACTCCTGTCAAGTAGGCGTCCGAGCGTCCGTGTTGAGGCTGTACAGGATCGGCTTCGCCACGTTCGTCCCTCCTCGTTCGCCCTCGCCGGGGTGCGAGTACGATAGCGTACTCACCGGGGGGCTGCCGGGTCGAGGACCTCCGTGGGCGACCGGGTGTCGCAGGTGCGCGCCGGTCGGTCGACGGCCCTGCGGACGACTCCGTGGCGCCGCACTCGCGGGCCGGCCCGCACACTCGCCGCCATTCCCGCTTGCGAGCGGGTAAGTTGCACACATGGATTTCGGAGTCGTGCTGCAGACCGATCCGCCGGTGTCGCGGGTGCTCGAGCTGACGAGGAGGGCGGAGGCCAACGGATTCGGCTACGGGTGGACGTTCGACTCGCACGTGCTGTGGCAGGAGCCATTCGTCATCTACAGCATGATGCTGGCCGAGACCGAGCGCATGATCGTCGGGCCGATGGTGTCGAACCCGGGCACTCGGGATTGGACGGTCCTCGCCTCGATGTTCGCCACGCTCAACCAGCACTTTGGCCCGCGCACGGTGTGCGGCATGGGTCGGGGCGACTCGGCGCTGCGGGTCATCGGGAGGCAGCCGGTGCGCCTCGCCGACACGGAAGAGGCGATCGGCGTCATCAAAGGCCTGGTCGCCGGCGAGGAGGTCGACTACCAGGGCACGCCGGTCAAACTCCCGTGGGTCGGCGAGGGGTGGGACCTGCCGGTGTGGATGGCGGCCTACGGGCCGAAGACGCTGGCGATGACGGGGCGGTCCGCCGATGGCTTCATCCTCCAACTCGCCGACCCCCAGATCCTCAAGTGGACGGTGTCGACCGTCCGCGCCGCCGCCGAGGAGGCGGGACGCGACCCGGACAGCCTGTCGATCGCCGTCGTCGCTCCTGCGTACGTCGGCGACGACCTCGCGCACCAGCGCGACCAGCTCCGCTGGTTCGGCGGGATGGTGGGCAACCACGTCGTGGATCTCGTCAACCGCTACGGCCACGAGGACGAGTCCAAGATCCCCAGGGCGCTGTCCAACTACATCAAGGCCCGTGAGGAGTACGACTACGCCCACCACGGCAAGGCGGGCAACCCGACCACCGACTTCGTGCCGGACGACATCGTCGACCGGTTCTGCATCCTCGGCCCCATCCAGCACCACATCGATCGCCTCGTCGAGCTCCACGATCTCGGGGTCACCCACTTCAGCATCTACCTGATGCACGACAACCAGGAAGCGACGCTCGACGCCTACGGCGAGTACGTGATCCCGTACTTCAAGGAGTAGCGGGCTGCCGGACGACCCCGCCACCGCAGCGCTCCACGCCGACGATGCGATCCCGGATGCACCGGGCATCGCCCCGCCGATCCACGTGGCCACGACCTACGACCGCGCCGCACAGCACGACCTCGTCTACCGGCGCAGCGAGCATCCGACCACCGAGCGGCTCGAGGCCGTGCTCGGAGCGCTCGAGGGCGGCGACGCCGTGGTGTACCCGTCCGGGATGGCGGCGGTGCTCGCCGTGCTCCGTCACCTCCGGCCTCGCCGGATCGCGCTGCCCAGAGACGTGTACCACGGCACCCGCAAGCTCGTGGGCAGCGAGGCTGCTACGGGCGCGCTCTCGGTGACCGCTCCCGCCGACCTGGAGTCCGGCGACGTGTGGTGGGTCGAGACCCCCTCCAACCCACGCTGCGAGATCACGGACATCGCCGCAGTTGCCCGCGCCGCCGCCGAACGCGGCGTTGTCGTCGTGGTCGACTCCACGTTTGCCACGCCCGTCCTGCAGCAGCCGCTGGTGCTCGGCGCCGGACTCGTGCTGCACTCGACCACCAAGTTCATCTCCGGACACAGCGATGCGATGGGCGGCGTGCTCGTGAGCGGCGATGGTGCAACGGCGGACGCCCTCCGCTACAGGAGGATGGAGGACGGCGCCACGCCGGGATCGCTCGACGTGTGGCTCACCCTGCGCGGTGTGCGGACGCTCCCACTGCGGGTCGAGCGCCAGTCGCAGTCGGCGGCGGAGATCGCAGCGTGGCTGGCGCCCCGGGTGCCGGTCGTGTGGCACCCGTCGCTGCCCGACCATCCTGGCCACGCGATCGCCGCCAGGCAGATGCGGGACTTCGGCGGCGTGCTCTCGTTCGAGGTGGAGGGCGGCGAGAAGGCGCAATCGATCGTGAACCGGCTGCGCCTCTTCCGGACCGCCACCTCCCTGGGCGGGGTCGAGTCGCTCGCCGAGTGGCGCCGATCGGTGAACCCCGCGGCCCCGGAAGGCCTGATTCGCCTCTCGGTCGGCTTGGAGGCTCCGGTCGATCTCATCGCCGATCTGGGTCAGGCGCTCGGCTGATCGCTCACTGGGCGGGCGTTCGGTCTTCGATCTCCCACGCATGATCGAGGACGTGCCAGGCCGCATACCTGACGGCGAATCGGGCCGGCCATCGCGTGCCGCCGCGCGGCCCCGTGTCGGGAACGTCACCGCGCGCTCGCGCCTCGACCGCGGCGACGAATGCCTCGTGGACCGCGGAGAGGCCCGTCTCCGGGGCGACCTTGGCGCCGAGCCGGCGGATGTAGGCGCCTTCTGCCTCGGTGACGTGCCTCACGATGGCGTCGAGGGCCCGTCCCCCGCCGCGGGGTCCCGTGGTGAGGGCTACACCCTGGGCTGCGGCGACCGTTGCGTCGAGGGCCTCCCAGCAGGCCCGGACGATCGCTTCGAGTCGCTCGAGCTCGTTCTCACCGACCGGTGCGGCATCGCTGCTGGGCGGGCTGCCGGGGGCGCCGAACTCGGTGGAGGAGGTGCCGGGGAGGTGTTCGACGACGGCCAACCCGCTGGGCGATGCGGGAGGGGCGAACTCGGGCGAGACCCTCCCCACCACTGCGCCGTACCGCCCGCCGTAGGCGATCAGGTTGTCGAGCGCCGCCTGCTCATCGCGCCCCGCCCGGCACCAGCCGGGCCAGTCGAGCGCCGTGGCGAAGCACCGCTTCGTG
>DKBA01000100.1:0-2070 GCA_002450985.1 Acidimicrobiia bacterium UBA6912
CGCGGTTGGTGTGTGGTGGGTCTCGTGTCTGGGCTTGGTGGGGCTGGGTTTGGTGCAGTGCGCTCCGTCACCCGGATCGTGAAGACCGGTCGGGAGCGGTGCGCGGTGCGGTGCGATGCGATTGGGTCGAAGAGGCCCCCTCAGTCAGGCCCTGCGGGCCTGCCAGCTCCCCCGGTGGGGGAGCCATTCAGAGCGCACCGCCATGCGCCACCGTGGATTGAGGTCCAAGGGAGGGGAAAGCATCTGGCATCTCTGTGAGCCAGCGGGGGCGGGTCGGCTAGTCTCCGACTGCGGCCCACCTCGTCCTGGAGAAACATGTACGACGTTGTCATCATCGGCGGCGGCCCTGGCGGATATGCCGCTGCGCTGTACGCCCACAACTTCGGTTTGTCGGTTGCCCTCGTCGAGAAGGACCGGGTCGGAGGCACCTGCCTGCTGCGGGGCTGTATCCCGGCCAAGGCGTGGCTCCAGACGGCGGACGTGTACTCCACCGTGAAGCGCGCCGCCGACTTCGGGGTGATCGCAGAGCCACCCGGCCTCGATTGGATGGCAGCCCTCGAACGCAAGAACTCCATCGTCGAACGGTTGGTGCGAGGCCTGTCAGGTCTCCTCACGACCCGCAACGTCGACGTCATCGACGGCTTCGGTCGCCTCGCAGCCGACGGCGGGGTCGAGGTGGTCGACGACAGCGGCGTCCGCCGGGTGGAGGGTCGCGCCGTCATCCTCGCCACGGGTTCCGTGCCCCGTTCGATCCCCGGCTACGACTTCGATGGCCACCGCATCGTGTCGAGCGACGAAGCGCTCGATTGGACGGCGCGGCCGCAGCGGGTGGCCATCATCGGGGGCGGTGTCATCGGCTGCGAGTTCGCCTCGGTACTGGGCGAGACCGGTTCGGAGGTGCATCTCTTCGAGGCGCTCGACCAACTCCTGCCGGGTACCGATCCGGCCGCCGTCAAGATCCTCTCTCGACACTTCCGCAAGCTCGGGATCAAGGCGACCACGGGAGTGGCGGTGGGGCCGCCCCAGATCCACGATGGTGGTGTCGTCGTTCCCGCCGGGGACGCCTCCGTGGAAGTCGATGTCGTGCTCGTTGCCGTCGGACGCGCCCCGGTGACGGCGGGAATCGGTCTCGAGCACACTGCCGTTCAGCTTGATCGCGGGTACGTCCAGGCCGACAAGACAACCATGCTGACCCATCAGCCCGATCTCTACGCGGTCGGCGACATCGTCGCCGGCACGCCGCAGCTCGCCCATGCCGGCTTCGCCGAGGGCATCGCTGCCATCACGCACATCGCCACCGGCGAGACGGCTCCCGTCGACTACCGGGCGATTCCGCTGGTGGTCTACACGCACCCCGAGGTGGCGAGTGTCGGGCTCACCGAGGCGCAGGCTCGCGAGCAGGGCTACGACGTCGAGGTCACCGAACACGGGATGCGGGGAGTCGGCCGAGCGATCATCCACGGCGACGCCGACGGAGTGGTGAAGGTCGTCGCCGAGCGCGGCGGCAGCATCCTCGGCGCCACCGTGGCCGGTCCGTCGGCGGGCGAGATGATCCACGAGTTGATGTACGTCGTTGCGTGGGAGGCCTTGCCTGCCGAGGCGGCGGCATTCATCCACGCTCATCCCACGCTGTCCGAAGCGATCGGCGAGACGCTGCTCAGCGCAGCCGGCAAACCGCTTCATTGAGAACGAGTCACGAGAAGGAGTAGGGCACATGGCGATCACGGTGACGATGCCCCAGCTCGGTGAGACCGTCACCGAGGGGACCATCCTTTCCTGGGCCAAGCGGCCGGGCGACACCATCGCAGAGGACGAGGTGCTGCTCGAGATCTCGACCGACAAGGTCGACACCGAGGTTCCGTCGCCGGCGGGCGGCGTGATCGTCGAGATCCTCGTCGAGGAGGGCGCCACCGTGAGCGTCGGTACCCCCCTGGCCGTCATCGCCGAGCCCGGGGAAGAGGTGGCGAGCGCACCCGCCCCCGAGCCCGCGGCGCCAGTTGCCCAGCCGGTTGCCGAGCAGCCCGCCGTGGCGGCGCCCGTCGAGGCGCCTGCCGCACCGCAGCCGCAGCC
>DKBA01000100.1:2121-7282 GCA_002450985.1 Acidimicrobiia bacterium UBA6912
GTCGTCCGCAAGCTCGCCGCCGAGCACGGCATCGACCTCGAGGAGGTGGAAGGCACCGGGGACGGCGGCCGGATCACTCGGAGTGACGTGATGGCGTACATCGACTCCGGAGGGGCGCCGGCCAAGGTCGAGGTGGAGCCCCATGCGCCACCTGTGCCTGCACCCGCTCCGGTGGTCGAGGCGCCTGCGCCGGAGGCTGCTCCTGTGCCTGCACCGGCCCCGGTGGTCGAGGCGCCTGCAGCCGCAGCCCCTGCTCCCGTCGCCGCTCCGCCGGCCGCAGCACCTCCGCCTGCGCCGCTGGCCCGGCCGCCTGCGGCGGCCGCCGCTCCTGTGGCCGCACCGGCTGCTCCTGCGCCCGCTGCAGCTGCCGCGCCCATCGCGCTCCAGCCGGGGGACGAGATGGTGGACATCGGCAGGCTGCGCCGTCGCATCGCCGACAACATGGTGGCCTCCAAGCGGACCGCGGCCCACGTGTGGACCGCGGTGGAGGTGGACTACGACAACGTCGAGCGGGTGCGCAACGCCCACAAGGCGGCCTTCAAGGAGGAGAACGGGTACTCGCTCACGTACATGCCGTTCCTGGCCAGGGCGACGATGGAGGCACTGGCCGCGTTCCCCGTCGTGAACAGCTCCTTCCACCTCGATGCCGGCAAGCAGGTGTTCCATGGGCGGATCAACTTGGGCATCGCCGTCGACATGAATCAGGAAGGTCTCGTCGTGATGACCATCCGCGACGCCCAGGCGATGCGGTTGAAGGAGCTCGCGGCGGGCATCCGTGCGGTCGCCGAGAAGGCTCGCGCCGGCAAGCTCGAGCCGGATGACGTGTCGGGGAGCACCTTCACCATCACCAATCCCGGACCCTACGGATCGTTCATGAGCGCCCCGATCATCAACGTGCCCAACGTGGCGATCCTGTCCACCGACACGGTCACCAAGCAGGCCAAGGTGGTGACGCTGCCCGACGGATCCGACACCATCGCCATCCGTCCCATCGGCTACCTGGGGCTCACCTGGGACCACCGTGTCTTCGACGGATCCACCGCCGTGCTCTTCCTCAAGCGGATCGCACAGAACCTCGAGACCTGGGACTGGTCGCAGGAGCTCGCATGACCGCAGCGCCCACGACCCGGCTGCTGCGCTCGCGGTGGCTCGGGCGGCTGGCGTACGACGAGGCCTGGGACCTGCAGCGCGCCTTCTGGGAAGGAAGGCGAGACGGCCGCACGGCCGCCGACTACCTGCTGCTCGTCGAGCATCCGCACGTCTACACGGTGGGCCGCAACGGGGACGGCTCGAACCTGCTGGTCGACCCGGAGCGGCTCGCCGCCCTCGGGGCGACGCTGCAACACGTCGATCGCGGCGGCGACATCACGTACCACGGGCCCGGGCAGCTCGTCGGCTACCCGATCTTCGGGATCCCCAAGCTGCCCGGCGGCTACGACATGGTCGGCCATGTGCGCAGGATCGAGCAGATGCTGGTCGCCACCCTCGCCGACCTCTCCATCGAAGCCTGGGCCGAACCCGGGTACACCGGGGTGTGGACGAGGCGCGGCAAGATCGCCGCCATCGGGGTGCGGGTGGCGCGCGGGATCTCGATGCACGGATTTGCGCTCAACGTCGATCCCAATCTCGCCTACTTCGGCCACATCGTGCCGTGCGGCATCACCGACCGTCCGGTGACCTCGATGCGTGAGATCCTCGGTCGCGAGGTCACGCTGGAAGAGGTGGTGCATGCCCTGCTGCGCCGCGCGCCCGACGTGTTCGGGCACGACGCCACCGAGACGCAGCTCGGCGCCTTCGCTCGTGGCGCCGGGCGGACGCCGTTCGACGTCGACCAGATGGTGGCGGCGGGCGTGTTCTCCCCGGAGGCGCGCAACGAGGTGCCGATCGCCATCAGGGGGATTCTCGCCGGCGAGCCGGAGCGGCCGGAGTGGATGCGGGTGAAGGCGAACGTGCGCGATGAGGGATACGGCGAGCTGAAGCACCTCATGCGCGACCTCGAGCTCAACACCGTCTGTGAGGAGGCGGGCTGCCCCAACATCTACGAGTGCTGGTCGCAGGGAACGGCGACGTTGATGCTGCTGGGCGACCGCTGCACCCGTGCCTGTGCGTTCTGTGATGTCACCACGGGCCGGCCCGGACCCGTCGACCTCGACGAGCCGCGGCGGGCGGCCGAGGCCATCGAGAAGCTGGGACTCCAGCACGCCGTGCTCACGTCGGTGAACCGAGACGACCTGCCCGACGGGGGAGCCGCGATCTTCGCCGAGACGATCCTCTCCATTCGCGACCGCATGCCCGGGTGTGCGGTCGAGGTGCTCATCCCCGACTTCAAGGGCGATCGCGCCGCCCTCGAGACCGTCATGGCGGCTCGCCCGGAGGTGCTCAACCACAACACGGAGACGGTGCTCCGTCTGCAGCGCGACATCCGCACCGCCGCCAACTACGGACGCTCCCTCGCGTTGCTCGCCAGGGCGAAGTGGCTCGATCCCACAGGGATGGTCAAGTCGGGGCTCATCGTCGGCATGGGGGAGCGGGAGGAGGAGGTGCTCGGCGCCCTGGCGGACCTGCGCGTCGTCGGCGTCGACATCGTCACCATCGGCCAGTACCTGCGGCCGACGCCGCGCCATCGGCCCGTCGCTCGCTACGTCCACCCCGACGAGTTCGCTCGGTACCGTGCCGAGGGCGAGCGTCTCGGCATGCCGCACGTCGAGGCCGGGCCACTGGTGCGGTCGTCGTATCACGCCCGCGACTCGCTGGCCAGCGCCGCCCCGTGAGCGGCGGCGACACGTCCTTCGATCACGCGGCTCGGCTCGATCGAGCGCGAGGGCTCATGGGTGAAACCGGCGTCGATGTCCTGCTGGCCTCCGTCGGGGCCGATCTGCCGTATCTGACCGGCTACGAGGCCATGCCCCTCGAGCGGCTGACCATGGCCGTGATCCCGCGTGACGGCGGCGCCGTGCTCGTCGTTCCGCAGCTCGAGGCACCGCGAGTGGTCCCGCAGGCGAATGCCTTCGCGATCCGGCCCTGGGGCGAGATCGAGGACCCTGTCGCCATCGTCGCCGAGCTCGTGGGTGGGCGTTCCCGAGTCGCGATCACCGATCAGACCTGGTCGGTGTTCCTCCTCGGCCTGCAGCGGGCGCTGCCCAACGCAACGTTCTCGTCGGCCCGACCGCTGTCGGCTGCGCTGCGCATCCGCAAGGAGGCCCGTGAGATCGATCTCCTGCAGCAGGCCGCCCACGCCGTCGATCGGGTTGCCGGGCGGCTCGCCGGCATGCGCTTCTCCGGCCGCTCCGAGCGATCGCTGTCCGAACAGGTGGCGGCGATGACCGTGGAGGAGGGCAGCGACATCGCCACCTTCCGGATCGTCGCCTCCGGGCCCAACGGAGCGTCGCCCCACCACGAGCCCACCGACCGCATCGTCCAGCCCGGAGACTCGGTGGTCGTCGACTTCGGGGGCAAGGTGGGCGGCTACTGCTCGGACACCACCCGGACCTTCCACGTCGGCGAGCCAACCGCCGAGTACCGCGAGGTCTACGAGGTCGTGCGCCGCGCCCAGCAGGCGGGGGTCGANNGCACGAGGACCCCTATCTGGTGGCCGGCAACGGTGAGCCGCTGGCTCCCGGTATGGCCTTCTCGATCGAACCCGGCATCTACCTGCCGGGCCGCTTCGGCGTCCGCATCGAGGACATCGTGGTGTGCGCGGCGGACGGCGCCGAGCGTCTCAACGAGTCGAGCCGTGAGCTCGTCGTGGTGGAGTGAGGGCCCGACTCGCTGACCGCCTCCGAAGGCGATCGGGATTGCCGGATCTCGGACTCCGGGGTGTGCGCGTTAACACTCCAGGTGGTGGGTGATCTGTGCGGTATCGCCGGATAGATCAGCCCTGGGTAGTGGCCCAGACTGCTGCAGCTCCACCTGCAGGTCCGCTGTCTGGTCCGCCGTACAGCCCGACTGCGATGAGACCGTCCTCGGTGCGGGCCACGGAGTACATGACACCGTAGCCAGAGATCTCGGGTTGGGTCCAGGTCACGCCATCGACCGAGGTCCACACGTACCCACCGACGGCGACGAGCTGTGAGTCGACGGATATCACCGACCTCAATGGCCATCCCGCAGTCGGCGCCGGGAAGCCGCGATCCGGTACGAGGGTCCAGGTGTGCCCATCGGGGGATGTCCAGATTTGCGGCGGCCCTTCCCCCCATTTGTCATTGCTACCGACGGCGACGAGGCCGGGGCCGTTTGCGACGACGTCGAGCATCGTTCCGTCGCCCTGAACCTGCGTGGGCGGCACGAGGGTCCAAGCGAACCCGTCGGGCGAGGTCCATACCGCCGGGCCGTCCGGGTCGTGGCCCACGGCGATGAGACCCGGTCCTCCGACGGTGACGGCCTCCATCGACCAGTCACCTACTAGCCCGTCACCCGACCTGTCGTGAACGCCCGAGCCGAACACGTCCGGGTCATGCGGTACGCGGGTCCATGTTTCCCCGTCGGGTGAGGTCCACACCGCCGCGGTTCTTGCGTGAGTCACCACCTCTACAGGCTGTCCTTCGGGAACAGAGCCGCTGCCGACGGCGACGAGGCCGGGGCCGCCGGCGGTGACGTCGTTGAACCAAACCAGGTGGTTGTCTGGCTCGGGGAGTTCCACGTTTGACCATACGAGGCCGTCTTCGGAGGTCCACACGGCCCCGTTCCACGCCCACTCCCCGAGCGCCCGCTGCACGCTGAGCGACACCGGCAGTTCCGGGGGTCCGACCGGGTGCAGCGGCGGCGAGATGTCGGCACCGACCGCGACAAGACCGGGCCCGCCAGCAGTGACGCTCTCTATCACTCCACTGCGGTCGAACTCGGGGAGGGCGTCGTCGGAGAGCCGCGACCAGGTGATCCCGTCCTCGGAGACCCAAACCGCGGGCTCACCCCTGTAACGAAGATCACCATCGCCAAGAATGTACGAGCCGAGGTTCTGCCAGTACGCCCAGTCCATCTCCACCGGGATGGGAGCCGGGGCGTCGCTGCTGAAGGTCCTACCCACGGCGACGAACCCAGGACCCCCGCGAGTGACACTCCACATCATGTCGACCCCCGGTGTTGGGTTGAACACGGTGTCGTCGTGGGAGACTCGGGACCACGCCAACGACTCCACCTCGATGGGTGCCATCGGTTCGTCAGT
>DKBA01000100.1:7331-7560 GCA_002450985.1 Acidimicrobiia bacterium UBA6912
CCGCAACTGCCGGTGCGTCTCCACCGCGGCGTGACAGTGATCGAGACGCTCGTATTCCTTGGCGACCCGCCGAGCAGCCCGGTGAACCCGATGCGCCACCGCATTCACCGAACACCCCAAGATGTTGGCGATCTCGGCATGTGGCAGCTCTTCCCACCACGCCAAACGCAACACCTCCTGGTCGCGGGGCCGCAACGCAGCGAGGGCAGCCAGCATGAGACGGTGGCGT
>DKBA01000214.1 GCA_002450985.1 Acidimicrobiia bacterium UBA6912
GTCTGACGTCTGACGTCTGAGGTCCGACGTCTTCTGCGGGCGATACACTCGCCGGGTGCAGACGCGCTATCTCATCCTCGCTGCGCTGGTGACGGGTCTCGTGATCATCGCCGCTGCGGCGGTGTGGTTCGCCCTCCTCTGACCGTATGCGCGTGCTCATCGTCGGAGGCGGTATCGCAGGCGTCGGGGTCGGCGCCTTCCTCGCTCCGCACGCGGACGTGACGCTCGCCGAGCAGGAGACCTCGCTCGCCTATCACACGACCGGGCGGTCGGCGGCGCTGTTCTTCGAGAACTACGGGGCCGGCCCGATTCGCCCATTGACGAAGGCGAGCCGCACCTACTTCGATCACCCCCCGGATGGGCTCGTCGACCATCCGCTGATCTCCCCCCGGGGTGCGCTCACGATCGCCCGCGAGGACCAGCTCGGCCACCTCGAGGCGACCTACGCCGAAGGCGTCGCCGCCGGGGCACAGGTCGAGCGCATCTCTCCCGAACGCGCCCTCGAGGTATGTCCGTCGCTCCGGCGGGAGGCCGTCGCCGCCGCCCTCTGGGAGCCGGATGCGGCCGACATCGACGTCGCCGGACTGCACCAGGCCTTCGTCCGCACCATGCGAGCGGCCGGCGCGAGCATCACCACGGGAGCCGAGGTACACCGCGCCACTCACGAGGGACAGGGATGGCGCGTCGACCTCGGCACCACCACGTGGGCGGGCGACGTCATCGTCGACGCCGCAGGGGCGTGGGGGGATGTCGTCGCCGAACGCTGCGGCGTTGCGCCGATCGGGCTCCAACCCCTGCGCCGCACCGCGTTCATGGTCGGCGGCTCCGACGCGTCACGGGGTTGGCCGCTGGTGGCCGACGTCGACTACGACTGGTACTTCAAGCCCGACGGCGAGCAGATCTTGTGCAGCCTCGCAGACGAGACCCCGTCCCCGCCGTGCGATGCGCGACCTCAGGAGATCGACGTGGCCCTCGCCATCGACCGCATCAACGCGGCGACCGATCTGGGTATCCGGCACGTGCGCTCGCAGTGGGCCGGCTTGCGCACGTTCGCTCCAGATCGTTCGATGGTCATCGGCCCCGACCCCCGCCAACCGGCCTTCGTCTGGCTCGTCGGCCAGGGAGGAACGGGCATCCAGACGGCTCCCGCCGCCTCCCGGCTGGCGGCGGCCCTCGTGCTCGGCCGGTCGGTCCCCGACGACATGACGGCCGCCGGGGTGGATCCCGTGGCCCTCTCGCCGGAGCGCCTGGCGACCGGGTGACCATGACGGCGCCACCCTGCGACCAGGGCGCCGGCTCTATGCTTTCGCATCATGCTGACGTTCACCGACCCCGAGCTACGGGCCTTGGCCGAGGGTGAGTGCGTGATTGCGTTCGTTCCCCGCGGATCTGTCTCGGAAGGGGACGAGGTCACCCTCTCCGCAGACGGCCCCCTCCCAGTCGCCGGGTTGAAGCCGGCCTATCGCCGCTGGGGCGATGCGGGACCGCCCGAGGGCACGTGGACCGCGGTGGTCGAGTCGGTCGGGACCGCCGCCGCGCTCGATCCCATCGCAGGCGCAGCCCGCCACATCCTGGCCGGACCCGGTGAGGGCGATCTGGTCGTCCTCAGGGTGTTCGGCGAAGACGGGCCTGTCCTCAGCGACGAGGCGTTCGACGCCCGTCTGCGATCGGTCGACGGGGCACTCATTCAATGACCTTCCGGCTCGACGCCGGGAGAGTGACGCTCGAGGCTCGCTGGGACGTGCCGGACGACCCCCACTTCGTCGCCGTGCTGTGCCACCCCCATCCCCTCCAGCGGGGAACGATGACGGCGCCGCTGATGGAGGCGGTGGCCCGCAGCCTCTGCATGCGCGGTTTCGCCGTGCTCCGCTTCAACTTCCGCGGCGTGGGAGCTTCAACCGGCAGTCACGACTTCGGCGTCGGCGAGGTGGACGACGTGGCCGCCGCCGTGGCGGCGGCGGCGGCCGAGTACCCCGACCGGCCTCTCGGTCTCTCCGGATGGTCGTTCGGGGCGGCAACGGCGCTGCGGTACCAGGCCAAGACCCGGTCGGCCCTGCCGTACGCCGGGATCGCGCCCCCGGTGGCCAGCGACCGCAGCCCTGCGCTCCCTGCGCTGCACGAGCTCGAGGAGGCGCACCGCACCTTCATCGTCGGAGATCGCGATCAGTTCGTGACGGTCGACGACCTGACGACCTACGCCGCCACGATCGGGGCGCAGATCGAGGTCCTCAACGGTTCAGACCACTTCTTCTACTTCCGTGAGGACCGAGTGGCCGCCGCCGTCGCCGATGCGCTCACTGCCGGGGAGTGAAGCCGCGGTTTCGCGCTTCGGGGAGACGGTCGGGGCCGAATGTCTGCACGAGGTTGCGGTTGAGCAGCTCGTCGGCGGCCATACGTGCCTCGATCTCGGCGAATTGCGCCTCGTCGTCGCAGTCGTACACGACCATCGTGTCTCGCGCGCCGATGAACCGCTGCTCCTCGAACCGTCGCAACCTGCCCACGTCGCCCTCCGGTGCTCGCCTGCGCCCGCATCGTAACCCCGGCCACCACGCACTTCGTTCGCGGGCCCCACTCGCTGCGCCGGACCGAGGCCCCCGGCCGATCCGCCGGGCTGGGCTCAGGTCTGGGCCCGGATGACCGCCTGGGAGAGGTCCGCACCGATCGGGCTGAGCTCCACGGTGCCGGTCACGTCGTCCTTGGCGAAGCCGACGACCCACCCTTCGGCGCCTTTCGCCTCTGATGACGTGATCTCGTAGTCACGGGCCTCGAAGTTGTCCTCGTAGAACTTGGTGGCGACCGGCACCGACGCCGGGATCCGGATGATGAGCTCGGTTGTCCCAGTCGTGCTGTTGATCATCCCGCTCCCGATCACCCCCTGGGCGGGGATCGGAAAATCGCCCGGCAGCGAGTCGGGTAGCTCGCCGTCGAGGAACTCGACGTCGACCGGGCCCGATCCCTGGGCGGCTGCGGTCGTCGTCGCCCCGGAGCCGCCGTCGTCCCCCGAGCACGCTGCAAGGACGAGCGCGCTCACCACGGCCACGATGAGGATGCGCATCGATCGCGATGACGGCACGGCGAGAACCTCCGGGAGTGTCGACTGCGGCGAGAGTCCGCACGAGGGATTGTATCCCGGGTCCGGATCGATGAAGGTCAGCCGGCGGGACGTCGCCGGCGCATCCGCTCCAGATCGAGAAGTCGCACCGGTTCACCCACGGCGAGCGTCACGGTGTGCCGGACACTCGGGTCGAGACGCCACGGCTCGACCGTCGAGGGAGCGAGGGCGAAGAAGGCAGCGAGCACTGCGGGGCCGAAGAGATCCCGCCATCGCCGGGAGCGGCGTGTCGCGCCACGAGGCGGCGCCTCAGACACGGGGAGGCTCCCGGTAGCCGCCGAAGACGGTCTTGAGCGTGGCGACGATCTCGCCGAGGGTGGCACGCGCCCGTGCGGCATCGATGAGGAGGGGCATCGTGTTGGCGTCTCCCCTCGCCCCCGCTTCCAGCGCAGCCAGTGCGGTGTCGACGGCGGCCTCGTCGCGCTCGCCGCGCAGGCGGTCGAGCCGGGCCCGCTGTGCATGCTCGACCTCTGCGCCGATGCGGAGGATGTCGAGCGGCGGTTCGTCGGTCTTCACGTAGGCGTTCACACCGACGATTGCCCGCTCTCCTGACGTCACCGCCTTCTCGAACTCGTAGGCCGAGTCGGCGATCGCCCCCTGGAACCACCCCTCCTCGATGCCGGCGAGCACGCCGTCGAGCATCGAGCCGTGCCCCATACGATCGATGGCGGCGAACATCTCCTCCGCCTGAGCCTCGATTCGGTCCGTCATCTCCTCGACGTACCAGGACCCGCCGAGCGGGTCGATGGTGTCGGCGACGCCGGTCTCCTCGGCGATCACCTGCTGGGTGCGCAGCGCGATCTCGGCGTTGCGCGCCGTCGGCAGCGCATAGACCTCGTCCATGGCGTTGGTGTGGAGCGACTGGGTACCGCCGAGCACCGCGGCGAGCGCCTCGATGGCGGTACGGACGATGTTGTTCTCGGGCTGCTGGGCGGTGAGCGACACGCCGGCCGTCTGGGTGTGGAAACGCAGCTTGAGCGAGCGCTCGCTCTTGGCCCCGTAGCGGTCCCGCATCCAGCGCGCCCAGATGCGCCTGGCGGCACGGAACTTGGCGATCTCCTCGAAGAAGTCGATGTGGGCGTCGAAGAAGAAGGAGAGGCG
>DKBA01000268.1 GCA_002450985.1 Acidimicrobiia bacterium UBA6912
CCGTCCTACGCGACCGGGTCCGACTCATCCACCCAGCAGGCCCTTGCCTTCACCACCACACTCGAGGTGTTGCAGCGAGCAGTTGAATCGGCCCAGTTCACGGCGTTCCGCTCCACGCAACGTGGCGCTCGGCCATGGAATCAGGCGCTCGGTGCGTGCAAAGGGAGGCTTTCCTGTGTCAGCCAATCTGGGGGACATCCCCCCTACCGCCCTCCGACCCCGCGTGGAACCGTCCGTCTGTCGAAGGAAGGAGGAGTCATGCTTCGACGAATGGCGCTACTCGTCACCGCTCTTTCGTTGCTGCTCACGCCTGCCGCCGCGGTTGCGGGCGACGCGGAGCAGCCGGAGGAACCCGTCTACTTGTCGCTGGGAACGTCACTGGCGGCAGGGGTGCTCGCCGACGAAAACGGTGACAGCACCTTCGGCTCGGACGTCGGCTATGCGGATCAGCTCGCGCCCAGGCTCGAAGACCACATCGGCGACGAGCTGGACCACGTGAAACTCGGTTGCGACGGGGAGACCACGGACCAGTTCGTTGGTGGCGTCAATGACGCCGGGCTGCCCTCGAAGTGCGTCGGGTCGTATGGGACCGGATCGCAACTGGGCGACGCTCTGGCGACGCTACAGACCCGAGACGTCGCGGTCGTCACGATCGATCTGGGTTCCAATGACGTCTACCAAGCGCAGGCGACGTGCGGTCTGGATGCGGCATGCCTCGCCGCTGAGATCGAGCAAGCAGCGACGAACGTCGCCACGATCGTTACGACGCTGCGCATCGTCGGAGGCTACGACGGCCCGATCATCGGGTTGCTCTACTACAACCCTCTGGTTGCCGCATCGGTGGGCTTCTTCTCGGGTCTCCCCGGACCCATGCCACCGGATCCCGCGTTCGCCGTCGCGTCCGACCAGATCGTGCAAGGACTGAACGGGGCGCTCGCAGTCGCGTATGCGGCGACGGGCGCCAACGTGGCGGACGCGTACGCGGCGTTCAACTCGGGAGACTTCGGCGACGATCAACCGACTGCCGGCATCCCCGACAGTGTCGATGCCGTGTGCACGTTGACGTTCATGTGCCCGGAGCGGGAAGGCGTCAAGGCGAACATCCACCCCACCAAGAAGGGATACAGAGTGATCGCCAAGGCCATGTTCTCCGTCTACAAGCAGATCGACGGGTAGCCCTTGGACGCTGTTCGAGGTTCGGCGCGCAGCCGCTGCGCCGAACCCGAACGCGCCCCACGCTCAGAAGTACTCGCGACCGTCGGTGTCTGAGAATCCGAGTTCTCGAGCCAGCGCAGCCAACTCATACCGGCTGGCGACTCCCAGCTTCTCGAAGATGTGCGAGATGTGGTTCTCGAGGGTCTTGACGGTGATGCCCAGCTCGGACCCGATCTCTGCATAGGCAAAGCCGCGGGCGATGAGGCCGACCACCTCGCGCTCTCGAGGCGTCAGACGGCTCNNGCGGCCTTCGTGAGGTAGCCGTCAACACCAATGTCGAAGAGGCGTACCACGTCGCGGCGCGACGTCGCGACCGTAAGCGCGAGTATCCTCACATCCGGGTGGGTTTCCCGCACCTGGGTGGCGACCTCGACGCCGGTGCCGCCCTCAAGGTGCATGTCGAGCAGCACGATGTCGGGTCGCAGCTGGCGAATGCCGGCGACAGCTTGGTCGACACCGTTCGCCTCCCCGACGACATCGAACGCATCACCCAGGAAGTGCCGTGCTCCGGCACGGGTGAGCTCGTGGTCGTCAACGAGAAACACCCGAGGCCGAGGGTTCACGATGCCGGCCATCGCAGACGCACGTCCGTTCCCTTGCCCACACGGCTCCTGATCACCGCCATGCCGCCCACGTCAGCCATCCGTTGCCGAACGCTGTGCCCGATGCCTCCCACCCGATCGGTTGTCGCCACGTCGAAGCCTCGTCCCCGGTCACGCACGAAGACTTCGAGCGCCTGCGGGGCAAGCTCTGCGTACAGATCTATGACGTCGACCCCGNNGCGTCCCCGCGTACGATCGAGTCGATCTCGACGCGATGCACGTCCTCGATCTCGTCGCAGACGGCCTGGAGGGCAGCCCGGGCGCTGCTGGCATATGGAGAGCGATACTCCGAGATCGTCTGCCGCAGCCGGCGCTCCTGTCTGCGGGCGAGGAAACGAACGCGGTCGGGATCGTCGGCGTTCCGCCGCAGAACGGTGAGTGTCTGCAGCACGGAATCGTGGAGGCGGTTGGCGAGGTCGATGCGCTCGTCTTGCCGGACCTGCGACTCTCGAGCTGCGTCGAGCTCTCCCTCCAGTTCGAGCCTGACACGCTCTTGCCTGCGGACCGCATCGAATCCCCACCCGATCAGGATGCCGAACACGACGAAGGTGACGGAACCGACGGCTGGGAGGAGACCCCTACCGTCCACAACGTGAACGGTGACCTGCTCACCGCCGAGGATGGCCCCGCCGATGAGGGTGAGGGGGAGACCTCCGCCAAACGCCAAAACGGCCAGCGACGACATCGGATACCCGCCGTGGAACAGGTCGGCGGCGCCCGCCGCCGTGCTCGCGAGGCCGACGACGACTGCGATGCCGAGATCGATCGCATCAAACCAACGCGCACCCAAGGGGCCCTTCCCTTGCGCCGCCCACAACGTGACCACCGTCCACACGGTGGCCACTCCCGCCGCTCCAACGACGATGGTGCCGCGAGCGTCAGGATCACGCAGGAGCGTCAGGATCACGAGCATGAGCATCCATGCCCAACCCATTGCCCGGAACAGCGCCACGATGCGCCGCAACGTGGCGTCCACGGGCAGCTCACCGACCGGATGGCCCCGCGCCTCCATCAGACGAGCATATCCGCGGATCCGGCTTGCGGGATGGGGGATCTCCATCCCGGCTGCGGGCGGACTCGTCCCGACCAAGGGGATTCAGGGCCCCCGCCTCACCCTGGTACCGGCACCGAACCGGCTACCGACTCCATGTCGACCTCCGCTGCGTCTGCAGCCGCAGCGCGGAAGGATGCATCGATTGCGATGCTGCGGATGTCGCCGCCGGCGAGAGCGAGCTTGGCCAGCCGATCGAGAGCAACTCCCCGACGGGTGCCGATCCGGTCATCGGGCCGCCGTCGTCCCGGCGCCGATCCGTGGTCACCGGTCAGCGAGCCGTGTCGTCCAATCGTTCGAGCAGTCGCGCCGCCTGCATGAGATTGAATGTCGCAGAGCCCTCCGTGAACGACTCGTAGGCCGGTGTGAGCAGCACGCGTGCCCGGTTCAGGTCTCCCCTCTCCATCGCGAGTTCTGCGAGGGGCACGGCGGCGCGCAGACGCCACCATCGGGTGCCGCGTTCTCCGGCCAGGGCAAGGGAGCGCTCGAGCGCCTCGACGGCGTCGTGAGGCGATTCGCCGAGGAGGAGCTCACCCTTGATCCGGAGGAGCTCTGGTTCGATCCACGCCTCTCGGTGTGTCGTGGCAAGCCCCAACGCCTCGTCGACGACGTCCACGGCCGCCGAGCGAGCCCCGCACCGGCCAAGTGCCTCGGCCAGCATCCCGAGCGCCTGGGTTCGATGGAACACCGTGCCGGTGGCCTCGAGATCGTGGAGTCCTTCTCGAAGCCGTGAGATCCCGTCGCTCGATTCATCCGCCACCGTCATCGCCCAACCTTCGAAGATCTTCCCGTAGGCGAGCCACAGCGCCATCGAATGCTGCTCCGATAGAGCGATGAGCAACTCCGCCGTTCGCCTGGTCCCGTGGATGTCGCGCAATCCCCACGTCAACTGCAGCGCACCGAACGCCAGGGCGTATCCGCGGGTGTTGGCATGGTCGACGCGTTCGGCGTGGGCGAGCGCAGCGTCTATTCCCTCTTGTGCTTGTTCCGGGAATCCGAGCGCGAGATCGACGAGGCCTTTGATGCTGAGCGCCGCGACGTAGGGGTCCTGACCGAATTGGAAGCGCAACGCTGCATGCTCTGCGGCGTCGTATAGCCGGATCGCCTGATCGAACTCGGCCCTCGCCTCGGCCGTTCGTCCCGTCTCGAATCGCGAGAAACCCAGAATGCGGTGTGCGGTGAGGGTGAGGC
This sequence comes from Acidimicrobiia bacterium UBA6912, assembly GCA_002450985.1. Lineage (GTDB taxonomy): Bacteria > Actinomycetota > Acidimicrobiia > Spongiisociales > UBA5794 > UBA6912. Next base: position 4,060 of record DKBA01000268.1, read on the forward strand.
CCGTGTCCGATCGACCACCGACGAGTCGCAGGAAGTCCTCCGCCAACTCGAGCGCCCTCCGATGCTCGGCGCGGATGGTCTCGAAGGCCCAGCGGCCGTAGAGCGTCGTGAAGTACAGGCTCGGATCGTCCACCTGGTCGGCCAGCCTCTGGGCGCGTGCGAACACGTGTGCCGTTTCTGGCGCTCCGTAGCCTCTTGTGGCGATCGTCGGGCCGGCCAGCATCGTGACCAGCTCCAACTCGTCATGGAGCCGGTCGGAGCTTCGGGGCAGTTGCTCGACCAGCTCAATCGCCTGGGAGAGATGGCCGATGGCCTCGAGATCTGCGGAACGCCGTACCGCATTGGTGCCCGCCCGCCTCCAGTAGGGAACTGCCTTTTCGATCTCGCCTGCTTCGGTGAGATGACGGCCGATGAGCTCCGGCGCTACGGAGCCGTTCTCGCCGTCGGCGGCCTCGAGGGCTTCTGCGATGCGAAGATGCGTGTGGCGGCGCCTGCTGCGCAGCAACGACGCATAGGCGGTGTCCTGCACGAGGGCATGCTTGAACGTGTAGGTGGCGTCGGGTGGTTGTCCACGTCGGAAGATCAGTGCGGTGTCGGTGAGGCGATCGAGCGCTTCGTCGAGCACTGTCTGCGACAGGTCGATGATGTCGGCTAGCAGTGAGTAGTCGAACTCGCGTCCGATGCACGAGGCGATCTGTGCGACCTCTTTGACGTCTGGGATGCGGTCGAGCCGAGCCATCAGGGAGTCGTGGAGTGAGGCGGGAACGGTGGTCTCTCCCGTCTCCAGCACCGCCTTCGTCAACTCTTCCACGAAGAGTGGCACGCCGTCTGTGCGGGCGATGATGGCGTCGACGATCTCGGCGGGCAGCTTCTGTCCGGGACTCAGCTCGTCGACGATCGCCTCCACGCCGCGTCGACCCAGCCGGTTGAGCGTCAGTCGCGTGATGTGGGGATGGGCGACGATCTCCGGTTGGTTGTCTGGCCGGCTCGTGAGCACCATGAGGACGCGTGCGTCCCCAATCCTGTCCAGCAACTGCTCGATCATCTCGAGAGTCGTGGGATCCACCCAGTGGGCATCCTCGAGCGTGACGAGAACAGACTGGTCGGTCGCCAGCGCGACCAGCTGGGCGACCAGTGCCTGGAGGGTGCGGGCGCGCAGTTCCTGGGCACCCAGGTCGAGGGGCCCGAAGCGACGCTCTCCTTCGAGGCCGAGGAGGTTGGCGAGCAGCGCAGCAGTGTCAGGTGCGACCGCCGTCGGCAGGAGGATCGATTCGAGTTTGTCGAGTTTCTCGCCGGTTGCGTCGTCCCTCCCGATGCCGGCGGCACGCCTGAGGTGTTCCACGACCGGCCACAGCGCCGAATCCGTGTAGTACGGCGAGCAGTTGTACCGGATGCGGGTGTGCGATAGGGCCGTGATCTCGTCGAGGAGCGCACGGACGATGCGCGACTTCCCGATCCCGGCCTCGCCGATGAGGAGTACGCCCTGGCCCTCACCCTGGTCGGCGAGCTCCCACCGCTCGAGTAGCAGGGCCAACTCTTGATCGCGACCGACCATCGGGAGGATGTCGGTACTCCTGGCTTCGAATCTGCTGTCGACCGTGCGTTCCCCGTTCACGATGAACACCCTTGCCGGTGTGGAGATACCTTTCAGGTCCCTCGGCCCGAGGTCCACGAACTCGAAGCGCCGGCCGAGCAATCGTCGAGTGCTCTCCGACACGGCCACCTGGCCGCTGTCGGCCACGCCCTGGATGCGTGCCGCGAGGTTGGGTGTCTCGCCGACCACAGCTCGCTCGCGGGCCTCTTCGTCGCCCACCAATTCGCCGACGACGGCCAATCCGCTTGCGATACCGATCCGAGCCGCGAGGCGCGATCCGTCTGGTGCGACGAACTGCCCTACGGCGCCGGCCACCTCGAGACCGGCGCGCACCGCTCGCTCCGCGTCGTCCTCGTGTGCTCGCGGAAAGCCGAAATATGCCAGGATCCCATCGCCCATGTACTTGGCCACGTGGCCGTCGAACCGGGTGATGACTCCGGCGGCGGTGTCCTGGTACCGCCGTAGCAGATCGCTCATGTCTTCCGGATCGAGCTTGGTGGACAGCGCGGTCGAACCGACCAGGTCGATGAACATGACGGTCAGATGGCGTCGTTCCCCGCTGGCCGGCGGCTCCGGCTCAGCGGGTGTAGTGGCCGCCGGATCGCCGCCATGGGAGGGCGCCGGCGCATCCGCACGAAGACCCTCGATCACCCGTAGGAGCTTGACTCTGGGACCCAGCGGGATGCCTAGCTCCTTCAGATGCTCGTCGCGCAACTCGAGCAGAGCCGTGCCGTCGACCTCATGCTCTTCGAACGTCTCGGCGAAGCGACCGAATCCGTGGGACTCGAGCCAGGCGCGCACATCGAATCCCGACATCAGTTCGGATGACCCCCAGTGGGCAGCGGCATCACACTGCGCATGCGCGTGGCCCCGTGCACCTGAGGCGCACCGAGAGTATGTTCGAGGAGGCTCATCGACGAATTGACTGTACCGGCGATGCGCCTCGGCAGCTTCCGCAGCTGCTCTCCACGTGTCCACCGAGGTCTGCCGTTGCGTCCCGCCACGCCTGGACTGATCGGCCTAAGCCGGTCCGATATCCCTCGGGGGACGAGGCGCGGCACCGGGAGGCACACCCAAGACGGGCATCTGGTTCGAGCGAACCCTATCGGCACCCAACAGGACGCTCGTGCCAAGCATGCCAATGACCCCTGGGCAACCAATCGATCCACAGTCCGAGCGAACCGTAGTGGACCGACGAGGACGAAGACCCTGATCTCCACGGATTCCTCAATCCCTTCGAGTGGCTCGACGACAACCCAGCATCACCTGAAGGCCCAGGGGGCGAGATTCTGGCGTATGACCGGACGTCGAGCGTGAGTGCGACGAAGGCGAGTTGGGTGATCTACAACGTGAGTGCGGCGGGGGTCTGTCGACGTTGAACAGTGCGGATTCGATGCGGCCCGACTCGGAGTGGATGATCCCGATCGAAATCTACAACCCGATTGCACGTCCCTCCCATCCGGGAGGAGAAAGGGAGCTGACAGCCATACGCCGGGCTCCAATCCGTCCACACGATGGGCAGAGGGGAGGTGGTCTCGCGCGAAAAGGCGGGAGGGAGGGGAACATGCGCGCGTATCCTGAATGCTGACCGACTGGGGGACCAACGGTGACAGCTGTCGACGCGAGGTTGTTGGGCGGAGCCGCGCAACACCGGGCGACCTCGGCCGATCGGGCGAGCCGGTGACGACACCGCGCCCTCCCCGCTGGGGCAGGGTCCGACCCGAGGATCGGATCCTGCGCAGACGCCGCCCATCCGGTGAGCCTGCACCGATTCCCCGCGAGCCCCTCGCCGGCAGCGGCAAGGTGTGGCTGACGGTGGCGGTCGTGGTCATCGCCGCCCAGGCGCTGGTGATGGCACCCACCACCGCCATCCCGATCGCCGGCGGCGAGTGGTGGGATCGCCTGGATCAGCGGATCATCGAATGGGTCGTGGAGCTCCGCACCGGTCTGCGCACCAGCCTCGCCCTTGCTTTCGACGCCCTCCGCAACGAGTGGTTCATCCGCATCCTCCGCTGGGGGACCATTACCGCTCTGATCGTGTTCAAGCGGTGGCGCCACCTCGCCGTGTTTGTCGGTTCCATCCTGATCGTGCAGCTCACCGCCATCGCCCTCTCGAACCAGTTGGCCCGGGCCCGGCCCGATGGCATCGAGATCCTCACCGACTGGTCCGGGTTCTCCCAGCCGTCGTTCCCGATGGTGGCAGTGGCCCTCACTGCGATCGGGATGGCGCACTCCCTTGTCGTCCCCGGGAGGAGACGCACGTGGACCCTGATGGGGGTCGCTGTCCTCATCACGCTGATCGGCCTGTCCCGCCTCTATCTCGGCGTGGACCGGCTCACCGATGGGCTCTCCGGCGCCGTGCTGGGAGCGGTCTCGGCGCTGCTCGCCTTTCGGATCTGGACCCCTGATGGCGTGTTCCCCGTTTCCTACCGCCGGGCGAAGACTGCCCATCTCTCGATCGACGAGAACCGCAAGCGGAGCATCCTCGGTGCCTTGCGCGACCAGATCGGCGTCGACGCGGTGGATCTCGAGCTCTTCGGCACCGATGGATCAGGCGGGTCCACTCCCCTGCGCGTCCGGCTGGCCGGCACCGACCCGCAATATGTGTTCGCCAAGTTATACGCCCAGAACCACCTGCGGTCCGACCGCTGGTACAAGCTGGGCCGCCGCCTCCTGTACGGAGCATTGGAGGACGAGATCCCGTTCCGATCGGTGCGCAAGCTGGCCGAACGCGAGGACTATCTGCAACACCTGATGGTCCAGGCCGGGGTGCCGGGTCCACAGCCGCTGGGGGTCGTGGAGATCACCCCCGGCCGTCAGTACTTGACCGTCGCCGAGTTCGTGCCGGGAACCAAGGAGATCTCCCAGACCGAGGTCGACACTCGGGTCGTGCACGCCGGGCTGCGGGCCATCCGGGCCATGTGGGACAGCGGTCTCGCCCATCGCGACATCAAGCCGGCCAACGTGCTGGTGCGCGACGACGAGATCTTCATCATCGACGTCGCCTTCGGGGAGGTCCGCCCGACCCCGTGGCGCCAGGCGGTGGACCTGGCGAACATGATGCTGACACTGTCGTTGCGCCACCCTGCCGAAGCGGTGCACGAGGCCGCGCTCGCCTACTTCACCGAGGCCGACATCGCCGAAGCGTGCGCGGCCACCCGCGGGGTCACGATGCCCGGCGAACTCCGCGCGCACCTCAAGGCGGCCGACCGAGACCTCCTCGCCGTCCACCGGGCCCTCGCTCCCGATCACAAACCNNGTGGCGGGCATCTGGCTGGTGATGCAGAACATCGCGCTCATCGGGCGGTTCGTGTGATCCGGCGACTCGCAGCCGTGCTCGTCCTGGCGGCACTGGCCCCAGCCTGCGCCGAGCTTCCCACCGAGTTCCGCATCGGGCCGCCACCGGCGTGCGACATCACCTGGCGTCCCCCGGCACCGAGCAGCCGGGGCCGCCTTCTGCTCATCGCCCAATCCGTACCCGACGCGACGATGATCCCCTGCCTCGGCCCGCTCCCGCCCGGCTGGTCGTTCAAGCACGCAACGGTCCGATCCGACCTCGCCGACCTCGTCGTCGAGACCGACACATTCGACCTCGAGGTCGAGATCACCCTGGTTGAAACCTGCGACCTCGACACCGCCGATCCGGTCCCCACCAACGAACCCGCCGCCCTCTACACCTCCGACGATGGCCGCACCTTCTCCTACACCTTCGACGGCGGCTGCGTGCAGATCCAATACCCCACCTCCGCCCTCGCCGCCTCCGACGACGGCCACGCCCTCTTCGCAGAGATCCATCTCATGCCCCGCGAAGAACTCCGAACCCTCACCGACTGGGAACTCTGATCTCGATGAGAGATCAGAGTTCCTCCCCCGACCCCTACACGTTCAGAGAGCGCCACCTGATGGAATGGGATGAGGCTCCTGCGCGTTCCCGCGCAGGAGCAGCCAGGAATTCCCTGTCATAGCGGAACGAACGGACCTCATAGGACAGCTTTCACACCTCGAAGTCCCTGGTCAGGGCGCTGACTGAGTACCCGATCGGTCACTCCGACAGCAGTTCGTCAGCGAGGAACTGAGAGTCATGAAGACCCCCGGTGGGGGTGTGACAGCAATTACCACTCCACTCGGAGGTCTTCACCTACCCAAGGACGGTCACCAACGTCCCGACCAAGGGCAACTAGGGGGTGAACAGGATGGCATCACGAGGTTGCTCGGTTCCAGGGGGTGGATCTGAGGATGAGGGTGCCGGTGAGTTTTGGGTGGGAGTCGTCGTCGATGGGGATGCGGTATTCCCAGCCTCCTCCGGGGGTCTTGGCGGGGTCGAGTTTGGTGGTGGTGCGGTTGGTGGTGCGGGAGTCGCGGCCGTAGCGAAGGGTGGGGGGTGAGCCGGGGATGAGGTCGAAGTTGAACTTGTCGCGGAAGACGTACCCGCCTTCGTAGTAGTTGTTGAGCCAGAGGAACCCGTCGACTTCGTACTGGGGGACGCGCAACCCGAAGTCGAGGCTGAACCCCATCGACGGGTCGTCCGGGTTGACCCGAGCGTCGTAGAGGAGGAACCCGGTGGCGAGGGTGATCGGTCGGGTCTGCTTGATGCGGGCGTAGCGGACGAACATGGCGGACTCTTCGTCGACGGTGCGGCGATGCAGATCCCACCGGGCGCCGCGCACCTTGGCAACGACCTCGAAGTAGTACGAGGCGTTGATCTTCTTGCCCTTGTCGGCTTCCTCCCACACGTCGGGGGGCAGGGTCACGTCGTCGACCTCGAGCAGCACATCGACCCGGTCGTCACCGAACAAGAAGCGCCGCAGGTTCTGGTAGCCCTCCTCGCTGTTGACGATGCCGTAGTCACCGGAGTGGGACTTGGAGACGTAGGCCCGAGGACCCCCTTCGACGTAGGCGTTGGCGACCCGGACCAGACCATCCGACATCGGTCCCACCGCAACCCGGGGAAGCCCATAGTCGCGGTGGTTGGTTCCCACCAGGCAGAAGAACCGCTCCACCGGGAACTTCCCGTCGAGCGAGTTCACCGAGTCGTCACGCCCAAGGTTCAAGTACTCGCGCATGCGGGTCCGGTTGAAGTTCTCGGTGTTGTTGAACGGGATGGCGGTCAACAGGTTGCCGAGGATCTTGAGATCGATACCGTTGTGCGGCGTCGCATAGGTGAAGACCTTGTCCACCAACACCGGGTCCTTGCGCAGGGCGACCTCACGCTGGAGATAGGTGCGAGCGATGAGCCCACCCATCGAGTGGGCCACCAGATACACCCGGAACGCCTTGCGGCACGCCTTGACCTCG
>DKBA01000009.1 GCA_002450985.1 Acidimicrobiia bacterium UBA6912
GCAGCGTGGGCGACCCTGCTCGAGCGCATCAGGGCGAGGAAGTGCACTCCCTTCATCGGCGCCGGAGCCTCCGCGGAGGTGCTCCCCCTCGGCGGCGAAGTCGCGGCGGCGTGGGCGGAGGCTGCGGACTACCCCCTCGAGGATGGCCACGACCTGACGCGCGTCTCCCAATACCTGGCCGTGACCGGGGACCCGATGGAGCCGAAGGAGAGGATCGCCGCCGAGCTCGGCAGGTCGGGACCGCCCGACTTCAGCGATCCGGTGGAACCGCACGGCCTGCTCGCCGATCTCGGTCTCCCGCTCTACATCACCACGAACTACGACGACTTCATGACGCGGGCGCTCCGAGACCGCGGGCGGAACCCCCACCAGGAGATCTGCCGCTGGAACAAGTACACCCGGGAGATCACTGCAGACGGGAGCTCCGTGTTCGATGACCCGCGGTTCCGGCCGACCCCGGAAGAGCCCGTGGTGTTCCATCTCCACGGCACGAAGGACATCCCGGAATCGATGGTGCTCACCGAGGACGATTACCTCGAGTTCGTCGTCAACCTCACCCGCTTCAAGGACCTGCTCCCCGCACCGGTCCAAGGGGCGTTTGCGGGGACCTCGCTCCTGTTCGTGGGCTACAGCCTCCAGGACTGGACGTTCAAGGTGCTCTTCAAAGGTCTCGTCGGATCGTTGGAGAACAGCACACGCCGGTTGAACCTTGCCGTGCAGCTCGCCCCCGCCGCCAAGCCCGCGGCCGAGTACCTCGATCGGTACTTCCAGGGACAGGAGGTCGGTGTCTACTGGGGGACGGCAACCGACTTCACCAGGGAGCTGCGCACCCGTCTCGATGCGTCACGGAAGGAAAGCGATGGCTGAGCCCAATCCCTACGTCGGGCCCCGACCCTTCCAGACCGACGACCGCGGCCGTTTCTACGGCCGTGACGGTGAGATCAACCAGCTCGTGCCGCTGCTGTACGCCCACCGGCTCACGGTGCTGTTCGCCCAATCGGGTGCCGGCAAGACGTCGCTGCTGAACGCCGGAGTGCTGCCGGTGCTGATCGACGACGAGGGCTTCGAGGTGCTGGGACGGGACGACCGGTCGGGCAACTCGACGCGGGTGAGCGGCGTGAGCGCCAGAGAGGCCGAAGCCGCGGGCGTCGGCAACATCTACACGTTCAACGCCCTGTCGGGGTGGCTGCCCGCCGACCAGACGCCTGCCGGCGATGCCACGCTCGCCTCCTTTCTGGCGCAGCGCGAGCACCTCGTCGACGCCGCCGGCGACCCGGCGCCGCGGCTGGCGATCTTCGACCAGTTCGAGGAGGTGTTCACCGCGTATCCCGACCGGTGGCAGGAGCGCGACGACTTCTTCCAGCAGCTGCGCGAGGCGCTCGACGCGGACCCGATGCTCCGCGTCGTCCTCTCGCTCCGAGAGGATTACCTGGCGAACCTCGATCCCTTCCTCGCCGTCTTCCGGGGCATCTCGACGCTCACCTTCCGGCTGGAGCGGCTGAAGAAGGACGACGCCCTCTCCGCCGTCGTCGATCCGCTCAAGAGCACGTCGCGGTCGTTCGCCAAGGGCGTCGCCGAGAAGCTCGTGAGCGACCTCATGCAGGTGCGCGTCGAGCGCGACGGGGAGCTCGTGACGGTCGAGGGCGAGTATGCCGAGCCGGTGCAGCTCCAGGTGGTGTGTGCCCGGCTGTGGGACGCGTTGCCCGACGGCGTCACGCAGATCACCGACGCCAACGTGCAGACGCTGGGCGGCATCGACCAGGCGCTCACCGACTTCTACGAGGAGGCACTGAGGACGGCGCTGAAGAAGGGCGGCGTGAAGGAGCCGAAGCTGCGCGAGTGGTTCGAGGAGACACTGGTGACGTCTGCCGGGACCCGCAGCAGCGTGTACCAGGACCAGAAGGCGAACACCACGGGCGGCATGCGCAACGACGTCGTCCAGGTGCTCGAGGACGCCCACATCGTGCGCGGCGAGACGCTGCGCGGCTCTCGCTGGTTCGAGCTCACCCACGACCGGTTCGTGGAGCCGATCCGGGCCGCCAACTCCGGGTTCCGCCACAGGCGCCGGGTGAGGCGCGCAAAGCAGGCAGCGATCGCAGGCGGCGCTCTCGTGCTGGTCGCCATCGGCGCCGCCGTCTACCTCGCACTCAATCCGCCAGAGGCGACGCTCGAGGCCCAGCCGATACCTGCCAACGGCGAGGCAGTGATCGCGACGACCGAGCCGGGTGTAGTACAGCGCTTCCGCTTCGACGGGAAGAAGGACGACGCGGCCACGGTGATGCTCTCCTCGGACAACCTGGACGTCGTCAACGTCCGGTTGTACGCCGTGGAGAACGGGACACTCGCCGACCAGCTCGGATCCGCCACCGCGGTGAGCGGGCGGGCGGATTCCGGTGGCGGGTCCGGCGCGACCGGTGGGAACGACAAGACTCAGCCCAATCCCACCACACAGACGGGGAGCGCCCAAGTGGACTCCGGTGGCGGGTCCGGCGCTACCCGTGGGAACAACAAGAATCAGGCCAGTCGCGCTACACAGACGGCGAGCGCCCAACTCGTCCGGCGCTTGCCTGACGACGGCTCGTTCATCATCGAGGTGATCGCAGACCGGGCGGGTCAGTTCACGCTGACGGCTGAAGTCGCCCCCGATCAGCGACCGCCCCTTCCCATCGGCGAGACCGTGCAGGGTGTGCTCGCCCACGACGCCGAGGTCGACGAGTGGGTTGTGAGCGGCGCAACCGCAGGGCAGCTCGTACAGCTGACGCTCCAACCGGCGGGCTTCCTGGATGCGGTCGTAGAGCTGCGCACCACCGCGGGTGAGCAGCTCGGATTCGCCGACGCAGGGGGAGCGTCCGACGGGGAGTACCTCGCCGCCGAGATCCCGGCGAACGGGGAGTATGTGGTCGCCGTTTCTGGTTTCGACGGGTCGACCGGTATCTACAGGCTTCAGCTCACCACGGCGCCGCTCCCGGTCCTCGATGACGGCACTCCCGTGTCGGGCACGATCCTCGAGCCGTATTCGGTCGCGACGTACAGCCTGGGAGGCTCCGACGGAGAGGCGATCGTCCTCAGCCTCGAAGCGATGGATGCCACGTTCGACGGGACGCTGTCGGTTGCGTCGGTGACCGGAGAGGAGATCAGCTACGCAGACTCCGGTGGCCCGGGCGCGCGAGAGGTATTGGTCCTCCAACTCCCCGAGGGAGAAGACCGGTTCCTCGTGACCGTAGCCGGGTTCCAAGACTCGGTGGGCGAGTTCGAGCTGCAGCTGGCGCGGCGAACCGACATCGCTGACCTTGCGGAGAGTGGTCCCGTGACCGGGCAGCTCGGATCGGGCGGGGCGGTCGAGCTCTATCGCCTCGAGGCGAGCGCGGGCGCACTCGTCCAGCTACGCGCAACTCTGGATCCGGGCGTGGACGCCGAGGTCGCGATCGGCGGTCCCGGCGTCGTGGTGGCGGTCGGCTCCAACGTCGAGAGTGCGGGAGCCTTCATCGTGTCCGGAGTCGTTCCGGTCAGCGGTTCGTACCTCGTCTCCATCTCGGCGATCGGAGATGCGGGAGGCGGCTACGAGCTCGAGGTTGGTGCGCCTTCGGTGTCCACAGTCGCCTTCGGCGACAGCGTCGATGGGCGCATCGAGGTGCCGGGCGAGGTCGGCTACTACCGGTTCTCGTCGGAGGCGGGGAAGGGAGTCGAGATCCAGGTCGAACCAGGTGATCCCGATCTGTACCCGTACGTGATCCTCTATGCTCCCGGCACCGCCATGACACCGGGGGCTCCTCCGCTGTTCGAGCCGGTGGCGTTCAGCTTCGACACCCCCGACGGCGGGGCTCTCCTCCAGTCGGAGCTGCTCGAAGACGGTGACTACCTGGCACTGGTCATCGCCTACCCGGTCACCGGCGACTTCAGCATCACGTTCACGGAGATCAACCCGTTCAGCGGGCTCCCGACCAACCTCGACGACAGCGCCGCTGCCTCGATCGTGCCCGGAGAGTCTCTGGAAGGCGATTTCGCCGGCTCATCCGGCAGGGCGATCTACCGGTTCGACGGGCTCGCCGAAGACCCTGCGACCGTGATCGTGGAACCGAATCCGTCTCTGGACGTCGTCCTCTACGTGGTCGACCAGTCCGGGGAGGTCGTCGACGCAGCCGACAGCGGCTATGAAGGTGACCCCGAGTCGGTCACGGCCGTTCTGCCTGCCGATGGGACCTACTTCATCGTCGTTGAGGAGTACGAGCTCGGCACCGCCGCCGACACGAGCTTCACCGTCGCGCTGAACCCGGAGACGAGTACGGGGACCGACGACGAGGGCGGTGGGGACGCGGTCCCCATCCAATACGGCGAGTCGATCGACGGCGAGGTGCCCATCGAGGGGACTCCCGTCTCCTTCGTCTTCTCTGCGAGCGAAGGTGACGTGATCGACATCACCGTGACGCCATTCGACGACCTCGACGCCACCGTCGTCGTGTACGACGCAAGCCTGACACCACTGGTCGACGAGGTCGACACCACGGGGCCGGGCGAAGTGGAGGAGCTCAGTGGGTTCACGATCCCGGCGGAGGGCGACTACTTCATCGAGGTGCGTGAATACCAGCCAGGTGCAGCGAACGATGGTCGCTTCACGATCACGCTATCGGCCGGAGGCTGACACGCCGCGGCCAGTGATCCGGGTCCTCCGATAGCCTGTCGGTGATGTTGGGCAAGAGGGTTCGACCGGTCCTCTTCGTCGTGCTCGTGGCCGTCGCCGCCGTCACGGCGGCGCCGGCCGGCGCGCAACTCCCGCTCACCTTGAGCGTCGTTGCGCACCGACTTGCGCGCGTGCGGCAGATCCATCGCAACGACCTGACGGGATTCGTCAAGATTCCTGCCCACCCCCGGCACCCAAGCGCAGCAGTGCCGTTATGTGTCCTGCCGGTTCCGCGAAACCACGCCAACAAGAGCGAAGACACCAAACACCAGCAGAACCACAGCCAACCACCATGGAATCGAACCCACGGCCCAGGCACCTGCGATCAGGAGTAGACCGACTACGAGCAGGATCGGTGTGAGATAGCGGTTCTGCCAATCGACAGACCGCTCAGCTCGGCTTTTCTCGTCAGGCATATGCACTCCCTCGAT
>DKBA01000115.1 GCA_002450985.1 Acidimicrobiia bacterium UBA6912
TACCAAGTACCAAGTACCAAGTACTACCTTGCGGGCCATGGCTTCTGTGTTCACCATGATCATCAACGGCGAACTGCCGGCGCGGTTCGTGTGGAAGGACGACCGGTGTGTCGCCTTCCTGTCCATCAACCCGCTCACCGACGGGCACGTGCTCGTGGTGCCGCGTGAGGAGATCGAGCACTGGCTCGACGCCGACGACGACCTCCTCGCCCACCTGATGACGGTGTCGCGCAGCATCGGTGAGGCGATCCAGCAGGCCTACGACCCGGCCAAGGTCGGCATGATGATCGCCGGGCTCGAGGTGCCCCACCTCCACATCCATCTGGCGCCCATCAACGGCTTGCACGACCTCAACTTCGCCAACGCCGATCCCAGCCCCGCCCCGGAGCGGCTCGATCGGGTCGCCGGCACGCTCCGGGCCGCGCTGCGCGAGCTCGGTCACTCGGAAGTCGACGCCTGACGCCTCGTCCGGGCGCTACGTTGGCGGTGTGACCGACCATCAGCCGGCTGCGCCGAGCCGCTCGCATCGGTTCGCCGAAGCCACTGCCGCATCTGCTCGGCTCGTGGCGGCCCGGGTTCGTCTCGCCTTCTCCGGCCGCGGCGAGGGCTTCATGCGGCTGGCCAGCTGCCACGCGGGCGCCGTCGCCGGGGACACGCTGGTGGCGATGGCGCTCGCCGGCACCCTGTTCTTCTCCGTCCCGTCGACGGAGGCGCGAGAGAACGTCGCGCTCTACCTGGTGCTGACGCTCGCTCCATTCGCCGTGCTCGGGCCGCTGCTCGGTCGGGTCTACGAGCGCTTTCCTGCGGCGTACCGGGGAGGGCTCGTGCTGAGCGCAGCGATCCGCGGGGCGCTCGCCATCGCGATGATCTTCTTCACGGGGTCGGTCGTGCTGTTCCCGCTCGCCTTTGCGCTCCTCGTGCTGTCCCGTCTGCATGGCATCAGCCGGAGCAGCGTGCTGCCCGTCATTCTCGATCGGCCCCTCGAGCTGGTCGCCGCCAACGCCGAGCTGGCCCGCCTCGGCATGGTCGGCACCGTGGTCGCGTTGCCCTTTGGGGCCATCGCCGTCGCTCTCGACATGCCGTGGGTGGCGCTGGTCTTCGCAGCGGCGGCCTACGCCTGGTCCACGATCGCGGCGCGGGCGCTCCCCGCCATCGATCGGCCGGCGCTCGCCGCCTACCCGAGTGGGGATGCGACGCCGGTCAGGGTGAGCCCGCGTCCGGTGCGGCTCGCCCGTTTCGCCACCGCCGCAGTGCGGTTTCTCAACGGGTTCCTGCTGCTGCTGGTGGCGTTCGCCTTCCGTGACGCAGACGCCGGCTTTCTCGACTTCGGTGCGCTGCTCGGGGCAGGGGGCTTGGGCTTCCTGTTTGCCGCCTTCGTCAGCCCGATGCTCGAGCGGTACATGTCCGAGGAGCCCATGGTGGTGATGGGCCTCGCCGTGGAGGCCGCCGCGGCGTTCATCGCCGCCCAGGTGTTCGGGCTGCCTGCGGCTGCGGTCCTCGCCGGCGCCGCCGGCTTCGCCTGGGGCACCGCAAAGTTCGGCTTCGACGGGCTCCTCCAGGCGAGCGTTCCCGCCGAGGGGCGGGGGAGGGCGTTCACCAACAGCGAGACGATGTTCCAGATCGCATGGGTGCTCGGAGCGCTGTTGCCCGTGGTCCCGATCATTCCCGTCGAGCTCGGCCTCAGCGCCGCGGGCATCGCGGCGCTCGCCATCCAGGTGATCTACGTCTCCGCCACGCTCGTTCCCGTGGCGGCCGCTCGCAGGCGGGAGATCACGGCGGCATCCGCCGCCGAGGCTCCCGAGACCGACCTGATGGACTTCTTCTAGGACGGCGAGGAGGGGCGTCGCTCCGGGCAGTCGGCGTTCGCTCGGCGACGCGCTACGCGTAGGTGGAGAAGCGGTCGGCGTCCTCCTTGGGGAGCTTGACCGTGAGGCGGGTGCCGTCGGCGTCGTGAGCCTCGGAGATGACCTCACCCGCCTCGTGGATCGCCGACACCACGTCGCCCCTGTCGTAGGGCACCACCAGCTCCATCTCCACCGTCGCCCCCTCGAGGCGATCGGCGATCACCTGGAGCAGCGCGTCGATGCCCTCGCCGGTGACGGCGGAGACGGCGACACTGCCTTCGTGGAGGGCCAGCAGCCGCTCGACCGCCGTGGGGTCGGCGATGTCGGTCTTGTTGATGATGAGCAGCTCGTCGAGGGTGCCCGCCCCGATCTCCCGCAGCACGGTGCGCACCGCCTCGATCTGCGAGTCGGGGTTCTCGTCGGCGGCGTCGACGACGTGGAGGAGCAGGTTCGCCTGGTTCACCTCGTCGAGGGTCGAGCGGAACGCCTCGACGAGCTGGTGGGGGAGCCGGCGGACGAACCCCACCGTGTCGGAGATCAGCACCGGCTTGCCGTTGGGCAGCTCGGTGCGGCGCACGGTGGAGTCCAGGGTGGCGAAGAGCTGGTCCTCGACGAGCACGCCGGCATCGGTGATCGCGTTGAAGAGCGTCGACTTCCCTGCGTTCGTGTAGCCGACCAGCGAGACCAGGGCGAGATCCGAGGCGAGCCTGGCCTTGCTGCGCGTCGCCCGCGCCCCTGCCAGGTGACGCAGCTCGCGCTCGAGCTTCGAGATGCGCTCCAGGATGCGTCTGCGGTCGGTCTCCAGCTTGGTCTCACCGGGACCCCTGGTACCGATGCCGCCGCCGAGCCGGCTCAGCTCGACGCCCCGGCCGCGCAGGCGGGGAAGGCGGTAGCGGTGCTGGGCGAGCTCGACCTGCACCATGCCCTCGCGGCTGGTGGCGTGCTGGGCGAAGATGTCGAGGATGAGGGCGACCCGGTCGACCACATCCACCTCGAAGAGCGTTGCGAGGTTGCGTTGCTGGGCGGGGGAGAGCTCGTTGTCGAACACCACCACGTCGATGTCGAGCGCCTTCGTCTCGGCGGCGATCTCGCGGGCTTTGCCCTTCCCGATGAACAGCGCAGGGTCGGGGTGGTCCCGGCGCACCAGCGTCGCCTCGGCAGGCTCCGAGCCTGCGGTGTCGGTGAGCAGGGCGAGCTCGTGGAGGCTCGCCTCCGCCTCCGACATAGCCTGGTCACGCATGACGACCCCCACGAGGTACGCGCGCTGCCGCACGACCTCGAGGTCGGTGACGGTTGCCGTGAGACGGCGGCGCTGGCGCCCCTGGCCGCGGGTGTCGGTCATGGCAGCATGAAAGCAGGTTGCGGTGGGCATTCCACTCGCCGCCACCGCATCGGGATTGGTATGTTGGTCTCACGAGCGATGGAGGGAGATTCATGCGCACCACCGTGGCGCACGTGCTCGGCGCCAAGGGAAGAGACGTCTGGGCGGTCACCCCGGAGACGACGGTGTACGAGGCCCTCGAGGTCATGGCGGACAAGGGCGTCGGCGCTCTCGTCGTGGTCGACGGCGAGCGTCTCGTCGGCATCGTGTCGGAGCGCGATTACGCCCGCAAGGTCATCCTCATGGAGCGGGGCTCGCGCGAGACGCCGGTCAGCGAGATCATGACGGCCGAGGTGTACACGGTCACCCCGAGCGTCTCGGTGGCGGACTGCATGGCGACGATGACCGAGCGCAGGTTTCGTCACCTGCCCGTGCTCGACGACGAGCGCCTCATCGGCATCATCTCGATCGGTGACATCGTGAAGGCCGTGATCCAGGACCAGCAGTTCCTCATCGAGCAGCTCGAGAACTACATCACGTCCTGAGCGCCGGACCCGTCGTCGCTCACACGCCTCGGGCGGCCATGATCGTTGCGTCGTAGGGCTCGATCATGATGCACTCGCCGGGGCATTCCGTCGCCGCCTCGACCACATCGTCGATCTGGGCGTCGGGCACCCGGGCCACGCCACGCGAGCCCTCCGGCCCGTGGCCGTCGCCCTCGGCGCCGTCGAACACGATCGTCGAGCCGAAGTGCGAGGACTCCTCCTTGACCACCCACAGACCGTCGTCTCGGCCGACGAAGACATCGGGTGCGATCTCCTCGCATATGCCGTCGCCGGTGCAGAGGTCCTGGTCGATCCACACCATCAACTTGGTCTCAGCCATCTCGTCCCTCGTCGCGTGTGCTCCCAAACTACCCGGTGCGGGTCACAGTCCAAACGTCCTACTGTTGGGCCCGGAGGCGTCCGGATGCCTGGTGGGTCCCGCGGTCTTCAAAACCGTTGAGGGTGCGAGAGCGCCCTGGCGGGTTCGATTCCCGTCCGCCTCCGCCAAGCCCTTGCTACGTAAGGGTTGTGGAGAAATGCCTGTCGAGCGAAACGACCGCCTCGGAGCCCTCCGGGGCGCGCTCGGGGCGCGATAGGGGCGCGGGAGAATCGCTTGAGGCCCGGTGGGCGCGCGTCTCAGGGGGTGCGGTTGCGGCGGTGAAGCGGCGGTCGAGCGCCTCGGAGAGCGCGTCAAGATCGTCTTCGTAGAGGTGTCCGTAGAGGTCGAGCGTCATCGCCGCAGAGGCGTGACCGAGCTGCCGTTGCACCGCCTTGATGTTGGCTCCGGACGAGATCATCAGGGACGCCGCAGTTGCGCGCAGATCGTGGATCCTGAGCTGCTCCAGACCCGCTGCATCGACGGCCGGCTTCCACACCTGCTGCCGAAACGGCGAGGACCGGAGCGGTCCGCCCCTCGGTGCGGTGAAGACGAGCCCGTCCTCCGAGATGTCTCCAAGCCGGACGGCGAGGCGATCGGCGAGGAAGGCCGGCATCGTGACCAGGCGCCGTTCGTGGGTCTTCGGTGTTCCCCAGGAGAGACCTGACCCGAGCTCGGTGGCCGACTCGGCGATCTCGATGCGGCGCCGCAGCAGGTGGACACGAGACCGTCTCAGGGCGACCAGTTCGCCCCAACGCATCCCGACCCACGTCAGCGTCTCGACGACGAGCCCTGCTCCCGCCTGGGCGTTCTCTGCCTCGACGGCGAGAGCGGCGACCTGCTGCGCAGTGAGAAACCGTTGCTCGCGGCGACGCACGGTCGGAGCCCTCACGGCGGAGGTCGGATCCCGAGCGAGTTGCCCATCGGCGACGGCGAGCTGAAGGGGAGCCGACAGCACCTGCTTGGCTTGCTTGATGCGCGACGCGGAGAGGCCATCGGCCGACATCGTGGCGATCCACTCGCGCACGAGCGCCGGCGAGATGCTGTTGAGCGCGAGGTGACCGAAGACGGGCAGGATGCGGGATCGCAGCAGCGACTCGTAGCCGGCGCGAGTCTTGGGCTTGATGTCGAGGCCGGCGAGCCAGGTCGCAGCGGCTTCGCCGAACTCGACCGCGCCGGCTTCGGGAGCGATCCACTCGCCGCGGTCGATTGAACCGAGCTTGGCGGTGAGCCACCGATCGGCATCGACCTTGCGGTCGAAGCTCCTGGATCGAATGCGCCCATCAGGTCCGCGGTAGCGAGCGCGCCAGCGGCGGCCGGTCCGTCCCTGACGGTCTTCGATCCATCCAGAGCGGCTCATCCGGCACTCCCTTCGTCCGAGCGGTGAATGATTCGAGTCAAGCGTGCCGGATGGCGGGGTGCGGGCTGGGGACCAGTGTTCGACGGCGGGGGTCCGGTTTCACCCTTCGCATCGTTTCGCATCATCTCGCCTCACTTCTCGTTATTGTTCAGTATTCAAGCGTGTATAACGGTTGTCTATGTGATACCCTAGTTGGCGAATAGGCCTCTGTCATCGAGGGATTCACCGTGACCCCCACACTCCACTTCCAGTCCCCAGGACCGCATCAGGAGGACAGACGAGTGCACACCTGCGGTTGGGAACCGAGGGGGACGGTGCGGTGACGGTGCGGGTGACGACGCTGAAGCACGCTTTGGCGGGCAGGTATTACACGGAGGGGTTGGGGTCGTACTACCT
>DKBA01000116.1:0-281 GCA_002450985.1 Acidimicrobiia bacterium UBA6912
GCGGGCAGTTCGGTGTTCGCGGCGGGAACCCGGCTCGGACCGGCCCACCTCGGCATGCTCGCCTCGTTGGGCGTTGCCCGCCCGCCGGTCCGCCGCCGGCCGCTCGTCGCCATCATGTCCACCGGCGACGAGATCGAGCCGCCGGAGACGGAGACGCTCCGTCCCGGGAAGATTCGCGACAGCAACCGTTTCGTGCTCCGCGGGCTCCTCGAGGAGTTGGGCGCCGTCGTCATCGACCACGGGATCGTCGGCGACGATGCCGTTGCGCTCAACCGGGTGCT
>DKBA01000116.1:289-4740 GCA_002450985.1 Acidimicrobiia bacterium UBA6912
TCGTGAAGGCCGAGCTCGGCAAGCTGGGAACCGTTGAGTTCTGGAAGGTGGCGATGCAGCCCGCCAAACCCTTCGCCTTCGGCACGCTCGGCGACACGCCCCTGTTCGGCCTCCCGGGCAATCCCGTGTCCGTCTTCGTCGCCTTCGAGCAGTTCGNNGCCGCGGATCCGCGGCGTGATGGCGCACGAGGTGTCGACCGACCCGGAGAAGACCGTGTTCCTGCGAGTCGAGGCGGCTCCCGATACGGTCGGCGTGTGGCAGGCCCGCTCCGCCGGGGGCCAATCGTCGAACGTCCTGTCGGCGCTCGCCGCAGCCAACGCGTTCGCGGTCGTGCCCCGCGGTCAGGGCGACGTGCCGGCGGGGGGTGCGGTGACCTTGGAGATGTTCCGCCATCCCGAGACCCGCACCCGCGAGGAGGCCCTCGGTGGATGAGCGGCTGACCCATCTCGACGAGCACGGTGACGCCCGCATGGTGGACGTCGGGGCCAAGGCGGTCACCGTGCGCACCGCCGTCGCCGAGGCGCACGTCGCCATGTCGCGCGAGGTGCGGGAGGCGCTGTTCGAGGGTCGGCTTCCCAAGGGTGACGCCGCCGCCGTGGTCCGTGTTGCCGCCATCATGGCGGCCAAGCGCACCCCGGAGCTCATCCCGCTGTGCCACCCGATCGGGCTCGATGCCGTCGAGGTCACGCTCGAGCCGACCCCCGATGGGGCGCGCATCGAGGTGACCACGAGGGTGGAGGCGAAGACCGGAGTGGAGATGGAGGCGATGACCGCCGCCTCGGTCGGCGCCGTCGCCCTCTACGACATGATCAAGGGCCTCGACCGTGGGGCGGTCATCGGTCCCGTGCGGCTGTTGCGCAAGACCGGCGGCAAGTCGGGCGATTGGCTCAGATGAGAGCCGCCGTCATCACCGTGTCGGATCGAGTGAGCCGCGGCGAGGCCGAGGACCGGTCCGGGCCCGCGGTGGCGGCCGCCCTGGCCCGCATCGGCTTCACCGACGTCACGATCGATGTGGTCCCCGACGGCATCGAGCCGGTGGCTGCGGCGCTGCGCCGCTGGACGGCCGAGTCGCCGCTCGTGGTGACGACCGGCGGCACCGGCTTCACGCCCAGGGACCTGACCCCGGAGGCGACCCGCCTCGTCATCGAGCGCGAGGCGCCCGGACTCGCCGAGGCGATGCGCGCCGTGACGTTCGGTCGTAACCCCCACGGGATGCTGTCCCGAGGGGTCTGCGGCACCGTCGGGACCAGCCTGATCCTCAATCTCCCCGGCTCCGTGAAGGGCGCCACGGAGTCGCTCGACGCCGTGGCGCCCGCCCTGATGCACGCCGTGGAGTTGCTTCTCGCGGTCGAATCCGACCACAATGCCTCAGGATCTTGATCTTGGAACGATCCACAAATCCTTGGTTCAACGAGTTTGCGGTCGTACGCTGCCGCAAAGCGGAGTAAGGGACCATCACATGGAACTCTTTGCGTTCATCCTGATCGGGGGGATCTGGGCAGCCTTTCTGCTTCCCTCCGTCTTGGACGGCCGCCGTCAAGCACCTATGTCGAGCATGCGCGGCTTTGCCCGTTCGAAGGACCTGCTGGCGTCCGTCGCCGCAAGCGACGCCCGCGCCATTCGCCAGCGTCGTCGCACCAGCCTGCGCCGCCGCCGCATCCTCGCCTCGCTGGCAGCTGGTGCGTTGCTGTCGCTGACACTGGCGATCGTCCAGGGGTCGTCCGCGTGGCTTGCCATCACGATCGGCTTCGACATCGCGTTCGCCGGCTACGTCACCCTGTTGCTGCACACCCAGCAGGCGGCCCCGGTGCGGGCCCCGGTCGTGCCGCTCCACATCGTGGAGGAGCCCGAGCCCGCCACGGTGCGCGTCGTCGCCGGCTGACGCCGGGGTGGGCGACGAGGAGCTCGACGCAGTCGAGGCATCGGTTCGTTCCGAGCTCGACGCCAAGTACTCGTCGCGAGAGCTCGCGCTGAGGAACTGCCGGCAGATCATCCGCTCGTCCGCCAATGCCATCCGCGCGCTGCATCGTCGGGAGCCCGCCAAGGCGGCGGACCTGCTCGGCGACGTGAAGACGCTCGTCGTCGAGACGGAGACCTCGTTGCGCGGTCACCCGGACATCCAGTACGCCGGCTTCTTCTACGACGCGGTCAAGGAGTACGCAGAGGCGGAGCTGACTCGGGCGCTCCTCGCCGATCAGCCTCTGCCGCTGCCCGAGGAGATCGGTGTCGACGCCGTCCCGTACTTGAAGGGCCTCGGTGAGGCGGTGGGCGAGCTGCGTCGCCGGCTGCTCGATCAGCTTCGCGCCGGCCGCCTCGAAGACGCCGAGCAGACGTTCCGCCAGATGGAGACGATCATCGAGCTGCTCACGTCGCTCGACTACCCCGACGGCATGACCGGTGGCCTGCGCCGCACCACGGACGTGGCCCGGTCCCTGATCGAGCGCAGCCGCGCCGATCTCACCCTCACCGTCGTCCAGGAGCGGGTCCGCCGCCGCCTCGACGAGGTTGCCGGCGCCGGGGACGCCTGACCGGCTCGGGGGTGTACAATCCCCGGCACCCGGGGGTGTAGCTCAGTTCGGCAGAGCACTTCGTTCGCAACGAAGGGGTCACGGGTTCAAATCCCGTCACCTCCACTGGTCGGAAACCCCTGCGCCTCAGGGGTTTCCACCGTTTCTGGCACCGATCTCGACAACGGTTGCGGTGGGCCGTGTCCGTGATTTGTCCGTCACAGATCTGAAACCTGCGTCGAGCGCAGCGGCCGCGCTCTCGTCGAGACCCTCCAGTGGGTGGCCGTGAAGGTCCAGCGTTGTGCGGATCGAGGCGTGTCCGAGCCGGGTCTGGATGAGCTTCGGATGCTCCCCCTCGGCGATCAGCATCGCCACGTGGGTGTGCCGCAAATCGTGAAAGCGGACCCCGGGAAGGCCCGCTTCGGATGTCGCCGGCAGCCACACCCGTCGTCGAAAGTTGGAACGACGGATCGGTCCGCCCTCGGGACCCGTGAAGACGAATCCGGTCCGACCCGCGATGTGTTCGCCGAGGGCTTCGGCCAGACCGGCCGGCAGCGCCACGCTCCGTCGGCTCGCCGAGGTCTTCGGCGGGCCGAGCGACAAGTGACCGTCGACGTCCCGGAGACTCTGGCTCACCCGTAGGCGCCTGCCCAGCGGGTCGATCGAGTCGACTTGGAGCCCGCACAGCTCACCGAAGCGCAGTCCTGTGTAGGCGGCCGTCGCCACCAGCAGCCAGAACGCTGGGTGAACAACGGCGAGCAGATCGGCCAACTCCTCCTCTGTGAGGAACCGCATCTCGCGGTGCTCGAGCTTCGGGAGCGTGATGCCGGACACCGGAGATACGGCGATGAGGCGATCGCGCACCGCCGCGTCGAACACGGCCGAAGCCAGCTGCACGCATCTGCGCACGGTCGTGGGCGCAAGCCCCGATGCGGCGAGGTCGTTGATCCAGGCCTGCACGTCGAGGGCCCGGACGGAACCGAGCTGGTGCTCGGAGAAATGGGGGAGCACGTGGTTGCGGAAGAGGCTGCCGTCTCGCGCTGTGGTGGCTTCAGCGACGTGGAGCCGAGTTGCCATCACTTGTTCCGCCCACGATCGGAACGGTGTGGATGCGCGGCGTGGGCTCACCCATTCGCCGCGCAGGACGCTGGACGTCTGTTGTGCGAGGTGGCGCTCTGCATCGATCCTGCGGTTGAACGTCTTGGCGTGTTCACGGTGATCCGGTCCCGTCCAACGGGCTTGCCATCTCGTTGCGCCGTCACGCGTCCTTCGCTTGCGGATGTGCCCTGTCATGGGGCGCAGCTCCACGCACGCGTGCGCTGGGTCCGGGGATTGCCGGGTGCGAGTGGCCGGATGGTCACCGATCGGGGCGGGTATCGCCTGTTGCGCTGCATCTCTCTCCTCTGCCAGCCGTCATCACAGAAGCTATCTGAGACTGGATCCGCGGGGAGTACGAGGCCGGGATCTTGTCACGCCAGACCTCTCATCGTTTCGCATCATCTCTCCTCACTTCTCGTTATTATGCAATATTTAACCGTGTATAAAGCCTCTCTATGTGGTACCCTAGTTGGCGGATAGGCCTCTGTCATCGAGGGATTCACCGTGACCCCCACACTCCACTTCCAGTCCCCAGGCATGCATGTTGAGGACAGACGGGTGCACACCTGCGGTTGGGAACCGAGGGGGACAGTTCGGTGACGGTGCGGGTGACGACGCTCAAGCACGCTGCGGCGGGTCGGTATTACACGGAGGGCCTGGGGTCGTACTACCTGGATGGCGGGGAACCTCCGGGTCGGTGGTTCGGTCAAGGCGCCACCCACCTGGGCCTTGAGGGGGAGTTGGAGGCGGAGGCGTTTCTGGCGGTGATGACCGGCCTCCACCCCAAGACGGGGGAGCGCCTGGGGCGCCGGTTCGGGGAGTCGTCGGTGCGGGGTTTCGATGCGA
>DKBA01000011.1 GCA_002450985.1 Acidimicrobiia bacterium UBA6912
TGTCGTAGTCCTGGATGAACACGACGTGGCGGCGGAGATCCGGATCCCGGGTGAGGGCGATGATCTGGCGGATCAGGTCCTTGCCGGCGTCGTCGCGGGGGTGCGCCTTCCCGGCGAAGATGATCTGTACGGGCCGGTCGGCGTTGTTGAGGATGCCCGCCAGCCGGTCGGGGTCGCGCAGCACGAGCCCGGCCCGCTTGTAGGTGGCGAATCGCCTGGCGAATCCGATGGTGAGCGCCTCAGGATCGAGCACGACATCGGCGATGGCCACTTCCGACTGAGGGGCGCCCCGCGAGGCGAGCTGGGCTCGCAGCGCCCTCCGCGCATAGGCGACGAGACGCTCCCGGCGCCGCTCGTGGGTGCGCCACAGCTCCTCGGGGGCGATCTGCATCGCCCGCTCCCACACCGAGTGATCGGCGGGCTCCTCCCGCCACTTCGGGCCGAGGTAGCGCTCGTACAGCTCCTTCATGTCGTGCGAGACCCAGGACTCGAAGTGCACNNACCTCCCGGGTGGGTAGGCCGGGCCACACCTGCTGCCACATCTCCCGGCTCACTCGCCCGTGCAGCTCGCTGACGCCGTTCGTGTAGGCGGCGGTGCGCAGGGCGAGCACGGTTGCGCAGAACTGCTCGGCGCTGTTCTCCGGTTCGGTGCGGCCGAGCGCCAGCAGCTCGGGCATGCCGACACCCATGGCGGCGGCGAAGGGGCCGAGGTACCGCTCGATGAGGTGTGGCCCGAAGTAGTCGTGGCCGGCCGGGACCGGGGTGTGGGTCGTGAACACGAGGCCGGCGGCGGCTTCCCGCGCCTCTGCGAAGCCGAGCCCNNGATCTCCTGACGCAGCCGGTTGCGGTCGTCGCCTCCGTAGAGCTGGTCGGTGATGTCGCGGTCTTCCGGCCGGTTGGCGGCGAGGTTCGTGTCGAGGAGGTACAACGGTACGCGGCCGACCTGCACCTTCCATACCTTGGCCTTCACGGTGCTCCGCTCCATCGGGACGTCGACGATCAGCGGCGCACCGTCGACCGTCGCCTCACCCATGGGGAGGTTGGCGAAGTCGTTCTCGACGTACTCCTCCTGCTGCCATCCCGACTCGTTGAGCACCTGCCGGAAGTACCCCTCCTGATACAGCAACCCGACGCCGACGAGCGGCACACCGAGGTCGCTTGCCGACTTCAGATGATCACCGGCGAGGATGCCGAGACCGCCGGCGAAGATGGAGAGGCACTCTGTCAGCCCGAACTCGGCAGAGAAGTACGCGACCAGAGGACCGTCGACGTCCCCATGGGTGCGGCGAAACCACGTCGTCGTGCTCGCCGAGTACTCGTCGAACTCCCGCACCATACGCTCCAGGTGGGCGAGAAAGGCCGGGTCGGTACTCAGCTCCTCGAGCCGCTCCTGCGAGATGGTCCCGAGGAGGAGCACCGGGTTGTGGCCGCTCTCGACCCACAGGTCGTAGTCGAGACGGCGGAACAGCTCGATCGCGTCGTGGGACCAGGCCCAGTGGAGGTCGAAGGCGAGCCGCCGCAGCGGCTCGAGCGGCTCGGGGAGCGACGGGATGACCGTGAGTGTGCGCAGCGGCTTCATGGACGCAGTCTGGTCGCGTGAGGCCCCCCGATGTAGGGCAAGAGGTCCCCCGGGTCGCGGGCCGCGTGATGGAGCGCGCCTCGGCCCGGCTCCGCATCGCGCAACGATGTGGGCAGGGGGCGACGGCTCGATACCCGATTGGCTGCGTCAGGAGACGGTCAGGCGTCGCCTATCGCCCCCCTCGGCTCGGCTCCGCCTCGCCGCGCCCCCCGGTGGGGATCATTCGGATACCAGACCATTCGAGGCCATCTCGACGGTGTCATCGGCATGGTCGAGGGCGAGCGCTGTTGCCCCGACGTCATGAAGCACACCTCTGACGGCAGTGCGGCAATATTGGATGGCACCTACGCATCTTCCTTCCCAGAAGACCCCGGTACCGGCCTCCTACCTCATTGCGGCCTGTTCGCCATCTTCTCGATGTTGTCGTTGATGCGGAAGATCACCATCGTCAACTCGAGGAAGACTCGCCACAGGAAGAGAAGGACGACGAACCAGAGACCACCGAGGATGATCGCAGCGATCCCGGTACCCGCGCTCGACGAGAAGCCGCCGATCACCAAGAACAGCCAGCCCACTGCTCCGAACGCGATGAGCAGGATGTAGAGCACGCGCACCACCGTCGGCGTGATGAACGTTGTGAACGACAGATCGAACAAGCTCGGGCGCTCGGGCTGTGGTGACGTCATGGGTCCTCCCTTCGGGGCGGCGGAAACTGGGATGGTACAACTCCACTCCATGGCACGATGAGATTTCCGCACCACCGCCCACACCTCGTGCGAGCCGCGCGCTAGCTTCTCGGCCCCGCGGCGCTCGCGTACCAGACAAACCCCACCCCCGGTGGGGTGGGAATAGGTACTAACGTGCGGGGTTGGAGGTGGCGATGAAAGCTGAGCACAAGAAAGCGGCGTTGAATCGCCTCAAGACCATTCGAGGCCATCTCGACGGTGTCATCGGCATGGTGGAGGACGAGCGCTACTGCCCCGACGTCATGAAGCAGGTCTCGGCGCTGCAAGGATCTCTGGAGAAGGTGAATCGCATCCTCCTCCAGAACCACGTCGAGACGTGCGTGATGCACGCCGTCGAGGAGGGCCGTTCCGGCCAGATCGTCGATGAGTTGATGGAGACGCTCCGGTACACCCCGGGGGTGACCGGACCGAAACACGAGGAGATCCCCGCATGACGAGCATGACCCTGTCCGTCCCCGACATCTCGTGCGGCCACTGCAAGTCCTCCATCGAGGGTGCGGTCGGCGAGCTGTCCGGCATCGATGCCGTGGAGGTCCACATCGACGAGCGCACCGTCGACGTCACCTTCGACGATGCAACGGTCGGCCGGGCGGCGATCGTCGCCGCCATCGAAGGCCAGGGCTATGACGTCGCCCAGTAGGTGACGCCGACCCACCGCCGAGGACACCACCCGTGAGCGACACTCGCACCGTCTCCCCCGCCACCGGGGAGAAGATCACCTTCGACGTCGAGGGCATGACCTGCGCGTCGTGCGCCCTCCGCATCGAGCGTGTGCTCGGCAAGCAGGAGGGGGTGACGCAGGCAGCGGTGAACTTCGCCGGGCAGGAGGCGTGGGCGACGATCGCACCGGGCACCGACATCGCCGGGCTGCAAGCGGCAATCGAGAGGATCGGCTACACGGTCCGACCCGTCCAGCCCGGCGACGAGCGGGAGACACCGGTCGAGCGCTACGCCAAGGAGGTCGTCTACCAGCGGCGCAACTTCCTCCTCGCCGCGCTGTTCACCGTGCCCTTGATGGCGCTGTCGATGCTGGGGCCGATGACGACGTGGAACGAGGTCGTGCAGCTCGTGCTGGCGACTCCCGTGGTGTTCGTGTTCGGCATCCAGTTCCACCGTGTCGCCCTCAAGCGGCTCCGCTCCTTCGACGCCACCATGGACACGCTGATCTCGGTCGGTTCGCTGGCGGCCTACGGCTACTCGGTGTGGGCATTGTTCACCGACCACCACGTGTTCTTCGAGACCGCCGGCATGATCATCACGCTCATCCTGCTCGGCCGGTACTTCGAGGCCCGCGCCAAGGGACGAGCGTCACAGGCCATCGTCAAGCTCCTCGAGCTCGGCGCCAAGGAGGCGCGGGTCATCCGCAGCGGTGAGACGGTGATGGTCGACCCGCTCGATCTGCGCCCCGGCGAGACGATGGTCGTGCTCCCCGGCGAGAAGATCCCCACCGATGGGATCATCACGGCCGGCCGCTCCTCGATCGACGAGTCGATGCTCACGGGCGAGTCCGTGCCCGTCGACCGGCAGCCCGGCGACGAGGTGTTCGGAGCGACCGTCAATCAGCAGGGTCGGCTCGAGGTCGAGGTCACCAAGGTCGGACCCAACACGGCGCTGGCGCAGATCGTCCGCCTCGTCGAGGACGCCCAGGCGTCGAAAGCCCCCGTCCAGAAGCTCGCCGACCGTATCGCCGGCGTCTTCGTGCCCGTCGTCATCCTGATCGCCCTGGTCGTGTTCGCGGCCTGGCTGATCGGGAGCGGCGACCTGTCGACGGCGGTGCGCAACGGTGTGGCCGTCCTCATCATCGCCTGCCCGTGCGCCCTCGGCCTGGCGACGCCGACCGCGATCATGGTCGGCAGTGGACGCGGCGCCGAGCTCGGCGTGCTCTTCAAGGGCGCCGAGGTGTTCGAACGGTCGCGCACGATCGACACGGTCGTCTTCGACAAGACCGGCACCCTCACCCGCGGGGCGATGACGCTCACCGACGTCGAAGCCGACGACGACGAACGCCGTTTCCTCTACCTCGTGGGCTCCGTCGAAGCGGCCAGCGAGCATCCCATCGGCAAGGGCGTCGCCCTCGGCGTCGAAGAGCGCGACATCGAGCTCGGCGATCCCGAGCATGTCGAGGCGGTGTCGGGCCACGGCGTGGCAGGACGCATCGACGGCGTCGACGTGCTCGTCGGAAAGGCGAAGTTGATGGCCGATCAGGGACTCCACATCGCGGCTCGCCACCTCGACGCGATGGAGCGATTCGAGCTCGAGGGCAAGACCGCCTTCCTCGCCGGCTGGGACGGCGACGTGCGCGGCGTGCTCGCCGTGGCCGACACCTTGCGGCCCACTGCGGCCGCCACCGTGCAGCGGCTCCACGAGATGGGGGCCGCCACCGTGATGCTCACCGGCGACAACCGCCGCACCGCAGACGCCATCGCCGGACAGGTGGGCATCGACCGGGTACTCGCCGAGGTGCTCCCCGGCGGCAAGGCCGACGAGGTGCGCAGGCTCCAGGCCGAGGGGAAGATCGTGGCCTTTGCCGGCGACGGTATCAACGACGCCCCCGCCCTCACCCAGGCGGACCTCGGGATGGCCGTCGGCACCGGCACCGACGTCGCCATCGAGGCGGGCGACATCGTGCTGATGTCGGGCGATCCCGCCCTCGCCGCCTCGGCACTCGGCCTGGCGCGGGCCACGTTCCGCACCATCCGCCAGAACCTGTTCTGGGC
>DKBA01000262.1 GCA_002450985.1 Acidimicrobiia bacterium UBA6912
GGAATCGCCCCGAACGGTCTTCAAAACCGTTGCGGGTGCGAGAGCGCCCTGGCGGGTTCGATTCCCGTCCGCCTCCGCTGTTTTCGCTCGGGTGTGGGTGCCGTCCTGCCACCAGAAGTCGCGTGTCGAGCCCGCGGTGAGCCGGCGACACAGACCAAGACGCTCACGGCCAAGGCGAGCACCGACCGGAGCGGCCGCCGCCTCCCGTCGTGAGGTGCGGGCGCAACCTGCATAGCCTGATCGTATTCCTCATCCGAGCTCGGGAAGGTGCGCAGTGGCGTCGGCGCAACTGGAACTGACACGCCAGCAGATCCTGGCCTTTCGGCGGCGGGTCGGGGCGCTCGATGCGCGGCTCCCTGTGGGACCCCTGTCGCTGCGGCAGGCGGCGTGGGCCGGGCTCCAGGACAGCATGCCACGGGCGGCGCTCCTCTCCATCCACGCCCGGGTGGCGGGCACGCATCCGGAGACGCTCGAGCACGCGTCCCTCGTGCAGCTCTGGGGGCCGCGGTACAGCGTCTTCGTGGTCGCCGCCGAGGATCGTGCGATCTTCTCGCTCGGGCGTCTGCCGGACGACGCCGAGAAGCGAGCCTTGGGCGAGGACCTCGCCGACCGTCTGCACACGCTCCTCGACGGGTCGCGGATGCCCTTCGGGGAGGCGGGGCGGGCGCTCGGCGTGCCCCCCAACCGGCTCCGCTACGCCGCTCCCACCGGCAGGGTGCTGCTGCGCTGGGACGGCGCTCGCCAGCCGGAGATCTGGACGGTGCCGGCTCCCGAGGCGGACCCGGCCGCGGCCCGTCTCGAGCTCGCCCGTCGCTACCTCCACGTCTTCGGCCCCGCCACGCCAGACGCCTTCGCCGCGTGGGCCGGCATTCCCCGCCGCCGGGGCGTGGCGATCTTCGACGCCCTCGCCGGATCGCTGCTCCCGGTGCGGACACCGATCGGCGATGCGTGGCTGCTCGCCGCCGACCAGCCCGAGATGCGCGCCCTCCCGGGACCTCCCGTCGCCGCCCGGCTGCTCCCCAGCGGCGACGCCTACTACCTCCTCCAGGGCGCCGACCGGGCGCTCCTCGTCCCCGACCCCACGCGGCGTGACCTGCTGTGGACCTCCCGGGTGTGGCCCGGCGCAGTGCTCGTCGACGGCGAGATCGCCGGCATCTGGCGGCGCTCGGGGGCCGTGGTCACCGTGCAGCCGTGGCAGCGTCTCTCCCGAAAGGCTCGCAACGCCGTCGAAGCGGAGGCCGCCTCGCTGCCCCTCCCCGGCATCGACGGGGAGATCTCCGTACGCTGGGAGCGGTGACGGTCGAGGAGCGAGGCGTGACGCCGAACGGAGATGGGGAGCGGGAGCGGGTGATCGTTGCGATCACCGGGGCCACCGGAGCCGTGCTCGGCATCCGGGTGCTGCAGCGGCTCGAGGAGTTCGACGTCGAGCGCCACCTCGTCGTGAGCGGGTGGGGGGCGCGTACGATCGCCCACGAGACCGGCCTCGACGTCGATGCGGTGCGAGCCCTGGCCGACGTCACCCACCGGGTCGGCGATCTCGGAGCGAGCATCGCCAGCGGGTCGTTCGTCACCCGAGGCATGATCGTCGCCCCGTGCAGCATGAAGACGCTCGCCGCGATCGCCACCGGGCTCTGCGGCGATCTCGTCGCTCGCGCCGCCGACGTCACGCTGAAGGAGCGTCGCCGCCTCGTGCTGATGGTCAGGGAGACACCCTTGAGTGAGATCCATCTCGAGAACATGCTGCGACTCGCTCGTATGGGGGCCGCCATCGTCCCACCGATGCTCGGCTTCTACATGCGGCCGACCTCGGTCGACGAGATGGTCGACCACGTCGTGACCCGGGCGCTCGACCAGCTCGGGTTGCACTCGACGGCTACGCCGCGCTGGGGCGGGGAGCTCGCCTGAGCCGCCGGTCCCGCCGCAGACACCGCGCTGCGCCGCAGATGGGATATCCTGCTGGCGCCGCCTTCTTGGAGTGTCATGGCCAACGGCCGCGATTTCGGAACCCTCATCAGCGAGCGCAGGCTGGCGCTCGGCTACTCGCTCGGCCAGCTCGCCAACCGGGTGCAGGCAACCGCGTCCGAGGTGAGGGCGTGGGAGCGAGGCCAGCGGGCGCCCGACGACGACGTCGTGGCCCAGCTCGCCGCCGAGCTGGCGCTGGACCCCGATGAGCTGCTGGCTGCGGCCCACGGCGTGGGGGAAGACGCCGCGGTCCCGGACGCCGACCACGGCGAACCGACCGCGGTCGTCATGAGCCCCGCGGTCACCGACGCCGCCGACACGGTCGCCGCCGAACCCGAGTCCGACACGGCCGAGGAGCCCGAGCAGGCCGAGCAGCCGGCGCCGGCCGAGGAAGAAGAGGCGTCCGCCACCGAGCCCGAGCCCGAGGAGCCGGCCGCGGGGCAGGTGGGCGCCGAGGACCGGGAACCGACCGCACAGGTGGCAGCGAGCGCCGACGCAGCGCCGACCGCCGACCGCCCAGCAGAGCAAGAGGAAGAAGGCCCGATGGCCGTCGCAGGGCCCGAGGGGCTGGAAGAGGCCGGGCGGCTCGCCGACCTCCCGACCGAGGCCGTTCCCGTGGTGGCAGCGCCGGTCGCCGTCGCCGTCGACGAGGTGGTTGCGGTCCAGGCGCCGTCGCGCCCCATTCCGGCGGCCCCTCCACCGCGAACCGGGGCCGGCGCGCTCGACCCCGTCACCTCCTTCTTGCGCGTCTTGTTCGACCCCGACCGTCGCTACCTCTTCTGGGTGAGGACGGTGCTGATCTTCGTGGTCTTCATCGTGTTCTTCCGGGTGTTGGCGTGGGCCGTCCCCGCCTTCTTCGATACGCTTCGCGACATCCTCGACACCATCGAGTCGACCACCACGGACACGACCCTCCCCGGAGGCTGACGTGGTGGCCGGTCAGAGGGCGCGTACCAGCAGCCCGATGGCGGCGAACGCCGAGAGCGTCAGGATGCCCGTTCGCATCGCAGGTGCGGCAACCCGGTTGGCGATCCCGATGCTCGCCGCGTACCCCGCCAACATCGCCGGCAGGAGGACCAAGGCGACGGTGACGTCGCTCGCGGTGATCAGTCCGCTCAGGGCACGCGCCACCAGTGTGATGAGCAGGCCGATCGTGAAGACCATGCCGAGGCTCGCCCGAATCGTGGGGCCCGGCTCGTCTTGGTAGAGCAGCGCCATGGGAGGACCGCCGATCGACGCCACCATGCTCGCCGTGCCGGCGAAGCCCCCGACCAACACGTCGGTGAGCGGCGACCGGGTGACCGTCACCCCGGTGGCCCGGATGGCGACACCGGACAGCACGACGGCGGCCACGACGGCATCGAGCGTCCGTTGCGTGGCGAAGGCGAGGAGGAGCAACCCCGCCGCCGCCCCCGGGCCGCGTCCGATCAGCACCCAGGTGACCCCGCGCAGGTCGGCATGGAGGCGCTCCCTCCAGCTCATCATCACCGTCAGCGGCAGTGCCAGGAGCAGCTGGGGCACGGGGGCCAGAACCGGGTCGACGAGGGAAAGGACCGGGACCGAGAGCACGCCGAACCCGATGCCGACGACGCCCTGGGCCACGGCGCCCAGGAAGGTGACGGCGAGCGCCACGACGAGCTGAACGGGACCGACCGGCACGCCGGTCAGCGTCTGGCGGCGGCGGCGACCTGCGTCGCCACGGCCTCGTGAACGGCGTGGTCCAGGGGGTCCGGCAGCAGCTCGCCGTCGGTGGTGAGCGAGGCCAGGGTCTCGGCGGCGGCACGCTTCATGTCGCTCGTGATCCGCGGCACCTTGGCGTCGAGCGCGCCGCGGACCAGCCCCGGGTAGGCGAGGACGTTGTTGACGATCGAGCCGTCCGTTGCGATCGCCGCCCCTGCCTCGAGCGCCGCAGTCCGCTCGATCTCCGGTGCCGGGTTGGACAGCGCCATGATCACCTGTCCCTGCCGCACCCACTCGGGCTTCATCAGGAAGGGCCGTCCCGTCGTCATCACGAGGATGTCGGCATCCGCCATCACCCGGCGCATCACGTCCTCGCCCCCAGACGTCGCCGACGCCCGACCTTCGCCGGCGATGACGCGGAAGCGGTCGACGGCGGCGGGGAGCGGGTCGTAGCCGACGACGCCGGCGAACGGGAACTGGGTGGCGAGGAGGGCGATCGCCGAACCCGCCGCGCCCAACCCGATCTGGCCGAAGGTGAGCTCGTTGGGGTCCCGTCCCGACAGCTCCGCTGCCCGCAGCGCCGCGGCCAGGAGCACGACGGCGGTGCCGTGCTGATCGTCGTGGAACACCGGGATGTCGAGGTCGGCGTCGAGCGTCTCCTCGATCTCGTAGATCCCCGGAGAGGCGATGTCCTCGAGGTGGATGGCGCCGAATCCCGGGGCGACGTTGCGCACCGTCGCGATGATCTCGGCCGGGTCCTGGGTGTCGAGCACGATGGGCACGGCGTTCAGCCCGGCGAACATCGCGTAGAACAGTGCCTTCCCCTCCATCACCGGGAGCGCGGCCTCGGGACCCACGTTGCCGAGCCCGAGCACCCGGCTTCCGTCCGATACGACCGCGACGGTGCGCCTGCGCCAGGTGTAGCGGTCGGCCAGGGTGCGGTCCTCGGCGATGGCCGCCGAGACCCGGGCGACGCCCGGGGTGTACACGACCCGCATGTCCTGCAGGTTGCGGACCTCGACGTCTGGGACCACTCGCAGCTTGCCGCCCTCATGCGTGCTGAATACGCGGTCGACCGGGTCGGCGACCATCTCGACACCCTCGACGGCGACGATGGCGGCGGTGATCGCGCCGATCGACTCGTCGGACGGGGCGATGACGGTGATCTCGCGGATGTTGAAATCCGGGTGGATCTGGAGCGTCTCGATCTCTCCGACGTGGGCGCCGTGGCGGGCCACCGCATCGAGCAGGCGCGAGAGCGTTCCCGCCTTCCTGGCGGTCTTCACCCTGAAGACCTGGTCACGCTCGATCACGACAACCTCGGGGGGCCCAAACGGCCAGTATGGCAGCGTGGGCCGGCGCGGCGGCCGGGGTCGAGTGCGAATAGCGAGGCGCCGGCACTACCTTCTCTCCCCTATGCGCACTCCTCGCGCGATCGGCGTCATCGTTGCCCTGTTCATTCTCACGGCCGCCTGCGGCGGAGCGGCGGAACCGCCGACGTTCCCCGAGGGGGCCTTTGCGATACGTGCTTCGTCCGACATCGGGCTCGGCAACGAGCGGCTCCTGCTCGGGGTGGGAGACGCAGCCGGCACTCGGCTCGGGTCGCCCGAGGAAGCGGTCACGATTGCCGTCCATCCCGAGGACGACCCGGACGCCGTGCAGACGACGCAAGGGCTCTGGACGTGGATCGTCGAAGGCGCCATCGGGCTCTACCGGGCCACCTTCGACTTCGACCTACCCGGCATCTGGGTGGCCACGGTGACGCCCGAGACCGGTCCCGATCTCGAACCGGTCCTCTTCTCGGTCGCCGAGGATCCCTTCGCTCCGGCGCTCGGGGAAGCGGCGCCTGCCGCCCCGACCCCCACCCTCGACGACCTGCCCATCGAGGAGCTGACGACCGACCCCGACCCGGACCCCGCGTTCTACGAGACATCGCTTCCCGACGCCCTCGCCGCCGGTGACCCCACGGTGCTGGTGTTCTCGACGCCGGCCTACTGCCAGACGGCTGCCTGCGGGCCGCTCCTCGACCACGTGAAAGCGATCGCCCCCGACCACCCGGGCGTCACGTTCATCCACGTCGAGGTGTACACCGGGCTCACCGATCCCGACTTCGCCCCCGACGCCGAGCACCTGGCGCCCGCTGTGGGACCGGAGTGGTACAACCTGCCGTCGGAGCCGTGGGTGTTCGTCATCGACGAGAACGGCACCGTCACGGGGCGTTTCGAGGGCGTCATGGATCCCGCCGAGTTGGATGCGATGCTGCCATGATGAGGCCGCGCAGTTGATTTCGCCTGGTCGGTGTCGCTCGGTACGATGCCGCCCGGATCGGACAGACATCCGCGACGAGACAGGAGCCGAGGGGACGTGACACCGAGGTCGGAGCGAT
This sequence comes from Acidimicrobiia bacterium UBA6912, assembly GCA_002450985.1. GTDB lineage: Bacteria > Actinomycetota > Acidimicrobiia > Spongiisociales > UBA5794 > UBA6912. The sequence continues at coordinate 6,029 of DKBA01000262.1, forward strand.
CGGAGCGGCCGGGCGACCGGCCAGGGCGGTTCGCCGCCCTTCGCCGCATCGCACCGCTCATCGCCCTCTTCCTCTTGCTCGCCTCGTGTTCCGGCTCGGGCCCGCAGTCCACCCTCGAGCCGCAGGGGCCCATCTCCCGTGACATCGACGGTCTGTGGGAGCTCGTCTTCTCGATCGCCATCGGCGTGTTCGTCCTCGTCATGGTGGCGTACGTGATCAGCCTCATCCGGTTCCGGGAGCGCAAGAACGACGATCGCCGCCCCAAGCAGGTCCACGGCAACACCAGGCTCGAGATCGTGTGGACGATCATCCCCGCCGTGATCCTGGCCGTCCTCGCCGTTCCCACCGTGCAGAACCTCTTCGACATTCGTGCCGAGCCGACAGGGGCGGACGTTCTCCAGGTCAGGGTGACCGGCCACCAGTGGTGGTGGGAGTTCGAGTACCCGGACATCACGAGCACCGATGGGCGCACCCTGATCACGGCCAACGAGCTGCACATCCCCGCCGGTCGGCCGGTGTACCTCACGATGACCTCGGCGGACGTGATCCACAGCTTCTGGGTGCCGCCGCTCAACGGCAAGCGCGACGTCGTGCCCGGCCGCATCACTCACCTGACGCTCGAGGCGGACGCCGATCAGGCGACCGTCGACACCGGGTTCGGCCCAGGGGTCATCCTCGGCCAGTGCGCCGAGTTCTGCGGTCTCGCCCATGCCGACATGCGGATGCGGGTGTTCGTGCACGAGGAGGCCGGCTTCCAGGCGTGGGCAGACGGTCAGCTCGTCCCCAGCGTCGTCCCCACAGAGGGCGTCGCCGCCGACGGGTTCGCCACCTTCAACCAGGTCTGCACCGCCTGCCACCAGGCGACGGTGGAGCAGCCGGACGGCACGATCGAGACGATCGGGCTCGAGCATTTCATCGAGGCCAGGGGTGAGCAGTTCCGCTCCTCGTACGGCCCCAACCTGACGCACTTCGGCGGCCGCACGACCTTCGGCGGCGCCAGTTTCGACAACGTCGAGGACCACCTTCGTCGCTGGCTGGCGAATCCGGCAGACCTCAAGCCGATGGACCCCGACCGCAACGATCTGGCCAATGCGCGTATCTTGGGTATGCCCAATTTCGGACTGTCCGACGACGAGATCAGCGGTCTCGTGACGCTCTTGGAGGGATGGAAGTGAACAGAGCCGACCAGATCGAGGGAGGTGGGCCCGAATGGCGGTGACCGCGGAGCGGGTGACGCTACGCACGCCGGGTGAGACCGGTCTGTGGAGCTGGATCACGACGGTCGATCACAAGCGGATCGGTCTCCTCTACGGCGTGACCGCGTTCTTCTTCTTCTTCGTCGGCGGGCTGGAGGCGCTGCTGGTGCGGGTGCAGCTCGCGCAGCCCAACGGCGAGGTGCTGTCGGCGGCCGCCTACAACCAGCTCTTCACGATGCACGGCCTCACGATGGTCTTCCTCGTGATCATGCCGATCGCGGCGGCGTTCACGAACTACTTCCTCCCGATCCTGATCGGGGCGCGCGACGTGGCCTTCCCGCGGCTGAACGCCTTCAGCTACTGGCTGTTCCTTTTCAGCGGCATCATGATCTACACCTCGTTCTTCGTGGGCGGCGCCCCGGACGGGGCATGGGTCGGGTACTCGCCGCTCGCCACCCAACTCCCCGAGGTCGTGCGGATGGACTACTGGGCGATCGGGCTGAACCTGCTCGGTGTCGCCTCGATCGCCTCGTCGGCGAACTTCATCGCCACCATCTTCACGATGCGGGCGCCGGGGATGACGATGCTGCGGATGCCGGTGTTCGTGTGGATGGCGCTGGTGGTGGCGTTCCTGCTCATCTTCTCGCTGCCGCCGGTGGCGATCGGCCTGTTCCAGCTCTTCTTCGACCGCAACTTCGGCGCCCTGTTCTACGAAGGCGCGGCGGGAGGTGATCCGCTGCTCTGGCAGCACCTGTTCTGGTTATTCGGCCATCCCGAGGTCTACGTCCTCATCCTGCCGGCGATGGGCATCGTCTCCGAGATCCTGCCCGTCTTCAGCCGCAAGCCGCTGTTCGGCTACGAGTTCGTCGTGTTCTCCGGAGCGGCGATCGGGTTCGTCGGTTTCGGTGTGTGGTCCCACCACATGTTCACCTCCGGCATGGGCCCCGTCGCCGAGGCCGGCTTCGGTATCGCCACCATGATCATCGCCGTGCCGACCGGGGTGAAGATCTTCAACTGGATCGGCACCACGTGGGGTGGACGCTTACGGTTCTCGACGCCGATGCTCTTTTCGCTCGGCTTCATCGCCATGTTCGTGATCGGCGGTCTCTCCGGCGTCACCCACGCCATCGTGCCGGCCGACACGCAGCAGCACGACAGCTACTACGTGGTGGCCCACTTCCACTACGTGCTGTTCGGCGGCGCGGTCTTCGGGTACGTGGCGGGCGTCTACTACTGGTTCCCCAAGTGGACCGGGCGGATGCTCCACGAAGGCTGGGGCAAGGTGCACTTCTGGCTGATGCTCATCGGCTTCAACCTGACCTTCGCCCCGATGCACATCCTCGGGCTCAACGGCATGCCCCGCCGCACCTACCGCTACGGCGAGGGCCTCGGCTGGGACCTGTGGAACCTGGTCGCCACCGTCGGCGCCTTCGTCATCGGCATCGCGTTCCTCCTGTTCTTGTGGAACATCATCTGGGCTCGCAAGCACGGCGAGATCGCCGGGAACGACCCGTGGGACGGGCGGACGCTCGAGTGGACGATCCCTTCGCCGCCGCCGGTGCACAACTTCGACGAGGTGCCGGTGGTGCACTCCCTCGACGACTTCTGGCACAAGAAGTACGCCGAGGACGAGGAGGGACGGCTCGTCGAGATGGCGACGGTCTCGGGCGGCACGCTGGTCGACACCGGCGGTGAAGGAGAGGGTGAGGTCCACGAGGAGCACCACGACATCCACATGCCGTCCCCGTCGTACTACCCGGCCCTCTCGTCGCTCGGCATCGTGATCACCGGATACGGGCTCGTCTACCTGTCCTGGGGCTGGGCGGCCGTCGCCGTCGGCGCCATGGTGACCCTGTGGGGTCTGTTCGGATGGTCGCTGGAGCCGATCACCCGAGAGGAGCACGCATGAGCGCCCACCCGGTCGCCGAGGCCCTTCCCCCCGCAGGGCACGTGGAGGGCGAGCACGACATCATCCGCATCCGCAAGACGGCGATGTGGGTGTTCCTCGGCTCGGAGTGCCTCTTCTTCGGGTCGATGATCGCCACGTTCCTCCTCTACCGAAACACCACCCAGGGCGGTCCCGGCGCCGAGATCTTCAGCATCCCCTTCACATCGGCATCCTCGTTCATCCTGCTGATGAGCTCGCTCACGATGGTCCTGGCGCACAACGCCTTCGAACGCCACGACAGCCGGCAGGGCCGGGTGTGGCTGGCCGGCACGGCGCTGCTGGGGGCGACGTTCCTCGCCGGGCAGATCTTCGAGTTCACCGAGTTCGTCCACGAGGGCCTCACCATGGGCGTCAGCCCGTTCGGCTCCTCGTTCTACATGTTGACCGGGTTTCACGGCGCCCACGTCGCCGTCGGCGTGATGATGCTCTCCGCAATGTTCATCCTGTCGCTCAACGGCAGGCTCTACGAGGACCGGGGGCTCAACGTCGAGCTGGTCGGGCTGTACTGGCACTTCGTCGACATCGT
>DKBA01000117.1 GCA_002450985.1 Acidimicrobiia bacterium UBA6912
CCAAGAGCCGGTCGATCATCTCGATCGCCCCGGGCAGCTCCGGGGCGAGGGTCATCGTCGTCACCGGCCCCCATGACAAGAGCCGGTCGAGGCGCGCCGCGTCGGGCGGCAGCGTGTTGGCGGGATCGTGGGCGCCGGCGCGCCGTGGAGACAGGAACGGGCCTTCGAGATGCACGCCGAGGAGCCGGGGCGCCGCANNCACGCCGGTGCGAGAGATCACGCCGCTCTCGACGACCACGTCACCCGGGACGACGTCGCCGTCGACGAGAGCGGCCTGCACGCCCAGCTTCATGCGGCGGCCCGCCTCACAGCCAGCCGGACTTCCGGAAGAGTCGGTAGAGGAGGCCGGCGATCAGTCCCATGATCGCCACGGCGACTGCGAAGCCCCAGTCCTCGTGGATGCCGGGCATGCGGCTGAAGTTCATCCCGAAGATCCCGGCGATCAAAGTGGGCACCACGGCGACGGCGACCCACGCCGAGATCTTGCGCATGTCCTCGTTCTGGCGCACGCTCACCTGGGTGAGGTTCGCCTCGAGCACGCTGGTCAGCATGTCGCGGAACTGGTCGACGTCGGAGGCGAAGCGCACCGCGTGGTCGTGCACGTCGCGGAAGTACTCCTCGAGGTCCTCGGCGACCGCCGGCACTGCGCCGCGCATCAGCCGGCCCAGCGGTTCGATCAACGGGCGCACCGCCGCCTGGAACTCCAGCACCTCGCGCTTCAGGAAGTAGATGCGCTCGGCCGGGTTGCTCCACTCGTTCGAGAAGACGTCCGCCTCCACCTCGTCGATGTCCTTGCTCAGTCCGGCGATGACGTGGGCGTAATCGTCGACCACCCGGTCCATCACCGCATGGAGCACCGCCGACGGACCCAGCGACAGCAGATCGGGCCGACGCTCCAGGTTCGCTCGCACCGGGGTCAGCCGGCTCGCCTCGCCGTGGCGCACCACCAGGACGAACTGTTCGCCGAGGAACAGCAGGATGTCGCCGAACTCGATCTCCTCCTCGGCGTCGAGGTACCGCGCCGTCTTGAGCACGACGAACAAGGTGTCGTCGTAGACCTCGAGCTTCGGGCGCTGGTGGGCGATGATGGCGTCCTCGACGGCCAGCTCGTGGAGGTCGAACTGGGCCCGCACCTCGTCGAACTCCTCCTCGGTGGGCTCGTGCAGCCCGATCCAGACGAATCCGCCCCTCGCTCGCATGGCGGCGGCGGCGTCGGCGATCGACAAGCGCCCTTCTTGCCGCTTGCCGTCCTGGTAGAGCCCGCAGTCGACGATCACGGTCCCGATTCTCGCAGACGCCGATACGTGTCAGAGGCCCGACGCGCCGAACCGGCGCCGAGGGACCGGCGCCGGTTCGGGCGGGGGGTTGGTGGGAGTGGTGGTCGAATCTTGGCTCACCTCTTGGGTCCGCCGCCTCCTCCCCCTCCGCGCTGGAGGATCGTGATGTCGATGTACGTGAGGTTCTGCTCGCCCACCATCACGGCGGTGCCGCCTCCGGTGTCGCCACCCTCGTCGGCCTCGGCGGTGACCTCACCTTCCTCCTCGATGGGCAGCATGATCTCGGTCTCGTTGACGCCGTCCCAGAACGTGGCGTTCCGGTCGACCGTCCCGCACGCCTCGTCGAGGCTGAACGTGATGCGGTAGTCGCCGGCGCCCTCGTTCAGGTTGCGGACGTTCCAGGTGTAGCCGTAGATGATCTTGCCCTTGACGTTGATCTCGGCGTTGTAGTAGCCGGGCCCGTCACCGGCCTCCCACACCGGCTTGTTGAAGAGCGGATCGTTGATGATGGGTTCGCCTTCGTAGTCCTCCGCTTCGGTCCATCCCACCGTCGGCACCCAGACGAGCTCGTCGAGCGCCGCATCGCCGCGATCGACGACGAGCCGCTGGATCGTGAGTCGCCCGCAAGGTGAGAACACGGTGGCCTCGGAGCCGTCGAAGGCCTCAATGGCTCCGTCGAGTGTCGCCAGCCCGTGAACCTCGTCGATGCCCCAGCCCGACACATGGCGCATGCCGTAGGTGAGCAACGGCTCGACCAGGTCTTGGTACAACACCACCTCGGTGCGGACCATGGACTTCGTGTACCAGTCGACCGACTCCAGGTTGTCGCCCCAGTCGAGCCGGTCGACGACGAACGGTGCCCCGCTCCAGTCGGCGGTGCCGGCCTGCCAGACGTTGTACTGGTCCTTCTGGAGGTACACCTTGTAGAGCGGGTCGATGCCGTTCCCGGCTTCCGTCCCGTCCGCGCAGAGGCCCTCTGTGACCGGATCGGGGGCGCAGCTCAGCGGCGTGACGTTCGGGTCGACACCGGTGGTGCCCCACCAGTACCACCATTCGCCGTCGAGGAGCGGCCCCTCTGCGGGCGGCTCCCGCAGCGGCTTGGTCACCCCCTCCGACCAGATGACGGGGAACGACAGGTTGTTGCCGAAGCTCTCGGTGTGGCCNNGCGATCGAGGCAGGCGACAGCACGCCGACGAGGAGCACCACTACTGCCAGGATCACGAGTGTGAGTGTGCGCTTGGACACGGACTCACCCCCCTTTCGTCGTCCGAGCCGCCCGTGGGCCCGGATGCCTCTACCTCCCGTTGGCCTCACCGATCACCCCCTTGGCATCGACGGCGGGCTGCCTCGGGCAGGGACCGTGCGGCGCACAGCAGCACCGCCGCTGAGCAGTGCTTCGGCGAATCGACCGCAGAGCCGTGTCATGTCGCAACCCCTCTCGTCTCCACCACATCACATGGGGCGGCGTCACGCCATCGGGAATCCTGCCCATGAGGTCACGCGGGCCATCGAGCTTCACGAGAGCTTCACGCAACCGGTGGGGTCTCCTTCACGGGGCCGAGCGATGCTCGGAAGAGACATCGAAAGGAGGTCGAAGATGCGGAAGGTCCTCGTTGCGGCGACGGTGTTCATGGTCATGGTCGGCACCGCTGCGATCGCCACGGCGGCGAATGCCGGCGCCGACGATCGCGGGGCCGTCGTGTTCGATGCCGACCGTGACCATGACCGCATCCAGCAGCGCCTGCGAGATCAGACGTGCGAGAACTGCACCGGCTCGGTGGCGACACCGACGGCGCCCGACCAGGATCAGGACAGGGACCAGGTCCGGCAGCGGCTCCGGGACGGGACGTGCGAGGACTGTGACGGGCGGTCGGCCGTTGGACCGGCGCCGAGCTCCGGAGGAAGCGGCGACCAGACCCAGGATCGCGATCGGCTCCAGGCTCGCGACGAGTCGTGCGATTCGGCCACGGCCGCGGATCCCACCAGCGCCGGCACCGCCGGCGCGCCAACGGTCCAGGCCGAGGAGCAGGTCCGCACTCAGGTGCGCGCCCAGCACCAGGTGGGCGGCGGCGGTGCGATCGAAGCGCCGCAGCTCCAAGCTCGAGAACAGGTCCAGGAGCAGGAGCAGGTCCAGGAGCAGTCTCAGGAGCAGGGCGGCTGCGCACGCTGAGTGTCCGAGCGAGCCGTTCCCACGACAGTCGAGCCCGGTCGCGATCCTCTCGCAACCCCCCGATGCGACCGGGCCGGCTGCCGTAGTGCGTTCCCGCCACGTGGTCGGCGTGAGCGGGAATCGTGAACGGGGACTTCGGCCCTAGCCGCGCCGTAGTGCCGCGGCATAGCCTCGTGGAAGGTGGTGGACGAAATCACGGGGGGTGGCGAGGTGCGCCAGGCGTTCGGTTTTGGCCGCGCCGGGATTGGGGACGGCCGCAGCGGAGCGGCGCGGCGGTACGGGCGCGTCGCATTCGTGATCGCCGGTCTGCTCACCGTTGCCATGCTCGGATGGCAGGGGTGGCATCTCTACGACTCGTATCGGGCTGTTGCGGACCGCCAGGCAGGGCGATGTCCCACCAAGGCGGCCGAGGAGATCGTGTTCGCAGGTCAGGCACAAACGTCCGTGGTCGACGAGCTGGTCCTGGATGTGGCCGCCGCGGGCTCGATGCCCGTTGCTGCAGCCGTCGAGTGGCGTCACGCCTTCGACGCGGGGGAGGCGGCCTTCTCGGAAGCGGTGGACACTGCGTGCGATCTCGCCCAGGGCGACCTCGCCGCCGCCATCGAGAACGTCGACCGGGCGCATGTCGCTCTCGCCGCCGAGACGCTTGCTGCCTACGACGCAATCGTTGCAGGCGACGAGGATCGGGCTGCCCGGGTGCTCTCCGGCGATGCATTCGATGCGGCGCGGGATGGTTTCGCAGGGCAGCTGGGCCGGTTGGTCTCCACCTCTCGCATCCACATGGAACAGCAGCTTCGCGATGAACGGCGCCGCGAGCTGCTGACCGCGGCGGTCGCGCTGGGGATCTTCGCAGCCGCCGTCGGGGCGTGGGGCGTCTTCGTCCGCCGCATCCGCCGCGGGCAGGCCGATCTGGCTGCGCAGGAGGACGAGCGCAGAAGGGCCGAGCGCAGGCTCGAAGAGGCGCGCCGGCTGCGTGCGGCGGGCCTGCTCGCCGCCGGGGTCGCCCACGATCTCGGCAATCTCGTGAGCTCCATCCGTGGTTCGACGGCGGCGGCCGCAGGGCAACTCGGCGCCGACCACCCGGGGATGGTCGGGTTGCGCCGGGTCGACGAGGCGGCACTGCGCGCCGGGGAGCTCGCCGACGGCTTGCTCGCCTTCAGCGGAACCGGAACGCGAAGGACGGTTCCCGTGGAGCTCGGTGTCGTGGTCGCCGGCGCCATGGACACGGTCGCAGACATGATGCCCGGGGACGTCGAGGTGGTGGTCACCCGGTCGCCCGAGGAGATGTGGGTGAACGGCGATCCGGTGCAGCTCGGACAGGTCGTCGTCAACCTGGCCCTCAATGCCCGCGATGCCATGCCGGATGGAGGGTGTGTCGAGATCGTGCTCCGTGCGTCACGCAACGGGTTGGGCGAGGCCGTCCTCGAGGTTCGTGACGAAGGCCCTGGGATGACGCCCGAGGTCGAGGAGCGGGTCTTCGAGCCCTTCTTCACCACGAAGACCGACGACGGTGGCCGTGGCCTGGGGCTCGCCGTCGTCCACGGCATCGTGACCGACCACGGGGGCAGTGTGGGCGTCCGCGCCGCGGACAGAGGGGGAGCCGTGTTCACCGTGACCCTCCCCTTGACCGAACCACCCGGTCGGAAGGTTGCGTCCGCGGAGGTTCAGGGCGTCAAGAGGGTCGGGCTCGTGATGGCCAACCGGCACATCCGGGGTCTCACCCAGTCCACGTTCACCGCGGCAGGCCTCGTGGTTGCCCCCTGCGACGACCTTGCTGCGATGGTCGAAGACGCCGATGCTCTGCCGAACGTCGTCGTCGTCGACGTCGATGGGCTCGAGGCGGTATCGGGCGACTTCTGGGCCCTCATCGAAGCGGTCGCCCGAAAGGCGGCGGTGCTCGTGGTCGGCGCCGATCCGCCGGCCCTCGACGGCGCCGGTCGGGTCGCAGTGATGCGCAAGCCGTTCGCTGCGGCCGACCTCGTAGCCGAGGTCCACACGCTGGCAACACAGGTGGGGGAGGCCTCGGTCCGATGAAGGCTGCAGTTCGGGCGGTCCTCGCCGACGACCATGCGCTGGTTCGTGAGATGCTGCACGACCAGCTCGCGAGCGCCGGGATCGAGATCGTCGGCACGGCTGCCTCGAGCGACGGGGCCCTCGAGCTGTGCGTGGCCGAGCGACCGGACGTGGTGATCATGGACATCGACATGCCGGGGCGATCTGCGTTCGACGTCGCCCGAGAGATCCGCGTCGCGGCGCCCGAGACGCGAGTGATCTACCTCAGCGCGTACGTCCACGACCACCACATAGAGCGCGCGCTCGCCGTGGAGGCCGCCGGCTACCTGTCCAAGGCGGAGCCACCTGGAACTGTCGCCGAGGCGGTGGTGGCCGTCGCCGGCGGTGCCACGTGGTACTCACCCGACGTGCTCGCCCGCATCGTCATCGATGCCGGCGGGGCGCGCTTGGAGCCGCGGAAGACGTCGAGGTTCACCTCGCTCACCGATCGTGAGGAAGAGGTTCTGAGCTACGTTTCGCGTGGCATGCAGCAGAAGCAGATCGCCCGGCTCATGGGGCTGAGTGTGAAGACCGTGCAGCACCACATCGCCCACCTCATGGACAAGCTCGACATCCACGACAGGGTCGAGCTCACCCGGTTTGCGATCCGAGAGGGCGTCGTCGAGCCCTGACGTGCCGAGTGACGGAGAGCGACGCCCATCTTGACCCTGAGTGAACGATCGTTCAGCATGAGCGGACGTTCACTCACCTAGGAGCACCCCCATGACCTGGTCCACCAGCGACATTCCCGACCAGACCGGCCGGGTGGCCGTCGTCACCGGCGCCAACGGCGGGCTCGGTCTCGAGACCGCTCGCGAGCTCGCCCGCAAAGGCGCCCATGTCGTGATGGCAGCCCGCAACCAGGAGAAGGCGAAGCGGGCCTACGAAGAGATCCTGGCCGACGTCCCGGACGCCTCGCTCGAGATCGTGCCGCTCGACCTCTCATCGCTCGCATCCGTGCGACAGGCGGCGGCAGAGATCCTCGAGCGGCATGACACGATCGAACTCCTCTTCAACAACGCCGGGGTGATGGCGATCCCCGAGCGGCGAACGGAGGAGGGGTTCGAGATGCAATTCGGCACCAACCACCTCGGGCACTTCGCACTCACCGCACTGCTCATGCCCGGTCTGCTGCGGGCCCCGAATGCGCGCATCGTGACGACGACGAGCACGGCTCGCCACTTCGGGCGGCCCGTCGACCCCGCCAACCCCCACCTCGAGGGCAACTACGAGCCGTGGCGGGCGTACGGCCAGTCCAAGCTCGCCAACCTCCACTTCGCCCTCGAGCTACAGCGGCGTCTCGAGGAAGCAGGGGCACCGGTGGCGAGCCTCGTCGCCCACCCCGGGTTCTCGAACACCGATCTCCAGGCGACGAGCTCGCGGGAGACCGGTGGTGGCGCCAGCCAGCGCTTCTTCCACAACGCCGTCTCCCGGTTCGGCATGTCGGCGCTCGACGGCGCGCTGCCCCAGCTTCGCGCCGGCACCGACCCGGTCGCCCGGGGCGGCGAGCTGTATGCGCCGCGCTGGGTCAACTGGGGCCCACCGGTCCGCCGCCCCCTCGTCGGCCGGTCGCAGAACCGGGCGAGCATGCAGAACCTGTGGGAAGTCTCCGAACGGGAGACCGGCCAGGGCTTCGACGTTGCCGCGATGGTGAACGCGTCGTGACGACCGGCGCCGTCCGCATCGATCGCGCTGCGATGGTGCGGCGCGCCTTTCTCGACCTCGTGGCACGGCACGGCTTCCACGGGGCGGGGATGGCGGCGGTCGCCAGGCGTGCCGGGGTCGCCGCCGGAACCATCTACGTGCACTACTCCGGCAAGGATGACCTGGTGCTTGCGGTGTACCGCGAGATCAAGCGCGACCTCGGGGAGGCGGCAGTGGCCGGCGTGGACGCCGCGGCCCCGGCGCGGGAGCGGTTCGGGACGATGTGGCGCAATGTCCTCGCTCACCTCGCCGCCGACCCGGACCGGGCGCGTTTCCTCGTTCAAGTCGACGCCTCCCCGTACGCCGGAGTGGCCCACGAGGCCGTGCTCGAGGACGGCGAAGACCCCCTCCTCGTCGCGGCGTCGGCGCCGGACATGGCAGCGCTGCTCACCGAGCTGCCGCCGCTCGTGCTCTACGAGCTCGGCTTCGCCCCGGTCGTCCGGCTGGTCGCAGGAGGGGGGGTGGCGGCCCTGGATGCCCCCACCATGGAGCGCGTCATCGCTGCCTGTTGGCGTGCCGTGACCCGTCCGGGCGTGGCCTGACCGCCGCTCCGAGCGGTGCATCGCGGCGCTGGTACCGCGCTGTGTCTTCCCCGAGCCCAGGGTGGCGTGTCGGCGGTGGCCGCATCGCGACGGGGACGCCGGGAAGAGCGGGGTCCAGCGTTCACCTTGCCGTCGTGCCGCGGTCACCCTCGTGGCACGCCGCAGTGCGGCGCTGACGGGGCCCGTTCGCACGCACCAGCTTCCACGGGCACGGCTGGGGTCCCCTGCGGAACCGCCACTTCGCCGGGGATCCGCCGCGCCATCCCTCGGCGCCGTGGCCCGAGCCGCCCGGCGCGACAGGCGGTATCGGTGCGACCGGGACACCGCCCCCGTGGCGGCCCTTCGTCGCCGTCCTCCTACCATCGCGCCCATGCGCGCGTCCCGGGTGCTCGTTGTCGATGACGAGGTGAAGATACGAGACCTCGTCGGCGCCTACTTCCGCAGCGAGGGCTTCGAGGTGACCTTCGCCGTCGACGGACTGGAGGCGCTCGACGTCTTCGGCAGGCTCCAGCCCGACATCGTCGTTCTCGACGTGATGCTGCCCGGCATCGACGGCATCGAGGTCCTGCGCCGTCTCCGCAAGTCGTCGGAGGTCCCGGTGATCATGCTCACCGCGAGGGCAGAAGAGGCCGACACCCTCATCGGTCTCTCGGTGGGCGCCGACGACTACGTCACCANNTCACCAAGCCGTTCAGCCCGCGGGAGCTCGTGGCGAGGGCCAAGGCGGTGCTGCGGAGGGGCGGGAGTGGAGGTGGAGGCACCGCACCCGACGATGACGTCATGGCTTTCGAGGGCGTCCTGATCGATCCGGGGCGGCGCGAAGTCCACCGCGGCCACCGGCTGGTCGAGCTGACCGCGCTCGAGTTCGACCTGCTCGTCGCCCTCGCCTCGGCGCCGGGACGGGTGTTCACCAGACGGCAGCTGCTCGAACGGGTGTGGGGATTCGACTTCTTCGGCGACGAGCGGGTGGTTGACGTCCACATCCGCAACCTGCGCAAGGCCCTCGGCGACGACTCTGCCGCCCCGACCGTGATCGGCACCGTGCGCGGCGTGGGATACAAGATGGTGGCGGCGCCACGATGACGGTGATGCGCCGCCTCAGCGTGCGCCTGTTCGTCTCGTACCTGGCCGTCGTCGCCGTTGCCGCGGTGGCGGCGTTGGTGACGGCGAGGATGCTGGCGCCGACGTTGTTCGAGGGCAACCTCGAGCAGGCCCGCATCCAGATCGGGAGGCTCGACGGGGCCGGGAGCTCCGGCGACGGCTCGACGCCGGCGACCGAGGGTCCGGGGCCGACGGCGACCAGTGGAGCACCGGGAGGCACCGGCAATGGAGGTACGGGTGGCTCGGGAGCCCCGGACGGAACGCAGGGAACCGGCGGCTCGCAGGGCACGGGCGGCTCGCAAGGCACCGGCGGCTCGCAGGGGTCCGGAGGGTCCGGGGGCGAGGGCGGGAGCGGGTCAGGGGGCGACGCATCTGCCGGTGCCGGGGTCTCGGCGCTCGCCGCGGCGGGATCCACAACCGTGCAGGAGGAGGCCGATGCGGCCTTCCGCTCCGCCGTCGACACCGCACTGCTCGTGGGCCTGGCAGTCGGTCTCCTCGTCGCCGGTGTCGCCGCGGCGCTCGTGTCGCGGCGGATCATGCGGCCGCTGGGCCGGGTGCGGCAGGCGACGCTGCGTCTCGCCGCCGGGCACTACGACGAGCGGGTGCCCATCCCCGCCGAAGCGGAGCTGGCGGCCCTCGCCGGGGACGTCAACACGCTCGCCACGACGCTGCAGGAGACGGAGCAGCGCCGCGCCCGGCTGATCTCGGACGTGGCGCACGAGCTGCGTACCCCGCTCACGACGATCCAGGGTTCCATGGAGGGCTTGATCGACGGCGTCCTCCAGCCGTCGGACGAGGTGTTCGCCTCGGTGGCCGATGAGGCGGCGCGCCTCATGCGGGTCGCCGGGGATCTGGGGGTGCTCTCCCGCTTCGACGAGGGGGCGGTCCAGCTCGAGCTGCGGCCGATCGACCCCGCGGAAGTGGCCCGCAGCGTTGGCGCCCGCCTCCGCCCCCAGTTCGACGACAAAGGCGTCACCCTCGGCTTCGAGACAACCGAGCCGGGGATGGTGGCGGGTGACGCCGACCGTCTCGCCCAGGTGTTCACCAACCTGCTCGGCAATGCCCTCGTTCACACGCCCGAGGGTGGGCGGGTGACCGTGCGCACCTCCACCGACGACGGATGGCGAGAGACGGTGGTTGCCGACACCGGGCAGGGAATCGCTGCCGCCGACCTCGAGCGGATCTTCGAGCGCTTCTACCGGGCGAGCGGTCGGGAGGGCCGTGGCACCGGCATCGGGCTGACCATCGCACGGGCGATCGCCCGCGCCCACGGTGGCGACGTCACGGCGCGCTCGGCGGGTCCCGGCGCCGGCGCCGCGTTGGTGGTGCGGCTCCCGCGGCTGCGGTGACGCCCGTCAGCCCCGAGTCGTCCGCAGCAGGGCCAGCATCGCGAGACCGTAGGCCTCGGCCGCGGTCGCCGCGGTGAATGTCCGCGGTTCGCCGTCGATGCGGGCCACGCATCCGTAGCCGGCCTCGTCGGCGTAGAGCGCGACGAAGTGCGCGCCGAGCGCCGTCCGCAGCTGGCCCTCGTTCGGCAGCCACACGACCTCGGTCTTGACGATGGCGTCGAGCGCCCACTCGACGGTGCCGTTGAAGGCGAGCTCGACCTCGCCGCCGACGCCGCGCCGCAGCTCGATGACCATCTCACTGATCGAGAACGTCTGATCGTCGAGGCCTCGATCGGGGATGTGGAAACGGTCGCCCGGAGTCGGGTCCCACCGCAGACCCGCTCCCTTGAGGGTGGAGGCGAGAGACGTCGAGACGAACGCGGGCTCGGTGTCGTTGGAAGCGGTCATAGAGGCATTTCCCCCGGGGGCTGTTCCGTCGAGCGTACCGGGCCGCCGGCCCGAGGTCGAGGGGAGTTACGCTCCGGGGCTCATGCCCGACGCCCTGTTCCACCACGACGGCGACCGTTTCGTGCCGACGGAGCTGACCCGAGGCGGCTGGTCGGACGACGCCCAGCATGGGAGCCCCCCGTCTGGCCTGCTCGGCAGGGCGATCGAGGAGGTGCCGACCATCGTCCCCATGCAGGTCGCTCGGTTCACGATCGACCTGTTCCGGCCCGTGCCGCTCGCGCCCCTGACCGTCGAGGTGCGCGTCCTGAGGAACGGCAGACGTATCCAGGTCTGTGAGGCATTGCTGCGCCATGGTGACGTGGAGGTGGGGCGCGCCACCGGGCTCAAGATCCGCACCGCCGAGGTCGTCCTTCCCGAGGTCGATCGCGAGCCGTGGGAGCAACCTCCCGGACCAGAGCACGGGGTGGTCGTGGAGCGCTTCTTCGAGGGTCCGCGCTCTGATCTGACACGGTTCTACCTGCACGCCGTCGAGATCCGCAGCATCGGGGCGACGTTCGAGCGTCTCGGGCCTGGTGTCGGCTGGTTCCGGCTGCGCTACCCGGTGATCGCCGGAGAGACCCCGTCTCCCTTCGTGCGGCTCGTGGCCTTGGCCGACATGTCCAACGGCAACTCGCAGGCGCTCGACCCGCGGGCGTGGATCTACGTGAACCCCGACATCACGCTGTACGCCCATCGCCTGCCGGTCGGTGAGTGGGTGGGGATGAAGTCCGCCGCCCACCAACACGAGTCCGGCATCGGACTCGCCGATACCCGAGTGTTCGACGAGCACGGCCCGCTGGGCCGCATCAATCAGGCTCAGCTCCTCGAGAAGCGGCCCGGCGGCTGATCGGCGGCATTTCGCCCACTCCGGAATAGGCCGGTGGACCCAGTAAGGAACCCGCCGCCCGGTTGTCCCATCTGTGTGGGAACAACACGCCTCAACCGCTGGTGAGTGGGGGCACCCACGGGTGCGGGGGAAGAGATGCGAAGGAGGATCGAGACATGTTGGAGAGGCGCTGCCGCCGGGATCGTGCTCTTGCTGTGGTCGGCACCGGCCCTGGCGGCGCCGGCCGTACCCGGGGCACCGACGCCGCAGAACGACTCCGTCACGACCGACGAGGACGTGGCGGTCGTGATCGACGTGCTCTCCAACGACACCGATCCGCAAGGGGACGCACTCTTCCTGTCGGGATTGAGTCGCCCCGCCTCGGGCGTTGCGCTGATCGACGACGGGGGGACTCCGGCCGACCCCGCTGACGACGTCGTCCGCTACCGCCCGCACCACGACTTCAACGGCGCGGACTCGTTCCGCTACCGGGTCTGCGACGCCTCGCGGTCGTGTGCGACGGCCACGGTCGAGGTCACGGTGCTCCCCGTCAACGACCGCCCCACCGCCCGCATCGACAGTGCAGCCGTCGATGAGGACGGCTCGATCCGGATCGATGTGCTCGCCAACGATTCCGACGCGGATGGGGACGCCGTGACGCTGATCCGGCTTCGCGACGCCGAGCACGGCACGGCCGCCGTGGACTTCGGTGGCACGCCTACCGACCCGGGTGACGACGTGCTCGTCTACACCCCGTCTCCCGACTACAACGGACCCGACGGCTTTCGCTACAAAATCTGCGACCCGGCCGGTCTCTGCGACGCCGCCGAGGTCACGGTGACGGTTGCGCCCGTCCCCGACCTGCCGGTCCCGGTGGACGACGCCGCGGCCACCGACGAGGACGTCCCGGTGGCGGTGGCCGTGCTCGGCAACGATGGAGACCCCGACGGCCCGTTGACGGACCCGGTCGTCTCCATCGCGTCGTCGCCCGCCATCGGCGCCGCCGCCTACGACCCGGGTTCCGGAGACGTGACCTACACGCCGAACCCCGACCGGAACGGTATCGACAGCTTCAGCTACGAGGTGTGTGACGGCGACGGGCTCTGCGCCACGGCCCTCGTCACCGTGTATGTCGCGCCGGTGCCCGATGCCCCGATCGCCGGGGCCGACGTCGCCTCGACGGTCGAGGACCGCGCCGTGACCATCGACGTCACCGCCAACGACACCGACGCCGACGACGACGAGCTCACCGTCGTGACCGCCTCCACGCCAGGGCATGGCGTGGCCGTGATCGCATCGAGTTCGACGCTGACCTACACGCCGGCGGCCGACTACTTCGGCGCCGACTTCGTCGACTACACCGTCTGCGATGCCACCGGCTCGTGTGCGACCGCCGCCGTGACCATCGCCGTGGGTGCGGTGAACGACCCGCCCGCGGCATCCGACGACGCCGCAACGACGAGCGAGGACACCGCCGTCACGATCGCGCTGCTCGCCAACGACGTCGACGTCGACGGCGATGCCCTGAGCGCAGCGCTGCGCACCGAGCCCGGCCATGGCTCTGCGAAGGTGCACGGAGACGGCACCGTCACCTACACCCCCGCGCCCGACTGGCACGGACGCGACGGGCTCACCTACTCGGTGTGTGACCCCCTCGGCGCGTGTGCCGACGCCACGGTGACGATCGACGTCGCCGCCGTCAACGACATGCCGGTCGCCGTCGCCGACGGCGCCGCCAACCTCCCCGGTGCGCCGGTCGACATCGATGTGCTCGCCAACGACGGCGACGTCGATGGTGACCCTCTGACCATCATGGCCGTCTCGATGCCGACCTCGGGTCGTGCGGACATCACGACTGCGGGCATCACCTACACCCCGGCCGAGGGCCTCGCGGGCACCGCGTCGTTCGCCTACCTCGTCTGCGACCCGGCCGGCGCCTGCGCGCAAGCCGACGTCACCGTGCAGGTGACCGCGTTCGGAGCGATCACCGGCGTCGTGTGGGACGACGCGGACGGCGATGGCTCGGTGGACGAGTCCGAGGCGGATCTGCACGCCGTGCGGCTCGTGCTGCTCGGTGCCGGTGCGGACGGCACCGCGGGGACGGACGACGATGTGATGATCGCCGAGGCGTTCA
>DKBA01000265.1 GCA_002450985.1 Acidimicrobiia bacterium UBA6912
CTAGGAGCCTGCTGATTAATCCCGTGGTGGTGCTCGCGTTGTGATGGCGGGTTGACGACACTGGGGGCATGCAGGGAAACAGCGATCCGAATGTGGAGCTGTTGGACGCTGAGGCCCTGGTGGGGCATCTGGTTCCGGACGGCTCGGTGTATGCGTTCTTGGCTGAGCATCGCCGCCGGTTGTTCCCGGATGCGATGTTCGCCGACTTGTTCCCCTCAGGTCGGGGACGACCGTCGGTGCCGGCGGAGGTGGTGGCGACGGTGATGGTGTTGCAGGCGCTGGAGGGACTGTCGGATCGGGACGCGATGGATGCGTTGCGGACCGATCTCAAGTGGAAGGTGGCGGCCGGGCTGGCGTTGACCGATGAGGGGTTCCACCCGACGGTGTTGACGTTGTGGCGCAACCGGCTGCGCGGCTCTGCGGCACCGGAGCGGATCTTCGACGCGGTACGCCAGGTGGTGGCCGAAACCGGGGTGTTGGCGAAACGGACCCGCCGGGCGTTGGACTCGACCCTGCTCGATGATGCCGTGGCGACCCAGGACACGGTCACTCAGCTGGTGTCGGTGATACGGCGGGTGCGGCGCCAGATCCCGGCTGCTGCCAGCATCGACGTGTCGGGGCACGACTACGACGCGGGCGGCAAACCGGTGTGCGCCTGGGACGACCCCGACGCCCGCAACGACCTGGTGACCGGGTTGGTCAACGACGCGTCGGCGATCCTCGATCGCCTCGACGACGCCGACTTGGACAGCGACCAAGCCGAACTCGTGGGGTTGCTGGCGTTGGTGGCGGGTCAAGATGTCGAACCATGTGGCACCGAAGGCACGTGGCGGATCGCCCGGGGCACCGCCCCGGATCGAGTCATCTCGACGGTGGATCCTGAGGCGCGGCACATGCACAAGTCCGCGTCGGAGTATCGGGACGGATACAAGGCCCATGTCGCCGTCGAGCCCGAAACGGGGATCATCACCGGATGTGACCTCACCCCCGCCAATGCTGGTGACGGTCCCGTGGGAGTTGCCCTGTTGGCTGGTGAGCCGCCGGGTCTGGAAGTGCTCGGCGACTCTGCGTATGGGTCGGGACCGGTCCGAGCCGATCTCGCTGCAGCCAACCACGTAGCGGTGATCAAGCCATGGCCGCTGGGACGGAACCCTCGCCTCGGTGACGACCAGTTCCACCGTGACGACTTCACCGTCGACTACCACGCCGGCACGGTGACCTGCCCCCAAGGCCAGACGGTGAAGATCACCCCAACAGGCAGGACCACATTCGGGACCCGCTGCCGCCAATGCCCACTGCGGGACCGCTGCACCGCCAGCCAGACCGGGAAGACGTTCCGGGTCGGTGAACACGACCAGCTCCTCGCCCAGGCCCGAGCCGACTGGCGCAACGGTGTCGGCGCCGAGAACTACCGCCAACACCGACCCATGGTCGAACGCTCCATCGCCTGGATCGTGGCCAACGGCCACCGCCGAGTCCGCTACCGCGGCGTGGAACGCAACCGCCTCGGGCTCAGCCTCCGAGCCACCGCCATCAACCTGCGTCGGCTCATCAACCTCGGCCTCCACCACGGCCCCGACGGCTGGGCGATCACCCCCACCTGAACCCGCCCCCGACACGTCCCCCGTAGCCATCTGCGCTGGACCGAAAGGCGAACTCGGTGCCCTCGACGAACACCCTCTCGTCCGGCGATCCAGCAGCCAGAAACCAGGCAACCTCAACTCACCACCCAACCCTCGCCACCTCACACCCGATTGCTCAGCAGACTCCTAGCGCCACGTCAGGGCGCTGTGTGAAGCTCACCGAATGAAGCGGGCCTCGAGCTGAGCTGTAACTCCGCTCGGGGTATACGCGCAGCCTGTCGCCGGCGCCGTTGCTCAATTCGATCGCGGCCCGATTGTCCTTCAGCACCTTGACGTACATCCCGCCGACCTGGGGCCACACAAGGCGCTGGCTCACCACGGTGAACCCGGACTCGACCGCCGCCGCGAGGACTGCCTCCAAGGTGAGCAAGGTGCCCCACGTCTGATAGAGATACGGGACGTTGCGCAGTGGCTCGGCCATGGCAGGTTCATCGAGGTGGACGCTGGTCCGGCGCCGGAACTCGAGGAATGCCTCGTATGCAGCTCGGTACTCCTTGCGTTTCAGCAACACCATCGTCACTCGGTCGGGAGCTACTCGTAGCGAGCCGACCTGGCCGAGGAACCCGGCCCTGCGTCGCGCCCGCACCAACCGCTGCAACAGCCCAGCCACCTCCGCCGACAGGTCATCGAGCTGGCCCTCGCTCAGCACTCCATGCACGAACCGAAGCCGACGCTCCACCTCGTCGGCGAACGCCTTGATCAGCCGATTCTCGTAGAGGTCGACGGTGTGCTCGACACGCCGATCGATGACGTGCTGAACGCGCCCGTCCTCCAGGTTGCCCGCGCGCCACAGCGACCGAACGAGATCGGCGCCGCCGGGCCGCCTTGCTCGATCCCGGCGGACCCACTCGCCGACGTTCATCAGCATCCGATGGGGGTCGTCCGCTAGAGCCTCAAGCACCCGAGCCAGTCCGGGGCGGTGAACACCATCAACAGCACGACGCAGGCGGGCGACCTCAGATGCGAGCGTTTGCTCAGCGGGGTCGATGAGTTTGATCCCGATTCGCGCTCCTGCGTCGCGTAGCGCCACCGCAAGCGACACTGGTAGCCGCGCCTCCAGATCCGTCAGCATGTGAGCCAAGGCATCAGCAGCGAGCTTGCCTGGCGCAATCCGAACGCGTCGACGGAAGCTCCCCGATGGCAGGGTGACGTCGATGTCGTACCACCCTGGACCCGACCTGTCCCAGATGGCAACAAGCTGCGGTCTGCCACCCACGCTTCGTGCCGTCACTTCGGCCGAACGGCCATTGATGACCACGGCAACGTCGGCCATGGCATCGAGGCCGACGGGCAAGACCAGGTACGCCGGCTCCCATTCGGAGGGAGACTCGACCTCTTTGCCGAGCCGGTCGACGAATGCCAGCTCAGAAGTAGGAGGTGAAGCCGTCTCTGTCGTAGTCATCGAGCATCCGCTTCGCTTTGCGTCCAGTCAGTTCCAGGCCTTTGTCGTCGGCCATCGCAAGCAGCGCCTCGAGCGCAAAGCGCACGGCCGGATCAGCGCCGGTGAGCTTCGGCAGCACTTTCTGGAGTATCTGCTCGTCAACCGCCGCGTGCCATGCGACGTCGAGCGCTTCGGACTCGCCGACGTAGGCCTTGATCTCGTCGACCACTCGGAAGGCGAAAGGCTTGGTAGGGGCAACTGCGTCGTACACGTTGAGCAGCGTGTCACGGAACGCCGCCTGCCCGATGTGGTCGGCCATGGCGTCTCTCGGTGCCTCCAACTCAATGAGTTGTGCGCGATCGAACACCTTGTCGGCGAATCCGTGCGTCGTTTCGTCAACGTTGACGGTGCCAACGAAGAGCAGGTTGGGGGTGAGCTCGACGGTCTGGTTCGGCGCCAGCTCGATCGAGGCCGTGCCGCGTCGAGAGCGCACCTCCATCGCGGAGAGGAACTTGGCGAAGTAGTACTCGACGCGGGCGAGGTTCATCTCATCGAGCGTGAGGATGAACTGTTGCGGCTTGCGCTGTGCCTCCGTGGCTGCCGTGTACTCCGCAGCGGCCTCCTGCAGGAACTGGCTGAACACGGTGTGGTGGTACGCATCGTCGAGCGGGTTGAGGTACCCGAGCAAGTCCTCGTTGGTGGTCCAGTTCGGCGCGACGGGAACCAGGAGGTAGCGGGCACCGATCGCCTCTGCGTACACCTCCGTGAGCCATGTCTTGCCTGTGCCGCTCACGCCGCTGAGCACAACGAACCCACGCGTCGCAAGCGACACGTGGAAACGCCGCAACGTGCGTTCGCTGAGGATGAGGCCCTGATTGGCGATGTAGAGCGAGATGTCGTGAAAGCTGCGCTCTGGCGGCCCGAGGGAAGGCGGTGGAACGATCGCGCCGCCCTCAAGGAGCTTCTTGATCTCCGTCCACTGCTCATCGGTGACTCGGAAGTTGGAGCCCTGCGGAGCAGTGATGACTTGGAGACCTTTGAGGATGGGATGCTCAACGAGGGCTGACCGCAGGATCGGCGGGTCAATCTTGTCAGTCAGGCGGTAGCTGATTGCTGTGGTGCTGTCGCCGCTTCCGTAGGACTCCTCCTCGTCTCGCTCGAAGAGCTCACCGACAAGCTGCCCGACTGCATAGAGGCCTGCGTCAGGACCCGCCTGCCACAGGAGAACACGGTCGCCCTCAGCGATCTCCGCCTTGTACCGGGAAACGGTCCACGTGTCCTCATCCCCGGGCTCCATATGGGCAAGGTTGGCTTGAAGATCCCACGTCTTCGGGTTGGACTGGAACAGCCATGTCGTCCGCTGGCGGGGAGCCCACGGCGACTCGTCTGGCCACCGTTCCTGGAAGGCGTCGCGCAGCCAGTCGGAGAACGGCACGGAGAGCGGCTCTAGGTAGACATGCTTGACGGCGCCCTGTCGCGTGAAGGGACCGGACTCAGCCGTCCGCCAGTCCGCCAGGATCTCTTCGAGTGGAATAGGGACGTCGATCAGGTGATACCGGGTGCGAACCACGCGACCTTCGGCCTGCTCGTCCCAGAGCGGACTGCCTGGCGCCCACTTATGTGCCACTTCACTGAGCGCTTTGAGCTCGCCGCCCACGTAGTGGACGATCACGTCGCCCGGCCGAAGCAGCTCGAGGTTCTTCCAATGCTGGAGATCGTGTCCCGCCTTGTTGCGGAAGGGGGCTGTGACGACGCCGGCTTCCATCTCTGCGTTGAACGAGCCGCCTTGGTTCACCCACCAGACCTTCGGCAGATCGCCTCGAAACCGGAGTAGCGCCTCGGTGTCGTCTGGCGAGAGCCCCGCCTCTTTAGGTGAGACCTTCGTGATCGTCCAGATGAGGCTTTGCGCGTCCAGGCGGTCTCTGAGCTGAAGCCCGCGTGCAGCCGCCTCGTCGAGCACCTCGTCAACGAAGCTCAGCGCGTGGCTGTAGACCGCAACCTCGGAATCGTCAGGGAACTCCTCGAACCCGACGCAGGCGACCGCCTTTTTGAACGGTGTGGGCCGGTAGACGACGAACTGGGTCGGGTCCGCCAGCAGCAGGAAGGAGGCGATCTGCAGGCGATTACCGACACCCGAAAGCACGTCGGTTGGCAGCCTGGCGAAGAACGCGGCGAGCCTGTCCTGAACGGTTGAGTCCTCGTCCCAGATTGCGAGAAGGCCGGCGCGCGCCTCCTCAGGATCGGCCTGCGCCCAGTCGAGGTACTTCGAGTGGGTAATGAAGTACGTCAGGTTGTTGGGCGCCCCGAATGCACGCTTCAGTGTCCCAGGCCACCCCTCGTCGTCGCGGCGCACATTCTCCCTTGCTGCTCGCAGTTGGTCTGCAATCTCAAGCTTGTAGTTGCGCTCGTGGGTGTCGTAGTCGGGCCGGCTGATGAACTCAGAAGCCCACCCGACGAACTCATCCCAGGGTCCCGGTGCCTCAGTTTCAGTCGGTGCAGCGAAGCGCTCCCGAGCCGCGGCCACCTGCTCTTCCGTCAAGATCCACGGTTGGTTCTGCTGGGCGTCCGATCTTGGGTAGGTGTCTCTGAGCCACTGGCGAAGGGCCTTGGGCGAAATGCCAAGCTCGCGTGCGAGGTCCTCAGGGGTCATTGTGCTCCTCTCCACAGCCAGCCCCGCACAGGCACGTGCGTCTCCTACTCTGCTCCGTCACCAATCGCCTCTGGGATGTACACACGCTTCAGGGACAGCCAGCCCTTGTACTTGGAGTCGAGTTTCTCGTAGTACTCGAGAACAAGCCGCACGACTTCGTCTCCGTCGATCAGGCGCAGATTGCCCTTCGAATCGGCGAAGTCTCTCGCCTGCTTGGAGTAGGAGCCAAGGGTCACCATGACCCCGAACTCTCCAGTGGCGACCTTCCCATAGAGCTGCGAGACCTCTGGGTCGCCCACTGTGCCCTCGGTGCTCTTCACCTGGACCTTGATGATGGGCGGCTCGATGCCCAGTTCATCCCGGTGAGCGATCACGTCAATGCCCTTGTCGCCGCTGCGCTGTGTGGTCCGCGTGCGGTAGCCGATGGCTTCGAACAACTCTGCAACGAACTCTTCCAGCGGATAGCCCTTGAGATCTCGGGCGAGTCGCTTGACGACGTAGTCGCGCGTGGTCGTCTCGATCTCCTCTGCGACGAGGGCAACGGTCTCGTCTTCTTCCACAGGGACCGATGGAGGCGCTCCCCCATGGAGAGCCGCAAGGTACTCGTCGGCGTAGTTCTTGATCTGGAACAGCGTCACCGCCGAACCGATCTCGTATAGGGCACCTTGGGAGAACCTCGTCCGCGGGAACGACGTCACCCACTCGACGGATCGCTGGTGGGGATAGGCCGATTCGCTGGGCTCGTAGACGTATTCACCCCTGAGCCGCCCAAGGTAGATCTCACGGTCCACTTTCGACGGGTACGCAACGATGTCGCCTATCTGCATCTCATGCACAAAGCGAAACAGGAGCCCAGCCCAGACCGGAATGGCGCCGGGCTTGGCGTCGGGACTCACTTGAAGCATCGCCGCCTTGAACGCTTCGCGATCCGGGGTCAGTGTCGTCAGATCGGGCATGGCGCTCCAACCGACGGCGATCACTCCCCGCATGAAGAGGTCGTGAGCAGCGCCTCCCCGACCCGCATGGATGCCCCAGATCGTCTCGCTCATCTCGCCCCCCAGTGCTCGCTCACGTACTTGACCGTCTCGCTCGGTGACAGCTCTCTCGTCGAGTTGCTGATGCGGACGTAGAAGGCTTCGTCGCTCTTGCTTGTCTTGGTGTAGACGGGCTCGGGGCTTGCCGCCACCTCGAGACGGGCGACCTCGATGCCGTCGACCGCGGCGAAGGACACCGCCACGCGGGCCACCGACGTGGTCCCTGGGTTGAGCGCGTTGACCAGGCGGTCGGTCATCCAGTTCTCGTAGCCATCGAGGTCCTTGCCCTTCACCGAGGCGACGTCGTGTTCCAGACCGACGAGCTCGCCGGTGCGGTCCTCGACTCCGATGAGCAGCGTGCCACCACCGGCATTGAGGAAGCCCGCCACGGTCTTGACGAACCCGTCCTCGACCTCGGGTAGTAGGCGATCTGCCTTGTAGCCCCACCGGGCCGAGGCCTTAAACTCGACCCGGTCGGACTCCCCGGCCTCGATCAGATCCGGCACCGTCTTCTGCTCCTGCAGCTTCCTGTACGTGGCCTGGAAGTAGGCGTCCATCATCGCCTTCAACAGCTCGTTGTTGTCGATGAGCTTGAGGAACACCTCCTCGTTGCGGTCCTTGCGGCTGAACAGCGCATCCCGGTAGGCGTCCTCGTACACGATNNCTCAGCGAGACGTACAGCTCCTCCGCCTTCCGGCCACCCGGCCTCGGCGGGGTCAGCTCCCGGCCCTCACCCAGCTCGATCTGACCCGATCCGGCGAACTGCAGGCGATAGGCCGCCAGGTCGATGTCCTCCCCCAGGTCGAGGATCGACACCTCCCTTGTGCTGGGCAGCAGCCGCCGCAGCCACTTCCCGTAGGCGAACAGCTTCTCCAGGCTCGTGTCCTTGAAGCTGACCACGTGGGTCAGGAAGGCGTACATGCGCAGGTAGGAATCGAGGAGGCTGCGGAACTCTTCCTTTTCCTCGTCGTGCTCGAGTTGCTTCTCGAAGCGAGTCACCGCCTTGTCCACGATGGAATACAGCGCTCCCTGGTCCTCCGGCGCCGTCGTCCGCTTGAAGAACGTCGCCGCGAACTCCTCGACCTCCTGCGGCCAGTAGATGCCCCAACCATCCAGGGTGTGTTTCAGGTCGTACAGCAGCGCCGGGTCGGTGCGTGACTCCAGCACCGTCGCCTCGTAGTAGGGCTCGAAGGCCCGCTGGATGTCCTCGGCGTCGTTGACGAAGTCGAGCACGAAGGTGTCATCCTTGCCCGGCATGGTCCGGTTGAGCCGGGACAGTGTCTGCACCGCATGCACGCCGTCGAGCTTCTTGTCGACGTACATCGTGTGCAGCTTCGGCTGGTCGAACCCGGTCTGGTACTTCTCGGCCACCACGAGCAGCTGATACTCATCGGTGTCGAACTTGGCCGGCAGCTCCCGCTCCGAGAATCCGTTCAGCGACGTCTCGGTCACGGAACCCGCCACATCGTCCAGCGACCCCGAAAACGCCACCAGCGCGCCGATGTCGTGGTACTCGTTGGCGTCGCAGTACTCCTTGATGGCTCGATAGAAGCCGAGCGCCTGCTGCCGCGACTTGGTGACGACGATCCCCTTCGCCTGCCCGTTGATACGGTGCCGGACGTGCTGGCGGAAGTGCTCGACGATCACCTCGGCCTTCTGCGCCAGGTTGGTGGGATGGAAGTCCACGAACCGGGCGATCGCCCGCTGCGCCTTGCGGGACTCGAACTGCGGGTCGTCTTCGATGGCCTTGGTGAGCTTGAAGAAACGGTCGTACGTCGTGTAGTGGGCGAGGACATCCATGATGAAGCCCTCCTCGATGGCCTG
>DKBA01000153.1 GCA_002450985.1 Acidimicrobiia bacterium UBA6912
TCGAGGGAGAGAGCGCGGCGACCCACGGGCTGGACGGCACCGAGACGTACGCCATCGAGGTCGATGACGACCTCCAGCCTCGCCAGCTCGTGAAGGTGACGGCGACGAAGGCCGACGGCACCACGGTCGAGTTCATGACGACGTGCCGCGTCGACAGCCCCGTCGAGGTCGACTACCTCCGCAACGGCGGCATCCTCCACATGGTGCTGCGCCGCATGGCCGCCGAATAGCCCGGGTGAGCCGGGTTCGCGGAGCCTCCGCGAACCCGGCTCATCACCGCTCACTCGGCCGGAGGCATGTCCGCTTCGACGAGTCCCATCAGGTTGCCGGCCGGATCGGCGAACATCGCAAACGTCACCATCCCCGGCAGCACGGTGCGGGCCATGACGGTGCGACCTCCCGATGCCTCGATCCTGGCGAGGTACGCATCGATGTGGTCGACCTCCACGTACATGGTGAGATAGGCGGGCGTGTCGGCCGAGCCCTGCCCGACGGCTCCTCCGATCCCGGCCTGTTCGGCCGGGATCATGTCGTAGTGATCGAAACCGGGCGGCGACTCCCCGCTCCACCCGAAGAGATCACGGTAGAAGCCGGCGAGCGCCCCCCCGTCCGGGCCCATGAGCTCCCAATGGACGATCTTGTGGGACATTGCAGCGCCTCCTTGGTCCGGTGCGGCGGCTCTTCCTCCGCACTCTCAAGGTACGCGACGAACGAGGTGGACGATGGCGGTGCGGGCGACGATCGCCCACCAATCGGTGCCGAGCTCGGACATCAGGCCTCCTGCCTCGGTGCGCCGGCGTCTGCCGTCTCGGCCGGTGATCCCTGCCCCGGCTGCAGCGTCCGCCATGTGAACTCGACCAGGACCACCAGGAGCGTGCCAAGGCCTGCACCACCGATGACGCCCGACAGCGCAGCATGACCCGTCACCATGTCGGCCACCGCCACGATGGAGACGAGCATGGCGCCGGCGCCGGCGACGGTCGCTCCCAGCCGCCAGCCGTGGCCCGCCACCACCGCGGCCACCCCGGCGACCGCTGCCGCCGTGCCGGTGACGGCGAGCGACGGGAAGCGAACCCCGGTGAGGGTTGCGGGGAGCAGGATGCGGAGCCCCTCGGCGATGACGATGGAGAGTGCGATGGCGAGCACGAGGCGATCACCCGCCGACCGGCCGTTCATCCGCCATGCAACGATGCCGGCAGCGATGACGATCCACACCGCGGCCGGCGGCGAGAAGACCGTGACGATCGCGTCTGCCGTCGTGCTCAGCGCCGGAGTCGTGTGCGTCGCAATCCACCGAGCGACGGGAGCGTCGAGGAGCGCGAGCTCCTCCCTCCCCAGGAGATCCCGGACGGCGACGCCGAACACCCACGCCGCAGCGCCGGAGAGGAGCGCGCTCACGGTCCAGCCCAGGCCACGAGCGGCGCCCGGGGTCAGCCGTGCGGCGAGCCAGCGCAGTTGGGAGGAGAACCGCCGCGTGAACCAGGCGATGGGGGCCCACCCGCCGACAGCTCGCAACACCCGCCGCACGCCGGCCTCGTTTGCCGAGATTTGCCGTGTCGCCCACCGCAAGACGAACGCAACCGCGATCAGCGCAAGCAGGATCAGGGACGCCTGCCCGGCAACGGCCTCGACACGCCGCCACGATTCGCCGGCGAGGTATCCGGCCAGCACGAACGTGCTGCCCCATGCGATGCCGCCGAGCACATTGAAGAGCAGGAATTGCCGGTACGGCATCTTGACCATGCCGGCCAGTCCCGGCACCAGTGCCCGGAGCACGGAGGTCCACCGCCCCAGGAAGATGGCTCGGCCGCCCTTCTCGGCGAGGTAGGCGGTCGCTCGGTCCACTTTGTCCCCGAGCCTGCGCTCGAACGCAGGCCGGCGGAGCAACCGGCGGCCGAACACGCGGCCGATCTCATACCCCGCCGAGTCGCCTGCTATTGCGGCGACGATCGCAACAGCCAACATCACGGGAAGGGAGACGCGCCCCGTCGACGCCAGCACGCCGCCGAGGAGCACCGCGACCTCCCCGGGCAGGAAGAGTCCGACGAAGGCAGCCGCCTCTCCGAAGGCGAGAAGGCCGATGATGATGTACGCGGCGAGGCCGCTGAGATTGAGCAACGGGTCGAAGACGGCGCTCATCGGACCTGCGCCACCGCACGATCGAGCACCGACGGCGTGGCCGCGCCGCTCACCATCGGGCCTCACGCTCGGCTGACGCCAGCACGCGGAGGGTGTTCTCTCCCAGCACCTTGCGGATCTCGGTCTCGCCCCACCCGCGCCGCAGCAGCTCCTCGGTGATCGCCGGGTAGCACGACACGTCCTCCAGCCCGACCGGCGTCATCGTCATGCCGTCGAAGTCGGACCCGAGGCCGACCGCATCGACCCCGGCGACCTCTGCGATGTGCTCGATGTGGTCGACGACGTCGGCCACGGTCCCGCGGTCGACGGCGAGGCCGGATTCGATTCGGTCCATCTCGTCCTGGATCGCCGCTTCGTCACCGGCCTTCTCGGCGCGTACCCTGCGCCACGCGTCGAACATCTCCAACAGGGTCTGCGCCGTCGCCTCGACGACGAAGCCGGGGAAGAACACCGCCATCACCACGCCGCCGCGGCGTCCGATCTCGGCCAGAACGTCGTCGGGGATGTTGCGGGGATGCGGGGCGAGCGCGGCGGCGTTGGAGTGCGATGCGATGACCGGGGCCGCCGAGACCTCGAGGGCGGCGCGCATGGTTCCCACCGAGACGTGGGAGAGGTCGACGAGCATCCCGAGCCGGTTCATCTCCCGCACCACGTCGCGCCCGAACTCGGTCAGCCCGCCGTGACGGGCATCGTCGGTGGCCGAGTCTGCCCACGGCAGCGTGTCGCTGTGGGTGAGCGTCATGTACCGGACCCCGCGTCCGGCAAGCGTGGCCAGCTTCTCCAGCGAGCCTTCGATCGAATGCCCACCCTCGGCGCCGAGCAGGCAGGCGATGCGGCCTCGTGCGCGAATGTGAGCGACGTCGGCGGCGGTGCGGGCCATCACGAGGCGGTCGTCGCGTGCCGCCATCCGTTGCACGAGGTCGATCTGGGCCAGCGTCTCGGCGAAGGGATTGGGGATGTCGGCCGGGACGTAGACGGACCAGAACTGGGCGCCGACGCCCCCGGTCAGCAGCCGGGGGACATCGGTGTGGAAGTCGGGGAGCGGGCCGCGCGGGTCGGCGGCGTCGAGGTCGCCGGCTGCTCTGATGCGCAGTGCCCAGGGGAGGTCGTTGTGTCCATCGACGACGGGCAGGTCGGCGTGGATGCGGCGGGCAGCGGCAGCGAGATCTGGCGGCGTCATCCATCACGACAGTACCGGGTTACGCTGCCACCCAATGCGACCCGCCGCCGAGATCCTGTTGCTCGAGAGCGAAGCGTTGCGTCCCGTCCTCGCAGCAGCCCATCGGGAGCTCTTCGACCGGCCGACGGTGTGCGAGGGTTGGTCGGTGCGCGACGTCCTCGCGCACTGCGCGGCGGCGCTCACGGATGCGGCGGCAGGGAGGAGCCACGGCTTCACCCCCGAGGAGAACCAACGTGACGTCGATGAGCGGCGCAGCTGGCCGCTGGCCGACGTGCTCGACGAGCTGTACGACGGCTACCAGGGTGCCGCCCGCGCCATCGACGCTGCCGGCGGTGCGCTCGACGGCGTCGGCATCGGGGAGTGGATCCACGGCGGCGACGTGCGCGAGGCGCTGGGAGCACCCGATCCGTACACGAGTGCGGGCGTGGATCTCGCCGTCGGGCTGCTGATCGAGCGCAGCACCCTCCAGCGCAAGAAGTCCCTCGTCGTGACGGTGGGCGGCGCACGCCACAGCTTCGGCGTCGACGAGGACCCGACGGGCTCCGTGATTGCGGACGAGGAGTCCTTCGTCCGGCTCTGCGCTGGGCGCCGTCCCGACCCTGCCCGCTACGAGCTCGAAGACTGCACCGAGGCGGACCTGTTGCTGTTCAGGTAGCCGGAATGCGGTGTCTGGTTGGTGGTCCCGTCCTCTGTGGCTTTCCCTCCCTTTGACCTCGATCCACGGAGGCACATGGCGGTGCGCTCCGAATGGCTCCCCCACCGGGGGGCTGGCAGGCCCGGAGGGCCTGAGGTCTGCGGTCTGAGGTCTCAGGTCTCAGATGTCCGTGACGCAGTGCTCGTCGGCGACGTCGTGGGGGGTGACCACCGCTTCGGCCGGCTGGTGGGCCGCCTCCAGCAGGCCGCGCACGATGCCCTGGTCGAGCTTGCAGACGATCTCGGGGTGGTTGGCCGCGGTCTCGCCGAAAGGGCAGAAGCGGGTGACGAGGGTGCGCTCGTCGGGCGCCGCTTCCGTCTCGAAGCCCACCCCCATCATCGCCCGGGCAACGGCCTGGACCGCCGTCCCGAAACCGGCATCCTCGGGAAGCCCGATCTCGGCCGCCAGCTCGCGCCCGTACTCCCTGCCGACCGCTTCGGCAACGGCCGGCGCCGTTTCGGGGGCGATGCGCTCGATGACCCGAGCGAGCAGCTCGGCGAGCAGGTCGTAGCGGCGGGCGGGGAACTGGACCGACACCTCCTGTGCGGACGGCTCGTAATGCTTGGCAGGACGCCCGGCTCCCGGACCACGGCGGTCGGTCCTGCGGCGGTGGGTCACCTGGAGCCATCCATCGGCGACCAGGCGGTCGAGGTGATGACGCGCCACGTTGGGATGCAGATCGAAAGCGTCGGCGATGTGGGCGACCGTGACCGGCTCCGGTGATTCCCGCACCGCGATGTAGATGCCGCGCCGCGTCGTGTCGCCGAGCGAAGCGGCGAGGGCGGCGACTTGATGATCGAAGGTCTGAATGTCCACGGGCTCGATCCGGCTCGCCACGGGGGGGAATCCCTGGGTTTCTGGCCCTCACTATAGTTTCTATTCACTACGCAGATAGGAGTTTGAGGGCCCATGAGTGTCGATGTCGAAGCCGTCCGGAGCGCGATCGGCAAGGTCGAGGATCCCGAGATCCACCGCTCGCTGGCCGAGCTCAACATGCTGCGCGAGCTCGACGTACGCCCTGACGGCTCGGTGCGAGTGCTGGTTGCGCTCACGATCCCCGGCTGTCCGCTCAAGGACAAGCTCACTCACGATGTCACCGCAGCGGCGAGGAGCGTGCCGGGCGTCACGTCGGTCGATGTCGCCTTCACCTCGATGACCGACGAGGAACGTGCTCAGCTCGTAGCCGACGTGCGCGGAGCACCCACCCGTCAGATCACCATTGGTGGCGCCGGCAGCAAGACGAGGGTGATCGCCATATCCTCGGGCAAGGGAGGGGTCGGCAAGTCGTCCGTCACCGCCAACCTCGGCGTGTCGCTCGCCCGCCTCGGCAAGACCGTCGGGATCATCGACGCCGACGTGTGGGGCTTCTCGATTCCGAAGATGCTGGGCGTGGACCGGGCACCAACGGTGATCGACGAGACCCTGCTGCCGCCCGAGGTCCATGGCGTCCGCGTCATGTCGATGGACTACTTCGTGCGCCCCGATCAGGCCGTCATCTGGCGTGGCCCGATGCTGCACAAGGCCCTCGAGCAGTTCCTCGCCGACGTCCACTGGGACGATCCGGATTACCTGCTGATCGACATGCCCCCGGGCACGGGCGACATCGCCATCTCGATGTCCCAGTTCCTGCCGAGGGCGCAGGCCATCGTTGTCACCACACCGCAGGTCACCGCCCAACGAGTCGCCAAGCGGGCCGGCCTCATGGCGCGCAAGGTGAACCAGGAGATCCTCGGGGTGGTCGAGAACATGTCGTGGTTCACCGGCAACGACGGGGTGCGCTACCCGCTGTTCGGTGAAGGCGGCGGCGCCGTGCTCGCCGACGAGCTGGACGTCGACCTCCTCGCGCAGATCCCACTCGTGCCGGCGCTCCGCGAAGGTGCGGACAGGGGCCAACCGGTTACGATTGCCGACCCGGGAGGGGAAGCGGCAACGGCATTCGAGCGGCTCGCCGCCGAAGTCGAAGCCCGCAAGCCCCGCGTGCGCACGCATCCCGAGCTCGTCGTTCGTTGACACGGAGGCCATGAACAGTGAGTGAGACGACCAAACTGCGCGTCGGTGTCCAGTCGGCCCGGGAACTCGAGCTCGAGGTCGACGAGCCGGAGGCCGTCAAGAAGGCGCTCGAGGCGGCGATGGCGTCGGGCGATCCCGTCGTGTGGCTGACCGACACCCGCGGCCACCAGTTCGGCATCGTCGTGGACAAGCTGGTGTTCGTCGAGGTCGAGTACGCAAAGGGCAAGCCGGGCGTCGGGTTTGCCGCCCAGCCTTGACCGCAGCCGCCGTAGGGCGGTCGCGAACCGGGTTCTGAACGGCGATGAGCCCCGGGCTCAGCCGGGGCTCATCGGAGGGGGGAGACTCGTGTGGGGGTCAGCTCGCCTGGCGCTGGCGGCGGCGCTCCGCCAGCCAGCGCTTGCGCAGCCGGCGGCGGTCGTCCTCGGCGTATCCGCCCCAGACGCCTGCTTCCTGGTTGGTCTCGAGGGCGTACTGGAGGCAAGCTTCCTGCACGGAGCAGATCGAGCAGATGGCCGTGGCCTTCTCGATCTGGGCTACCGCAGGTCCGGTCGTCCCGACCGGGAAGAAGAGGTCGGGGTCGGTGTCACGACAGGCGGAGAGCTCTCGCCAGTCGGTCAAGGTCAGCATGTGGGCACCTCGGGCATCGTTGAGAGATCGTGAACGTGAATATTTTCACAAACGGGGGACTTAAAGAGGAGCCGTCTCGGCTCCGCATAGGACTGTAGACCTAGGTGCGTGCCGTCGCAAGCACTTTTTCCGTACAATTCGCAGAAGTCCTTCAGGGAGATGTTGCATGACGTTCGGTACCGAGGGAGGCCGCGGATGAGCATCAGATCCGAGCTGCGCGACGAGCTCACCGACGCCATGCGGGCCCGCGACAAGGCGCGGGTCAACGTGATTCGCCAGGTCGAGACCGAGGTGTCCGTTGCCAAGTCGGCGCCCGGCTTCGGCGGTGCCGTCGACGACGATCTCTACCTGCGCACCATCGCCTCCTACGTCAAGAAGATGGACAAAGCCCGGCAGGAGTACGAGGCGGCGGGGGAGCGGGGTCGGGAGCGAGCGGACCAGCTCGCCTTCGAGATCGATTACCTGTCCCGCTGGTTGCCGAAGACCCTCGGCGAAACCGAGACCCGGGACCTCGTCACGGCAGCCATCGCCGAGCTCGGTGTCGACGATCCCAAGGCGGCCGGCAGGGTCATCGGTCACGTCATGAAATCCGCCGACGGCCTCGACGGCGGTCTGGTGAACCGCCTCGTGCGTGAGGAGCTCGGTGCATAGCCAGCGTCGCCGTCGACGCCTCTGGCACTAGCCCGCCTTCTTGGCTTTCGTTGCCTCGACGCTCGCCTTGAGGGCTTCCATGAGATCGACGACGCCGGTGGGCTGCGGGGTCTCCGGGCTCACGATCTCCTGGCCATCGACCTTCTGCTGCGCTGCGGCTTCCACCGCCTCGCGTGACACGTCGATCCACTGGGAGGGGTCGAACGTCCCGGCGAGGTTGTCGATGATCATCTCGGCCATCTTGACTTCTTCGGCGCGCACCTGGTCGCCGCCCTCGAGCGTCTCGAACTGGGGCTCGCGGATCTCGTCCGGCCAGTACATCGTCTCCATCACGATCACGCCCTCGTCGGCGCGCAGCGTGGCCGGGTACTCACGTTCGCGAATCGCCACCTTGGCGAGCCCCACCATGTTCTTGTCCTCGAGCGCCTGCAGCAGGATGCGGTAGGCCTTGATCCCCGTCTTCTCGGGCGCCAGGTAGTAGGAGGAGCGGTAGTAGATCGGATCGATCTCCGTCTGGTCGACGAACTGGATGACGTCGACCATCCCGCCCGTGCTCTGCTTCATGATCCCTTCGAGCTCGTCCCCGGTGAAGACGACGTAGCGGCCCTTGTCGACCTCGTAGCCCTTGACGATCTGCTCGTAGGGGACCTCCTCGCCGTCGGTCTCCGCGACGCGTTTGTACCGGATCGGGCTGTGATCGGACTCACGGAGCTGGCGGAACTTCGGCCGCTTGTCCTCGGTGGCCGCGTAGAGACCGACCGGGATCGTCACCAGTCCGAACGAGATGGCGCCCTTCCAGATCGGTCGCATGGTCACCTCCGACAGTACGCGAAAACGATAGCTGTCCGCCGCCGCGTTCGTGCCGGAGTTGGTGCAGGCGCGACGCCGGCGCCGTTGCCCGCCTCGGCTGTTCGGGCCCGGCCGCTCGGGCCACGGCCTCAGCTCCACGGCTGAAGTGCGCTCGCCGATCTGCCGAGTCCCCGTACACTCGCCGCCGTGATTCTCGATCGGCTGCGGCGCACGACGGGCGAGCTCACCCTCGGTGAGGAGGACCGCGAGGCGACGATCGTGCTCGTCGTCGCCACCATCCTGCTGCTCGTCTTCGAGTACTGGGGCCGTCCGTCGTTCTACACGAGCTCCGGCCTGGTGGCGTGGGTGGGCGACGTCGGCGACGGGGCCTACGCCGACCTCGCCGACGCCGGCGCCTACCTGTGGTGGGGGCTCTCGTCCCTGGTCTGGCGGGTGGGGATCCCACTCGCCGTGGGGATCGTCCTGTTGCGCCGCCGGCCGGTCGAGCTGGGCTTCCGGCTGCGCGGCATCTCCTCCCACTTCCCGATGTACGTCGCGATGTACCTCGTGATGCTGCCCGTCCTCATCTGGGTGTCGAGCTTCGACTCGTTCCTCCGCTTCTACCCGTTCTACGATCGGGCCGCCGAGGGGGGTACGGCCTTCTGGGTCTACGAGATCGGATACGCGCTCCAGTTCGTCGGCGTCGAGGCGTTCTTCCGCGGCTTCATGGTCTTCGGGCTCGCCCCTCGGCTCGGGCTGCTCGCCGTACCGGTGATGACCGTGCCGTACACGATGATCCACTTCGCCAAGCCCATGCCGGAGGCCACGGCCGCGATCGTGGCCGGCCTGGTCCTGGGCTGGATGGCGCTGCGCACCCGCAGCTTCATCCCCGGGGTGTTCCTCCACATCGGCGTCGCCGTCACCATGGACGTCCTCGTTCTCGCCCGCACCGGGGGCCTCGGCAACCTGCTCTGAGTGCGATGCCAACCTCGGCTGTGAACGTAGCGCGGGTCGCCTTGCAGGCGCCCCACCATGCGCCGCTGTCGCCGCTCGCCTTGATCCCGCCCCGCTGATCACGACTCGTCCTCGGCGACCAGCACCAGCAGATCGTCGACGGCGGCGAGCGGGGTGCGCGGCTCGTCGGTGTCGACGATGGCCGAGAAGAACACCCGTCTTGCCCCGGCGGTCGTCATGACGCCGGAGAGCGATCGGAGACCCGTGATCGACCCGGTCTTGGCGCGGAGGTTGCCTTGGGCGGCGGTATCGACGAACCGTCGCTCCAGCGTTCCCGACTCGCCTGCGACGGCAAGCCCCGCAACGAGGTCGTTCCACCAGGGCCGGCTCTGGGCGGATTGGAGGAGTCTGCGCCAGTCCCGCGCCGACCGGGCGTTGCCATGGCTGAGGCCGGATCCGTCTTGCTGGAGGATGGAGCGGGGCATACACAGGCTCTTCACCACGCCGGTCATGGCGCGGATGCCCGCTGCGGTCGATCCCATGCCGGAGGTGCGGTACCCGATCTCCTTGACCAGGATCTCGGCGATGGTGTTGTCGCTCTCCGTGAGCATCTCGGCCACCAGATCCCGGATGGGGGCCGAACCCAGACGAGCGACGGTGGCGGCCCCCTGGGGCGCAGTCCCGTGCCGAACCTGCCCGCTCACGGTGACCCCGGCGGTGGCGAGGGCCTCCGTGAAGCGTTCCCCGTTGGCGGGCGCCGGGTCCGCGATGAACGCCCAGTCGGCCCGGTACCGGTTCTCGTCGACCAGCAGTGCCGACAGCGAGCCGACCCACGCCGGAATCGGCATGCCGCCCCAGCCCTCGACGGTGCGGTGATCGTCGTAGCGGGACTCGTCGACGACGAGGTCGCCGGTGATCCGCACCACGCCGGCGCTGCGGACCTCGGCGGCGAGCGCTTCGAGGGAGTGCTCGCCGCTCGCGGTGAGCAAGGGGTCGCCCCCACCGACGAGGTAGAGGTTGCCGTCGAGCAGGCCCCCGGCGGCGAGACCGTCGGTGGCGACGAGGGTCTCCAGTGTCGTGTCGGCGCCAACCAGGTCCAATGCGGCCATGGCCGTCAACAGCTTCTGATTGCTCGCAGGGCGGAGCCGCAAGTCGGGGTTCACGGCGATCACCTCGCCGTAGCCCTCGATCCACAACGACATGCCGAGGCCGACTCCCCGGAGCCGCTCGTCGGCGAGTGCGGCATCGAGCGAGGCCAGCAGCTCGGGTGGCGGCGTCTCCTCCGGGAGGACGCGTACGTCGGGATGCGGGCGGCACGAGCGCACGGCGGCCGCCTCGGGCTCGAAGGGGCTCGCCGCCGTCGCCGTCTCCGGCGGCGCGCTCACGAGCGCGACCGACAGGGCGGTGAGCAGGCATCTGGCGGCAGTGCGGCGGATTCGCATCGAAACAATGAACGCCGTGGCCGGCGCTGGCGTGCCCCAGGCAGGATTCGAACCTGCGCACCCGGCTCCGGAGGCCGGTGCTCTATCCCCTGAGCTACTGGGGCGGGCNNCGTCT
The DNA here is from genome assembly GCA_002450985.1 of Acidimicrobiia bacterium UBA6912. Lineage (GTDB taxonomy): Bacteria > Actinomycetota > Acidimicrobiia > Spongiisociales > UBA5794 > UBA6912. The sequence goes on from DKBA01000153.1 coordinate 10,602, forward strand.
GTCGTCTGACTCCTATTCTTCGCGGATGCCCTCGCTCACCGCCCAGCTGTCTGCGATCTTCGGCGATGCGTTCGCCTCGCTCGGGCTCGACCCGAGCTTCGGCGCCGTCGTGGTGTCGTCGCGGCCCGAGCTGGCGCCGTACCAATGCAACGGGGCGCTCGGTGCGGCCAAGGCGGCGGGACGCCCTCCGCGGGAGCTGGCAGAAGCCGTCGTCGCTGCGATCGATGCTCCTGGGGTGATCGGCGCGACGTCGGTGGCCGGACCCGGTTTCATCAACATCGACGTCACGCCCGACCACCTCGGCGCAACGGTCGACGAGATGCGCAGCGACGCCTCCCTCGGTGTCGAGCAGCCGGGTCGGGCGGCGAAGGTGATCGTCGACTACGGCGGCGCCAACGTCGCCAAGGCGCTCCACGTCGGCCACCTGCGGCCGGCGATCATCGGAGAGGCGATCAAGCGCACGCTGTGTTTCGCCGGGGCGGACGCCGTCGGTGATGTGCACCTCGGCGACTGGGGCATGTCGATCGGCCAGCTCATCGCCCACCTGCGCGAGCTGCACCCCGACTGGCCCTACTTCGATCGGGAGGCCACCGGCCCGTTCCCCGAGGAGTCGCCTGTCAGCGTCGCCGACCTCGAACACCTCTACCCGGAGGCCGCCGCCCGCTACAAGGTCGATGCCGAGTTCGCCGCCAGGGCGAGGCGCGCCACGGTCGAGCTGCAGGAGGGCCGGCCCGGATACCGGGCACTGTGGCAGCACTTCTGCGACGTGTCGATCGAGGACATGAAGGCGGTCTACGGCGACCTGAACGTGTCGTTCGAGCTCTGGTACGGCGAGAGCCGGGTGCACGACCGGATCGCGCCGATGATCGAGCGTATCCGCGCCGCCGGGGCCCTCGAGGAGAGCGATGGGGCGCTCATCGTCGACGTCGCCGAGCCGGACGACACCAAGGAGATCCCGCCGCTCCTGCTGGTGAAATCCGACGGTGGCTACCTGTACGGCACCACCGACCTCGCCACCGTCGAGGAACGGGTCGACGATCTGCATGCCGAAGCCGCCTACTACGTCGTCGATGCCCGCCAGGCGCTGCATTTCGAACAGGTCTTTCGGGCGGCCCGCAAGGCCGGGATCGCCCCCGAGAGCGTCGTGCTGGAGCACGATCCGTTCGGCACCGTCAACGGCGCCGACGGGAAGCCCATGCGCACCCGGGATGGCGATCTCCCTGGGCTGCGCAGCCTCATCGCTGCGGCGGTCGAACGCGCCGAGCAGCGACTCGCCGAAAACGATCTCGCCACCGAGTACCCAGAGGCCGAGCGGCATGCCATCGCCAAGAAGGTCGGCATCGCCGCCCTCAAGTACGGCGACCTGCAGAACCACCGCACATCGGATTACGTGTTCGACCTCGACCGCTTCGTGTCGTTCGAGGGCAAGACGGGTCCCTACCTCCTGTACAGCGCGGTGCGCATCCAGTCGATCCTGCGCAACGCACGCGAGCGGGCGCTCGTCCCCGGCACCGTGCTGCCCCCCGTCCACGATGCCGAGCGAGGGCTCATGCTGCGCCTCGTGCGGTTCCCGGACGTCCTGGCCCGCGCGGTCGACTTTCGTTCGCCCAACCATCTCGCCGAATACGCCTACGAAGTCGCCACCGACTTCAACCGCTTCTACGAGGCGTGCCACATCCTCAGCGAGCCGGACCCGTCCCGCCAGGCCTCGTGGCTGGGCCTCGTCGAGGTGACGCTGCGTCTCTTGCGGACCTTGCTCGATCTCCTGGCGATCGACGTCCCGGAACGGATGTGAATCCGCTCCCGGCTGCGCTCCTCCCGGACACCGCAGAGGTCGATGGGACCGGCCGGCTGCGCATCGGGGGCTGCGACGTCATCGAGCTGGCGGCGACCCACGGCACTCCGCTGTTCGTCTACGACGAGGCCCACCTGCGCAATCGGTGCCGGGAGACGGTGGCGGCGTTCGGCGACGGCGTCGCCTACGCCACCAAGGCGTTCCTGTGCGCAGCGATGGCCCGCCTCGCCGCCGAGGAGGGCATGCACCTCGACGTGGCCACTGGGGGTGAGCTGCACGTGGCGCTCGCCGCCGGCGTGCCGCCGCAGCGGTTGGTCCTCCACGGCAACAACAAGTCGTTGGCCGAGCTGGGCGCCGCCCTCGATGCGGGCGTGGGTCGCATCGTCGTCGACTCGTTCGACGAGATGGATCGGATCGACCGCCTCGTGGCCGCAGGGCGTCCTGCCCCCGAGGTGCTCATTCGGGTCACGCCGGGGGTCGAGGCCCACACTCACGAGTACCTCCAGACCGGGGTGGCGGATTCCAAGTTCGGCTTCGGCCTCGCCGCAGGGGCGGCGGAGGCTGCGGTGCGGCGGGCGGCGGATTCGGGGACGATGCACCTCATGGGGCTCCACGCCCACATCGGCAGCCAAGTGTTCACCGTCGACTCGTTCCGGTTCGCGATCGAAGTACTCGCCCCGTTCGTGGTGCGCCACGGGCTCCCCGAGCTGTCGATCGGTGGGGGTCTCGGCGTCGCGTACGTGACCGGCGAGTCGGCGCCCACGATCATCGAGTGGGCGGACGTGGTGCGTACCGCATGTCGGGATGCAGGCATCGCAGCCCGGGTCACGGCCGAGCCCGGGCGGGCGATCGTGGCGGCGGCGGCCGTCACCCTCTACACCGTCGGGACCATCAAGGAGTTGCCCACCCGCACCTACGTCGCGGTCGACGGCGGCATGAGCGACAACCCACGACCTGTGCTGTACGGCAGCGGCTACGAGGCCTTCCTGCCCCGGGCCGTCGAGGCCGCACGGCCCCGACGGGTCCGCATCGTCGGCAAGCACTGCGAGTCTGGTGACGTGATCGTTGCCAACGCGGCCGTCCCCGATGACATCGCCGTTGGCGACGTGCTGGCGACGCCCGTCACCGGAGCGTACGGACACTCGATGGGGTCCAACTACAACATGGTGCTGCGGCCCGCCGTCGTGTTCGTCGCCGACGGGAACGCCCGTCTCGTCGTCCGTCGTGAGACGCTCGGCGACCTGACGGCTCGTGACATCGGGTGAGGTGGTCGGTCGCGTCGCTGCGACCTCCGCGTCACTAGATTCGGCTCAGCCGCCGCCGCCCCACGGCACTGAGAGGCCCCCCGTGAACCAGCCCATCGTCATGGCCGAGAACGTCTCGAAGGCGTTCGGTGAGGTCCAAGCTCTCGACGACGTCTCGCTCGAGTTCGAGCCCGGGATCATCTACGGCCTCCTCGGCCCGAACGGCGCAGGCAAGACCACCCTCATCAGGGTCCTCACCACCCTGCTCCGACCCGACACGGGCACGGTGCGGGTCGCCGGGATCGACGTGCTGCACGATCCCACCACGGCGCGAACCCGGCTCGGCCTGGCCGGGCAGTTCGCCGCCGTCGACGACTACCTCACGGGCCGAGAGAACGTCGAGATGATCGGCCGTCTCTACATGCTGTCGGCGGCGGAGGCGAAGCGGCGGACGGCCGAGGTGCTGGAGCGGATCCACCTCGTCGACTCTGCCGACCGTCCGGTCCGTACGTACTCGGGTGGCATGCGACGACGTCTCGATCTGGCCGCGTCGATGGTGGGAAGGCCGCAGATCCTGTTTCTCGACGAGCCGACGACCGGGATCGATCCCGGAAACCGCATCGACATCTGGGACCTCATCATCGACATGGTCGCCGAGGGAACGTCCATCCTCCTCACGACGCAGTACCTCGACGAAGCGGACCAGCTCGCCGCCAGGATCGGGGTGATCGACCACGGCAAGCTCATCAGCGAAGGCACCCCCGAGCAGCTGAAGGACAAGCTCGGCGGCGCCGTCGTCGAGATGGCGGTGTCGGACGACATGGTGCAGACGACCATCGACGTCCTGTCCCGGATCGGTGAGGGTGAGCCGACCTTCGAGAAGGCGTCGAAACGAATCCACGTCCCGGCACCCGACGGCTCTCGCACCCTCGTGGAGGCGGTGCGCCGTCTCGACGCGGCCGGGATCACACCGGACGACATCGTGCTACGCAAGCCGACCCTCGATGACGCGTTCCTGGCCCTCACCGGTCACGCTCCCGAGGGCGACGAAGGCGAGGAACAGAGCGGCAACGGCCGGCGCGGACGCCGGCGTCCAGCAGGGAGCGCCTCATGACCACCACGACGCACGCACCCCCGGAGCACGTCCGCATCACGCTCGCCCACGGCATCCGCGACACGGCAGTGATCACGCGGCGCAATCTCCTGCGCAACGTGCGACTGCCTCAGCTGCTGCTGTTCGCCACCGTCCAGCCCGTGATGTTCCTGCTGCTGTTCAACTACGTCTTCGGCGGAGCGATCGGCGGGGAGATCCCGGCGGCGGCCGGCGGCAAGTACATCAACTGGCTGGTGCCCGGCCTCCTGGTCCAGGTTGCGGCCTTCGGCGCCGGTCAGACGGCCATCGGACTCACCGAGGACCTCTCCAAAGGCGTGATCGACCGCTTCCGCTCGCTCCCCATGGCGCGCTCCGCGGTGCTGGCCGGCAGGACGCTGTCCGACCTCATCCGCAACGGCTTCGTCATCACCCTGATGATGACGGTCGGCTTCCTCATCGGGTTCCGCTGGCAGACGAGCATCTTCGGGATGCTGGGCGGCATGCTCGTCGCCATGACGTTCGCCTACGCCTTGTCGTGGGTCATGGCAGCGATCGGGCTTGCCGTGAAGAACCCCGAGGCGGTGCAGTCGGCCGTCTTCCTCCCCGTGTTCCCTCTCGTCTTCGCCAGCTCGGTGTTCGTGCCGACCGAGACGATGCCGGACTGGCTCCGGGCCTTCGCCGACAACCAGCCCATCACGATCACGGTGAATGCCCTGCGCGGCCTGATCCTCGGTCAGGGAGCGCTGCAGCCGGGACAGACCGTGGCGGGCGAGATCGGGCTCGCCCTCCTGTGGTCGCTGGGGATCCTGGCCGTCTTCGCCCCCCTCGCCGTTCGCCTCTACCGCCGGATCTCGGACTAGCTCTGCGGCCGTTCAGCCGGAAGCCGTGAGCCGGGCGGGGGTCGGGCCCCCGCCGATGCTCACTGCTCCAGGGGGTAGCCCGCCTCTGCCCAGGTGACGACGCCGCCGCCGAGCTCGTAGACCTCGGTGAAGCCGAGGTCCCGCATCGCATCGATGGTGGTTGCGGAACGATTGCCGGAGCGGCAGTAGACGAAGTAGGGGGTCTCCTTGTCCAGTCCATCGAGCCGATCCAGGAAATCGGGGGCGTAGAAGTCCAGGTTCTCCGAGCCTGCGATGTGTCCGGCGGCGTACTCCTCCGGGGTGCGTACGTCGAGGACCACGAGTCCCGTGGGAGGCGCGGTGAGGAGCTCCTGCGCCTCGGGTGCGTCCACCAACTCGATGGTGGGTGCCGCCGCCGCCGAGCTGCACGCTGCGAGTGCCAGCGCACCGGCAACGGCCAGCGCCGCGATTCGTCGTTTCATGACTTCTTCCTCTTTCTCGGGGAGCCGCCGAGCGGCAGGCCGTGGCGGCTCCAGGCGATCATGCCACCTCTCACGTTCAATGCGGAGATCCCGTTGCGTCGCAGGAGCGCAGCGGCCCGCGCCGACCGGTTGCCCGATCGGCAGATCACGAGCACCTCGTGGCCCTGCAGGCGCTCCAACCTCTGGGGGAGCGAGGAGAGGGGGATGTGCTGGGCGCCAGCGGCACGCCCGTCGCGCTTCCACTCGTCCCCGGAACGCACGTCGATGAGGAGCGCCCCGTTGCCGGCTGCCTCGTGGGCGTCCGTCACCGACACGCTCCTTCGCCCGAACAGGCTCATGCCAGTCCGAGCGGGACGAGGCCCCCCGCCAGGTTCGCCACCTTGGCGAAGCCGGCCCCGGCGAGGAACCGTGCGGCGCTGTCACTGCGGTTCCCGGAACGGCACACCACGAGGGTCGGCTTCGTCCGATCGAGGTGACCGAGGCTCGTCGGCAGGCTGCCGAGCGACACGAGCCGTGACCCGGGCAACGTGCCCCGCGCCCACTCGTGGGGCTCGCGCACGTCGAGAATCGTTGCGTCGTTCGCCTGCGCCCACTCCCGCCAGCGGGCGGAAGGCACTTGCTCGACGGTCATGGTGGGGATCGAGGTCATCGTCACACTCCTGAGCGGGGTCAAAGGTCCGGACTTTTCTAACATACCCCTGGGGGTATAGCAAGCCCTCGATCGCCGGCCTGGGACACGTGGATCCGTTCAGGCGAGTTGGAGGAACATCTTCTCCAGGCGTTCTTGGGTGTATCCCTCGTCGGCGGCACGTTCCGGGTCGAGGGCGCACTGCGTCATCGTGGCGGCGAAGTACGTGAAACCGGCCTGCTGGAGCGCTCCGAGTGCCGCGGCGAACTGCGTGACCACGTCGGTGCACTCCCGGCCATCCTCGATCATGGACTGGATCCCGCGGATCTGCCCCTCCACGCGCCGCAGGCGCGCCTGGACTTCGTTGGTCTTCTGGTTGAGCTGCATGTTGGCGAGGATACCCCACCGGGTATTCGGTCCGGCGGTGCGCTCGGCACCGGTACAGTGACGCGGGAGCGCCACGGTGGGCCGGGTAGCGATCCGAGGAGGACTTCATGGCGTCGGCACCGGTGAACGAGCCTCGCCCGATCCCCGACTTCGTGATCCCCGGGTACGGCAAGTGCGGGACCACGACGTTGTTCGAGTGGATGGCGTCGTGCCCGGAGGTCTCGCGAGGGGGGGCGAAGGAGCCCAGCTTCTTCGCCTACGACGACCTGTGGGCGAAGGGATTGGACTGGTACGCGTCGGTGATCGGCGATCCGACCGCCGGGCTGGTCGGCGACGGATCGCCGGCGTACCTCGATCCGAACTGGTCTGAGGCGGCCGCTGCCCGGCTCGCCGCCCACCGACCCGACGTGCGCATCGTGATCCTGTACCGAGATCCGGTCGAGCGGGCCCTGTCGCACTTCCGTCACGAGGTGCGGCGGGGGCGGGAGAAGACCCCGGTCGAGGCGGCCGCGAGCGCGCTCACCCTGGAGTCCGCCTACATCCGCGCCAGCCGCTACGCCACCGGTCTGGCGCCGTGGGTGGCACGGTTCGCGCCCGAGCAGATGCTCGTGATCCCGCTGGCCCGTCTCAGCGATGCGGGTTGGGAGGCGGCGCTCGACCACGTTGGTCTCGACCGGCGCCCGCCACCCGACGAGGTCTACAACGACTCGAGTCAGAAACGGGCGTACACCCCGGCGATGCGGGTGCTGTACGAGCACAACATCATCCAGCGTGTCGAGAAGCTGGCTCCCGCAGGCATCCGCAAGCTCGGGGCCCGGGTGCTGCTGCGCAAACCCGTGGAGAAAGCGGCCCCCGCCGCACAGGTGCGCGAGTCCCTGGCGCCGGAAGTGACGGCGTTGCTCGATGAGGAGTGGAACGGCTTCCACGAGATGATCCGCACGTTGCCGACGGTCTCCGCCGCCGGCTGAGGCTATCGGGGCGAGGCGTCCTCGATCTCGATCGGGTCGCCTGCCGCGACGTCTCCCGGGGCGAGCACCCGGGCGTACCACCTGCTCGAGCCCGGATGCGACATACGCGTGAAGTCGCGGTCGGCGAACCAGCGTGCGTTCTTGGCGCACGGCGTCGCCGGCCACGTGACCTCGGCGACCGCATCGGCGCCGATCCGGATGCGCAGCCCCGGCCGCATCAGCGACCAATCGAGCCCGGTGAGCGTCAGGTTCTCCCCGGCAGACCCGGCGGCGATGGGGTGTCCCTCGGCGCGCAGCATCTCGATGACCTCGAGTGAGTACAGGCACAGGTCCTGATCCGGGCCGCCGTGGTGCTTGTGGTCGGCCTGCTCGTCGCCGACGACGCCGCCGACCTCGAGCCGGGCCGCCGGGACGGGCAGCTTGGGCACACCCCCGCGGGACGTGTTGATCTGGTGGACGAAGCCGCGGCGCGTCATGCGCCACCGAGCCTACCTCCGCACCGGCGGCCGGCTGGAGCGGTGCGGCGTCTACCATCGCCGCGCATGCGCAATGGAGACCCCACCGTCGGAATCGGGATCCTCGGTGCCGGGACGGTCGGAGGCACGCTCGTACGCCGGCTCGTGGACGATCGTGAGGCGATCCAGGCCAAGACCGGCATCGACCTCCACGTGCGGCGGATCGCCGTGCGCGATCCCGCCAAGCCCCGTGCCTTCCACGTCCCGGCGGAGCTCGTCACGGACGATCCCGGCCTGGTCGTCGACGACCCAGACGTGCAGCTCGTCGTCGAGGTGATGGGGGGGAAGGATCCTGCGGGCTCGCTCGTCCACGCCGCGCTCGAAGCCGGCAAGCCGGTGGTCACGGCGAACAAGGAGCTGATCGCCGCCCACGGTGCCGAGCTGATCGCGCTCGCCGAGCGCAGGGGGGTTCCCCTGCTGTTCGAGGCGGCGGTCGGGGGCGGCATCCCGATCATCCGCCCGCTGGCCGAGACGCTCGCCGGCGAGCAGATCGAGCGGGTTGCCGGCATCGTCAACGGCACGACGAACTACATCCTCACCCGAATGGGGGACGGCGACGACTACGCAGATGCGCTCGCCGAGGCGCAGGCACTCGGCTACGCCGAGCCCGATCCCACCGCAGACGTGTCAGGTGCCGATGCCGCCGCCAAGGCCGCCATCCTCGCCTCGCTCGCGTTCGGCACGTGGGTCGGCAGCGACGCCGTGCCCTTCGAAGGCATCGACCGGCTGCGCCGCGAGGACATCGAGTTCGCCCGCTTCCTCGGCTACGAGGTGAAGCTCCTCGCCATCGCCACCCGGACCGCGGCGGGCGTCTGCGCCCGAGTGCACCCGGCGATGATCCCGGCGGGTCATCCGCTCGCCTCCATACGGGCGGCCACCAACGCCATCTTCATCACCGGGCCGTCGGTCGACGAGCTGCTCTTCGCCGGCCCCGGCGCCGGGGGCGAGCCGACGGCGACCGCGGTGCTCGGCGACGTGATCGATGCGGCCCGCGAGATCCTCGCCGGCGCCGTCGTCGCCCCCCGCATCCGTTTCTCGCCCGGCGAGATCGCCGACTTCGGCGGTGTCGCCACCAAGTGGTACGTGCGGCTCGAGGTGGAGGACGAGCCGGGTGTGCTCGCCCAGATCGCCGCCGCGTTCGGTGAGGAGCAGGTCAGCATCAAGTCGGTGTGGCAGGAGGGCGAGGGCAGCGGCGCGACCCTGCTCATCATCACCCACCGGGCCGCCGAGGCTCGCCAGCGCAGCGCCGTGGAGTCCGTCCGGGCCCTCGACGTCGTGCGCTCGGTGGCGGCGACACTGCGTGTGGAGAGCCCCGAGGTCTGACCGCAGGGCTCCGGTTGCGGCTCGGTCTTGCGCCCGGCGGGAACATGGGTAAACTCGGGTGCGTTCTCCACCCCGCCGCCACGTGTGCGCGTGCCGCCCAAGGCGTGGCGGATCCCCACCGGTCCCGCTCTGCGGGTGTACCCGGTGCGAACGGGGGGGTTTCTCAGTCCGGTCCACGCGACCGGGATACCCGAAGTGCCGAAAGGGGCGTCAGGCAACATGACGACACGGGCCAAACTGCAGGAGTTGGGGCTCGATGAGCTGCGGGCGATGGCCTCCACGGTGGACGTGGACCATCAGGGTCTCCAGAAGTCGAAGCTCATCGCCGCCATCCTCGACTCCGAGAAGTTCGATCCGTCCATGGTGCCGGAGCCCCCGGCCGAGGATGGGGCGAGCAACGGCGGCCCCGAGGCGTCGAGCGGTGAGCAGACCACCGACTCCCAAGGTGGAGGCGGCGGCAAGGGTTCCGACGATCGCAGCTACGACGACGGCGACGACCGCAACCAGGGTGGTGGAGATCGCTCGGGCCGCAGGCGGCGCCGCCGCGGGCGGAGCGGTCAGCAGGAGGCGGTCGACGAGTCCGAGCTCGAGGTCCGCGAGGGCATCCTCGACATCCTCCCGGAGGGGTACGGCTTCCTGCGTTGCACCGGGTATCTGCCGGGGGAGAAGGACGTGTACGTCTCCGCCAACCAGGTGCGCAAGCATCGGCTGCGCAAGGGCGACATCTGCTCCGGCCCGATTCGCCCGGCCCGGGCACAGGAGAAGTTCCCTGCCCTGGTGCGGGCGGTCACCGTCAACGGTGTCGATCCCGAGGAGGCGAAGAAGCGCCCCCGATTCGCCGATCTGACGCCGCTCTTCCCCGACCAGCGGCTCCGTCTCGAGGTCGACGGTCAGTCGAATCACATCCTGCCCAGGATCGTCGACCTCATCGCCCCGATCGGCAAGGGGCAGCGCGGGTTGATCGTCTCGCCGCCGAAGGCC
>DKBA01000125.1 GCA_002450985.1 Acidimicrobiia bacterium UBA6912
GCGGGGCGGCTGCGACGTAGTGCTCGATGAGCCACCGCTCCGGTCCACTGGTCTCGACGAGCAGGGAGGCGCCCGAGCTACCGTTCGTCTCGAAGTTCACGACGAGGCCCAGACGCTCCGTCATGCCGGGAATGGCGGCGAAGGCGCTCGCCCCGAATCGGCCGAACGGCTCCTCCCCGTCCGTGAACAGGAACACGATGTCGTTGGCCGGTGGAGGTCCGCTGCGCAGCGCGCTCGCGGTCTCCAGCAACACGCCCACCGCAGAGGAGTCGTCGTTGGCGCCCGGCGTGGTGGGGACGGTGTCGTAGTGACCCATCAGGACGACCGCCCTGCTGTTCGCCGTGCCGGGAATCCAGCCGATGATGTTCACGACGTCCACCATGTCGCCTGTGCCGAACACGTCCGGGGCCGGGACCGTCTGCACGTCGATCTCGAGACCCAGGCTTTCGAGCTCCGCAACGATGTACGTGCGCACCCGCTCGATTTCCGAGGAGCCCATGGGATGGGGGGCCGTGGCGATGGCACGGATGTGGCGCATCGCCCGCTCCGCAGAGAAGGATGTGGCGTCGGCGGTGGCGGTGACGCCGTCCGTGAGGGTGGGGGAGAGTCCGACCCCGACGAGCGTGGCCGCGATGAGCCACGGGGCGGTGATCGCTGCCCACCGATGCGGGAGCCGTTGCGCCATGCTGGGATGCCCTTCCACTCGTGGTGCCGGTGTTGCCCACCACGGTGACGCACATGCATGGATCCGGATAGGGCCGAGCTGCCCTCCCAGGCCGCACCGGGATCAGGTGTGATGTGTCGCTCAGCCCTGCTGAATGAAGAACTCAGGGGGCAGCTCGCCGCCGAGCGCCTCCTCCATGATGATCTTGTAGAAGCGCTGCGGGTTGTTGACGAACTCGAGCTTGGAGAGCGCCTGGTCCTGGCCGGCCGACTCCACGGTGAAGTGGCCGTAGCCGAGAATGCGTCCGAGCACCGTCTGGTCGTACCGGATGTCGGTGAGGGCGCGCAGCGGCATCGTCGCCACGGTGCGGGTCAGGATGCCCGATACCTCGAAGACCCTGCGGTCCGTGATGAACACGGATTGGAGGAAGTACTCGACCAGGCTGTAGATGCAGTAGAGCAGCGCGCCGAGGATGACGAGGTACACGACGGTCTCGGGGTTGTCGAACAACCCGACGAGGATGAGGAGCCCGAAGAGGATGGCGGCTACTTGCAGGAAGCTGAACGCGGTGCGCAGGAACCCCAAGCCGTACTCGTGGCCCCGCATGCGGAGCGTCTGGATCAGAATCGCCAGCAGGAGGAACGTACCCAACGGCCCATAGAGACCCATGACGAGCACGGCGGCGTACGAGAACAGGGTGAGCTTGACGAAGGGGAGAACGGCGACGATCGGGTGATAGCGGGTGATGAGCACCGGGCGCTCGTTGAACGCCAGGTATCCCGTCTCAGCCGGCAGGCGCCAGCCGGTGGTCATACGCCAAACATGCCGCGGACGAAGTCCGCAGAACCTTCCGCCACCCGACCGAGGAAGTCCCGCGTGTTGGTCAGCAGGCGGATCGAGTCATCGGGGAACTGGACGATCATGTAGAGCGCAAACGCCACGAGGCCCCATGTGATGTACTTCTTCACGTTTGGTCTCCAAGACGTCCCCTACCCACACCCAAAGGTCCTCAGCGCCAGCCCTCCGAGCATAACGCCCCCTCTGCCCAGTGTGAAGCATTCCCAGCAGCCCGTCGACCGCCTCGGGTCGCGGTGGGATACGGGGAGGCCGGCGTCATCTCGCTCGGAGCCGGAATGCCGCCTCGTGGGCCGTGGCTCGATCGACCTCTCGGGGGAGTCTCCGCAGCACCCGCCGCAGATGCCGTGCGCTCGTCACCCACACGGGTATGCCGTCGACATCGACGAGTTTCGGGCGCTGTCGCATCTCCGAGACGCAGAGGACGGCGTCGACGGGGGTGCCGAGCCGCGCGGCGTGCCGAGTGGCCGTGGCCATCGCGACCGCCTGGCGCACCGGCCGGCCGGGGAGGGTGCGCCCGCCCACCCGCAGCGTGCCGTCGCGTCTCAGACGTACCCGCCCGGACCCGAGCTTCACCTCGATCGCCGCAGCCATCGGACCGAGCGCAACGACGTCGACATCACCCCGGGTGTCGGGTAATCGCACGTTGTACAGCACGGCGTCGGCCCGGAGCCGCCGCAGCGTGTCCCCGACCCGTAGCTCTGCCCGCGCCCCTGCCGCCGCACGTTCGGCGCGTCCCAGCAGCGTGGTGCGCACGGCGAGACCGGTGACGAGTACCGCGAGGCCGGCTCCCGGGGCGCCGGCCACGAGGAGGACCGCACCGAGCACCGCACCCGCAGCGGCGCTCAGCGCAGCCCGGGCACGTCTACGGCGGGCCAGCCGCATCGGACCTCGGCCCGGAGATCCCGTGTGGAGCGAACGTCGAGGCATGGGGCGAACATATCGGCCGGGTGTGACACGTTCCGGGGGCGGTGGGTCGCGATGCCGGAAGCGCTGGGAGCCCGGGACTTTCGCCACTCGGACAGCAGGGCGCCAGCAACTACCCTTGAGCCGCACAGCGAATTGGAGGAAGGGAAGCCGTGGGTTTCGAGTCGATTCCGCACAAGGTACTGAAGCACGGCACCCAGCGGCCGAGCAGTCCCGCCTACTTCGAGCGCGTGGACGGCTCATGGGTGCCCACCACCTGGCAGACCTACGCCGAGCAGGTGACGTCGGCCGCCAAATCTCTGATGGCACTCGGGGTCGCATCGGGCGACCCCGTGAACATCCTCGGGTTCAACCGGCCGGAGTGGGTGATCTTCGACGTGGCCGCAATGGCGATCGGCGCCGTTCCGGCCGGGATCTACACCACCAACTCGCCGGCCGAGTGCAAGTACATCATCAACCACTCCGCGGCTCCCATCATCCTGCTCGAGGACGAGGGGCAGTGGAACAAGATCGCCGAGGTGAAAGGCGAGCTCCCGACCTTGCGTCACGCGGTGATGATGCGCACCGCCCCCGATATCGCCGACCCGATGGTCATGAGTTGGGACGAGTTCATGGCGAAGGGTGAGGGCATCTCCGACGACGAGTTCAGGGGGCGCCTCGACGCCATCGAGCCGGACCAGCTCGGTACGCTCATCTACACGTCCGGCACCACGGGACCGCCCAAAGCCGTGATGCTGAGCCATGACAACCTGGCGTGGACCACGCAAGGCGGCATCGGCGCCTTCGGCATGACCGAGGCGGAGAAGGGACTCTCCTATCTCCCGCTGTCGCACATCGCAGAGCAGATGTTCACGATCCACATCCCGAGCACGCTCGGGTCTGCCGTCGCCTACGCCGAGTCGATCGATGCCCTGGCCGACAACATCAAAGAGGTGAAGCCGACGTACTTCGCCGGCGTGCCTCGCGTCTGGGAGAAGTTCTACGCCGGCGTTACCCACCAGCTGGCACACGCCGAGGGGGCCAAGGCGAAGATCGCCGCCTGGGCGATGGACGTGGGGCGCAAGGCGAACGCAGAGCGGATGCGGGGCCGGGCGCCCGGCGGGCTGCTCGCCGTCCAGGAGAAGGTCGCCGACACGCTCGTGCTCTCGAAGGTGCGGTCGGCGCTGGGCTTCGACAACACCAGGACGTACCTCACGGCGGCGGCGCCGATCTCTTCGGAGATCCAGCAGTTCTTCTCGGCGTTCTTCATCCTCAACGAGGTGTACGGCCAGTCGGAAGACTCGGGGCCGACCTCGATGACGATTCCCGGCCGCACCAAGTTCGGTTCGGTGGGCATTCCCTACCCGGGCACCGAGGTGAAGATCGCCGACGACGGGGAGATCCTCGTCAAGGGCCGCAACGTCTTCCTCGGGTACTACAAGGAGCCGGAGGCGACGGCCGAGACCCTGATCGACGGCTGGCTCTACTCGGGTGACCTCGGCACGTTCGACGACGAGGGGTACCTGCACATCACCGGACGCAAGAAGGACATCATCATCACCGCGGGCGGCAAGAACGTGGCGCCCAAGCCGCTCGAGGGCGGACTCAAGAACCACCGGCTCGTGTCCGAGGCGGTGGTGATCGGCGACCGGCGCAAGTTCCTGTCGGCGTTGGTGACGCTCGACGAGGAGGAGGCGCCGGCGTGGATGGCCGAGCGTGGAGAGACCGGCCCCGCCCACGAGTCGGAGTCGATCCACGAGGAGATCCAGTCGGCCATCGACGAGCTCAACAAGAACTTCGCCAGGGTCGAGCAGATCCGNNGGCGTCCCTCCGTCCGAGGATGCTGCGACCGGCCGCCCGCACCGCTAGCGGGCGGCCGGTCGTTACGATGGGCGGGTATGACATCACTTCATGGATCCACGGAAGCCACGACGGTGCTCGAGATCACCGAGTCCGCCCTGCGTCAGATCATCGCGCTGCGGGACCAGGAATCGATCCCAGGGTTGTCGCTCGGGGTACGCATCGCCGGCGTCGGGCACAACGGCTTCATCTATGAGACCGCCTTCCTGCGCGAGGAGGACGTCGACCACGCGGCGCATCACGTCGAGATGCACGGCGATCTCCCGGTCGCCATTCCCCCCGATTCGATCGACAACCTTCGGGGCAGCATCCTCGACGTGTCGAGCGATCCGGCGGCGCCCGGGCTGGTGCTGCGCAACCCCAACCCGGCGTCACCCACGGTCGGCGGGCCCGCCATCCCCGAGATCGAGCTCACCGGCTCGGTCGCGGAGCGGGTGACCCAGCTGCTCGACCAGGCGATCAACCCTGCCATCGCCTCCCACGGCGGAGTGGCCCACCTCGTCAAGGTGGACGGGGGCACGGCGTTCCTCGAGCTCGGCGGTGGATGCCAGGGCTGCGGGCTCGCCGCGATGACGCTGCGCCAGGGTATCGAGACGGCGATCAAGGAGCACGTGCCCGAGATCACCGAGATCGTCGACGTCACCAACCACGCCGCAGGCGAGCACCCCTTCTACAGCTGATTCCCACCCGCGGCGTACGTCGCCGTGGGCGGCTACTCGAGCACCCCGGCTTCGCGGCCGACCGCGATGGCGCTGATCGAGTCGATGAGGCTGGAGATGCGGCGGATCTCGGCGGCGAAGCCCTTGCGGCGTTCCACCATGTCTGGACCGACGTCGAACAGCCCGCGGTTGGCGGCAAGGTCGATCGCCGAGTCGAAGAGCACGTTGGAGACCGACTCGGCCGACCGGATCTTGCCCTGCAGCAGGTACTGCTTGCCGAGCGCCATCGCGTCCTTGCGGAGCTGGTCCTGGTCGATGGTGCCTTGGAAGGCGGCATTCTCGATGAGGTCGGCCACCACCCGGTAGGCCTCGATGAAAGGCCGCAGCACGGTGGGGGAGAAGAACGGGTCGAAGCCGGTGAGCACCTTGCGCGCCTCGCCGGCGGCGAGGTGATCGCGCCAGTCGACGTCGTGATCGCTCAGCTCGAAGCGGATCTCGCGCTCGAACTCCTCCCGCGGCGAGAAGAAGAACTCGAACTTGAGCAGATCCCGAATGGCGAGCGCCTCGTCTACGGCGGCGTGGGCGAGATCGACGGGCCGCTCCCTCGCATCCGCGGCGAGCAGCGCCACCTCGGTGATGGCGACGTTGACGAAGAAGTGGATGATGGTGTTGCGGTAGTAGGCGGCGGCGAGATGCTGCTGGGGACCCACCCGGTACACGACGTCGGTGGCCCCGTCGAAGCGGCTCACCACACCGTGCAGCACCAGCTCCTCGAGCGCCGCTGCGACCTGGCCCCGGTTCGTGGCGTCGAGCTTCTCGGTCATCGGGAGATCGCGCCGGGCGACGATCTCGAGATAGGGACGGAGCCGGTCGATGGTCTCGTCGACGGTGAGGCTGCGATCCTCCTCCGACAGCAGGGCGAGGGTGACGAGCGAGATCGGCGTGATCGGCGTCACCTCGTTGATACGCACCGACAGCTCGAAGGCGAGCTTGGGGATTGCGGGGCTGCGGGTGTCGTCGGCGTCCTCGGGCACGTCGTCGGCGGCCTCGGCGAGGTAGGTGCGCAGCGAGATCGGCGCTCCGAACCGCACGTGCACGGCGCCGTACCGGCGCTGCACGCTGCGGATGGCACGCAGCAGCCAGCCGAAGCTCTCTCGGTCCTTGCCGCCGCCCGACGCCTCGGCGGCGTAGCCGCCGACGTCCTGGATCTGGTCGTAGGCGATCGAGGTGGGGATGAGGATCACGTCGTCGGCGGCGCCACGCTGGTAGGACTCGACCACGTAGGCGAGCAGTCCGTAGCGGGGCGGGCGCATCTTGCCGGACCGGGAGCGTCCCCCCTCGATGAACCACTCCAGCGGGAAGCGACGCTCCAGGAGGTAGTCGAGGTACTGGCGTAACACGAACTTGTACGGCTGGTTGTCGCGGAACTCGCGCCGGATGAAGAACACGCCGCTGCGGCGCAGGAAGGGCCCGACCGGGAAGAAGTTCATGTTGATCCCGCCGGCCGTGTGGTTGGGGGGCAGCCCGTTCTCGTAGAGCACGTACTGGAGCACGAGGTGGTCGAAGTTGGACTTGTGCGACGGCAGGAACACGAGCGGGTACTGCTGGCTCATGGTGTAGAGGGCGCCGAGCTCGATCTCGTCGTAGACCAGGCCGACGTAGGCCTTGCGCAACAGCCAGGTGATGCCGCCGGTGACCAGGTCGATGACGTACGGGCTGTGCGTGGCGGCGATCTCACGCACGTAACGCTGCGTGCGGCGCGCCACCTCCTCGTAGGGGACGCCGCTGGTGCGGGCGAGGTTGGCGACGCCCTTCGAGAACGACTTGCGGTCGGTGAGGGTCTCGTGGGGGAACTTGGGCACCTTGTATCGGCTGCCCCGCAACGCCCGTTCGGCGCGCTCGAGGGCGAGCCATGCATGGAGGCCGACGCTCTCGGCGAGGCTGCGGCCGTCGGCCTGGGCGGGGCCGTCGGGGTCGGCCCAC
>DKBA01000025.1 GCA_002450985.1 Acidimicrobiia bacterium UBA6912
GCGGCAGGCTCGACCCCGAGCGGACTTGGTACCGTAGCCACGCCATGTCCGGACTCATCTCCGACCACTACGCTGCTCCGAGCGACAAGCGTGCGGTCGTCGTCAGGGACGAGGGTCGCCCCAGGCACACGAGGTCGCCGAGCGATCTGCTCCGGCTGCTGACCGCAGCAGCGGTTGCGCTCCTCGGGCTCCTTCTGGCCAGCGGTCTCGACGACATCAGCGTGGGCGTCGCCACCGACACCATCGACGCGTTCGAGAACGTCCCTCGGCCCCTGATCGTCGCGCTCGTCCTCGCCGTCCAGCTCCTCGCGTGGACGGTGCCAGTCGCGACCGTGGGTCTCCTGTTGTGGCAGCGGCGCTACCGGCGGCTGATCCTCACCTCGTCGGCGGCAGCGACCGCCGGATTCCTGGCCTGGGTGCTTGACAACTCGGTGACGGAGCGATTCACCCCGCCGACCACCGACCTCCCGATTCCGTCATGGATCTGTGCAGGGCTCGCCGAGGCTGCGGGCTTCGGCGCCGGCGCGGGAACACCGGGTGACATCGTGGACGTTGCCCGCGACCCGGTCGGAACGCTGACCGGGATCACCTCGCTGGCGTGCGTCCCCGGCGACGGGTTCCCCAATGTCGTGTACCTCGCCGCCTTCGTCGCCGGCTTCTCGGTGCTGAGCCCCTGGGTGTCACGCCGCTGGCGAAGAGCAGGCTGGATCGCCATCGGGCTGTTCCTCGTCGTTCGCGTGCTCGACGGTGTCGTCGCTCCGATCGACTCTCTCTTCGTCGTCGCCGCCGCGTACGCCGTGGGTGCCGCCCTGCTGCTCGCCGTCGGTGGGCTCGACCGCAGGCCTCGAGCCGCCGACGTGGCCGTCGCACTCCAGGAATCCGGTCTCGATGTCGTCGAGATCGCCCCGGCAGGCGTGGCTGCGCGAAGCGCGCTCGCCTACGACGCGTCGTTGCACGACGGCGGCAGGGTCTTCGCCAAAGTCTTCTCGCCGGACGAGCGGGCAGCAGCGCTGCTGTACCGGATCTCGAGGATGGCGCGCTTCAAGGACACGGGGGAGCAGCGACCTTTCTCGTCGCTGCGCCGGCAAGTAGAGCACGAAGCAGCCATGTCACTGAAGGCGACGGCCGACGGGGTGCGCACTCCCCGCCTCGAGACGGCAGGGGAAGTGGGCACCAACTCGATGCTGCTCGCCTTCGACTACGTGGCGAGCCGGCCGCTGGCAGAGCTGCCGCTCGACGAGGTCTCCGACGCGCTCCTCGACGGCACATGGGAGCAGCTGGCCATGATGCGACGGCGACGGATGGCACACCGCAACCTCAACCTCTCCAACGTCGTGATGGATACCGAGGGTCGGGTGTGGATCACCGACTTCGGCTTCGCCGAGCTGAGCGCAGCGGACTCCCAGCTCCGCGCCGATGTCGCCCAACTCCTTGCGGCGACGGCTCTCGTCGCAGGTGCGGCGCGCGCCGTGGCGGCTGCGGTCAGGGTGGCCGGCGCCGCCGTGGTCACCGATGCCGCACCGCTGCTCCAGCCGGCAGCGCTGGGTTCGGCGACTCGCGCCGAGCTGAAGGAACACAAGAAGCTGCTCGGGGAACTCGCCGACGAGGTCAAACGCCAGACCGGGATGGAGGAGATCTCGTACCAGCAGCTGCAGCGAGTGCGTCCCAAGGCGGTGTTCACCGCGGTCATGCTCGGGCTGGCCTTCTACCTACTGATCCCGCAGCTGGCCGAGGTCGACCTCGGACGGATCGCCGACGCCAATTGGGAGTGGGTGATACCCGCTGCCGTTGCCTCACTCGTGACCTACATCGGCTCGGCGCTCAGCATGATGGGGGGTGTCCCCCAGCCCCTGCGCCTCGCCGACACCTTCCTGGTGCAGGTGGCGTCGTCCTTCTTCAACCGCATCACTCCCGCCAAGGTCGGTGGCATGGCCGCCAACATCCGCTACCTGCAGAAGGCCGGCATCGAGTCGAGCGTTGCCGTGGCCGGCGTGGGGCTCAGCAACATCGCCGGCATCGCCGTCCACGTGCTGCTCCTCGTCATCGCCATCGCCACCGCAGGCCGCAGCGCGCCGGCGTCGATCCCGCTCCCCTCGGGACAGGCCGTGCTGGTGGGGCTGGTGGCCGTGCTCACTGTGGCTGGATTGGTGATGCTGCTGCCGTGGGGACGCCGTGTCTTCCTCCATGACCTGCTGCCCGTGCTCAAGAAGGCCACGGCCGGTGTGGCGGAGGTGGGCCAGAGCCCCGGCAAGATCGCGCTGCTCCTGGGAGGCTCCCTCGTCACTACCGTCGGCTACATCTTCGCCCTCTGGTACAGCCTCGAGGCCTTCGGGAACGGTCTCGACTTCATCAAGGTCGCAACCGTGTACCTTGCCGGATCCGCCGTCGCCCAGGCGGCGCCGACCCCGGGCGGCATCGGCGCCGCCGAGGCGGCACTCATCGCCGGGCTCACCGCGTTCGGCCTGTCGTCCGAGGTGGCGGTTCCGGCCGTGTTCCTGTATCGCCTGGTCACCTTCTGGCTTCCCGTGATCCCGGGCTACCTCGGTTACCGGAAGCTGGCGATCGAGGGCGCATTGTGAGGCCGCCACAGGCGCACGACGGCGGGTCAACGATCGTGCCGTGCACGCCGGTCGGGGACCTACCACGATCCAGCCAGCTACTTGGGAGGCGGCCAATTCGGACGGAGTCCTTCGCTCAGAAGCCGGGCTCGCCCGCACCGGGCTCGCCGAGGCTCGTCCCGTAGACGTCGACCGGCGACCCATCGGGCACCACGGTGAAGATGAAGTCCTGGTCGGCGTTCGACGTTCGAGCGCACCCGTGACTGGCGGGGTAGGCGGGCACCCTCGCGGACCCGTGGATCGCCCACCCACCGGTGAAGTAGAGCGGGCGGTAGAGGCTGCCCAGGGCGGCCTCGCGGATGCCGTCGATGCGGCGTTCGACCATGAAGTCGCCGGTCGGCGTGTAGGCGACGGCCTCACCTCCATCGGGTGTCTGATAGGTCCGCCCTGAACCCGTCGAGGTGTTGACTGTGGTCACTGCGCCGCCGTCGTCGATCACGAAGATGATCTGACGATCGAGATCGACCTCCACTCGGGGCCCGTCGGCGTTGCGCGGCCCGGCACCTTCGGGGCTAGCGAGGCGGGCCATCACCTCGGGGCCGGCGAGGCCGTCGCGCGACAGGCCCTCCCGCTTCTCGAACGCGAGCACGGCGGAGGCGGTCTCGCCTCCAAACCGGCCGTCCACGGAACCAGGTCGATACCCGAGCTCCGCCAGGCGCCGCTGGAGCGCCTCGACCTCTGGACCCCGGTCACCAGGCCGGAGCACGGTGGTGGCGCCGTCTGCCGATGCGGCTGCGTCCGGCGCAACCGTCTCCGGTGGGGCCTGCTGGTACCCCGATGCGGCGATGTGGGCATCGACGACCTCTGCTTCATACCGGGCGTTGAGGCGATCGAAGGTCTCCGGATCGATGCTCCGCGTGACTTCGAGGCCCTCGGCCTCCTGGAAGGCGCCGAGCGCCTCACCGGTCTGCTCGCCGAACACCCCGTCGATGAGGCCTGAGTAGTAGCCCAACTCGGTCAGCTCGATCTGGAGGGCTTCGATGGCGAGCACCCTCACCTCGGGCGACGAGTCGGCGAGTGCCAGGGCCGTCGGTTCGTCGAGGTGCCCGGTCGTCTCGAGACCCGCCGCCTCCTGGAAGGCGAGGACGGCCTCTTGGGTCTGCTCTCCATACAGCCCGTCGATGGGACCCGGGTCATAGCCCAGGAAGTGCAGGCCCTCCTGCAGCGCACCGACGACGAAGCTCCCCGGAAGGGAGGCAGGCACCGATGGCGCCTGCTGTGCGCTGTCTCCGGACGTCTCCGGCGCACCGGCTGATTGGGTACCGCCGCAGGAGCCCAGCAGAAACAACAGCAACAGTGTGATGATCGATCGACCCGCGGTCATGGGCTCTCTCCGCACCTTCCCTGGAAGGGTCCCTTCGCGGGGACCGTGGAGCGGGCGAATATAGCTTCTCTGAGAAGATAACCGTGTGGCTTTGCGAGAGGCCAACACGTGAGGCAGGGTGCGGAGACTGGTTCTGCGCACCTCGTGACGGCAGCAGACTCACGGCGACCAACGTGTACCCAGGTTGCCCAACGACTGCCGTTGACGCTCTTCCCGCACCCTGTTGCCGGCACCAGAGGAGTCCAAGGAATCACTTCCTGTGGGAGCCG
>DKBA01000328.1 GCA_002450985.1 Acidimicrobiia bacterium UBA6912
AAGCTCTCGGCGTAGATCTTGTAGACGTCCTCGGTGCCGGAGGGGCGGGCGGCGAACCAGGCGCTCTCGGTCGTGACCTTGAGCCCGCCTATGGAAGCGCCGTTGCCCGGGGCGGCGGTGAGGATCGCCGTGATCGGCTCACCGGCCAGCTCGGAGGCGGTCACCTGATCCGGCGACAGCTTGGCGAGCACCGCCTTCTCTTTTCGGGTGGCGGGGGCGTCGACCCGGGCGTAGGCGGGGTCGCCGTAGCGCTCGGTCAGTCCCCGATACAGCTCGGTCGGCGACGACCCGGTGACCGCCAGGATCTCCGACGCCAGCAGGGCGAGCAGGATGCCGTCCTTGTCGGTGGTCCACACCGAGCCGTCGCGCCGCAGGAAGGATGCCCCGGCCGACTCCTCACCGCCGAAGCCGACGGAACCGTCGAGGAGCCCGGGGACGAACCACTTGAACCCGACCGGCACCTCGATGAGCCGTCGTCCTCGCCCGGCGGCGACCCGGTCGATCATCGACGACGAGACCAGGGTCTTGCCGATCGCAGTGTCGGCGCCCCACTCTTCGCGGTGGGCGTACAGGTAGTCGATGGCCACGGCGAGGAAGTGGTTGGGATTCATCAGCCCGCCGTCGGGAGTCACGATGCCGTGGCGGTCGGCGTCGGCATCGTTGCCGGTGGAGACCTGGAACGCCTCGCGGTTGGCGATGAGCGAGGCCATCGCATCGGGTGAGGAGCAGTCCATGCGGATCTTGCCGTCCCAGTCGAGGGTCATGAATCGCCACGTCGCATCCACCCGGGGGTTGACGACGGTGAGGTCGAGCCGGTGGGTCTCGGCGATCCGTCCCCAGTAGTCGACGCTGGCCCCGCCCAGCGGGTCGGCGCCGATCCGCACCCCGGCATGGCGGATGGCGTCGAGGTCGAGCACCGATCCGAGGTCGTCGACGTAGCGGCCGCAGAAGTCGTAGGTCCGGGTGGTGTCGGCGGCGAGCGCAACGGAGCGCGAGACCCGCCGCACCGCCCCGTTGCCGCCTGCGAGCAGCTCGTTGGCGCGAGCCGCGATCCAGCCGGTGGCGTCGGTGTCGGCCGGGCCGCCGTGGGGCGGGTTGTACTTGAACCCGCCGTCGGCGGGAGGGTTGTGGGACGGGGTCACGACGATGCCGTCGGCGCGCCCGCCGTCGCCGGGTCTGAGTGCGCCGTTGTGGGTGAGGATGGCGTGGCTGATCGCCGGCGTCGGCGTGTACCGGCCGTCGGCGTCGACCAGCACCGTCACGCCGTTGCCGGCAAGCACCTCGAGGGCCGTGGACCACGCCGGCTCCGAGAGGGCGTGCGTGTCCCGCCCCATGAAGACGGGGCCCCCGACCCCCTCGCTCACCCGGTATTCCCAGATCGCCTGGGTCGTGGCGGCGATGTGCGCTTCGTTGAAGGAACCGGTGAGGCTGGAGCCGCGATGCCCCGACGTACCGAACGCGACGCGTTGCGCAGGGTCGTCGAGGTCCGGCGTGGTCGTGTAGTAGGCCGTCACCAAGTGGGCGACGTCGACCAGATCGGCGGGCTCGGCCGGGGTTCCGGCGCGTTCGTGGCGCATCGCTGCGGGGTCCTCTCGACGCTGCGCCGATCCTAGGACGAGCCGCTCCGGGCAAGACCCACCCGGTCGTCCACCCGCTGCCGGTTGGAGCTACGGGGCTGGCAGCGCGCGCCCCTGCCTTGCACCTGTCTCGGATCGACCGCGCAGGGCGAACCCAAGCGCGATGAACCACAAGGTCCCGGCGACGGCCACCGGCCGCAGCATCACGTTGATGCTGAAGGACGTCGGTCCTTGGGTGAGCAGCGTCGCACCGGCGAGTGTCCCGACCCCGCCGATCACGACCGCCGACCAGCCCACCCAGCGCCGCTGGCTACGGTCGCGCACGATGGCGACACCGAGGGCTCCCACTGCGAGGCCGAAGAAGGCGAGCGTTCCGATGGCAGCGAGCCCCGAGTCGATGGCCTCTTCGGCGACGGCTGCGGCGTGGATCGTCTCCGCAGCGGCTTCCGAGCGTGCCAGCTCCGAGATGGCATAGCCGTCGAGGGCGCCGAAGACCGCC
The DNA here is from genome assembly GCA_002450985.1 of Acidimicrobiia bacterium UBA6912. Taxonomy (GTDB): domain Bacteria; phylum Actinomycetota; class Acidimicrobiia; order Spongiisociales; family UBA5794; genus UBA6912. The sequence goes on from DKBA01000328.1 coordinate 2,077, forward strand.
ACGAGGAGGATTCCGCCGACGATGGCGGCGGTCGTGGCGAAGTGCGCCGGAGTCGCGCTGCGTTCGTGGGCGAGCTGCCGGCCGACGATCACGACACCGGTGGTGAGGACGAGGAAACCGAGAGCGAGCACGCCGTGGATGAGGATCCACCCGGATCCGGTGGCGAGCTCGAGCCGCGACAGCGGCGTCGGGTCTGCGTCGATGGGATGGGCGATGTTGCCGACCATGAGCAGGACGGCTCCCGAGACGAGAAGCGGGGTTGCGCCGAGGCGGCTGCGGGTGGGCGTTCTCAAGGTCATCTCGTGATCCTTTCCCGGTGGAGCTCGGCCACCTGCTCGAGTTCTGCTGCCACATCGTTCTCTCGGCGTTCTCGTGCGATTTCAGCCGCCAACCGCCGGGCTTCGGCGCCGAACGCAGGATCGGCGAGCATCCTGTCCACCGCCTCGCCGATACGCTCGACGGACGCATGGGGAGAAAGCCGGATCCCGGCGCCCTGGTGGACCACCCGGGCCGCCGTGTCGTTCTGGTCCCGGCCCATCGGGATGCACAGCACGGGAAGCCCGGCGGCGAGGGCTTTGAGGGTCGTGCCGTGACCGCAGTGGGTGATCGCCAGCGCAGCCTCTCGGAGAATCGGCGTGTGGGGCGCGGAGGCGACCACGTGGACGTTGTGCGTTGTCGGGACCTCGCTGGAGTCGAGCATCTGCCCGAGCGTGAGCACGGCTCGCACCGGACGGCGCTCGAGGGCGGCGACCACCCGCCGGAGCAACGGGCCCTGGTTCTGATATGTCGAGCTGAACCCGACCAGAACGAGTGGGTCGTCATCGTCGCTCGGCCACGGCGGTTCCCATCGTTCGGCCCATGACGGGTCGTCGAGCATCGGCCCCAGATAGCGTGCGTGGGGTGGCGTCGACGACGAGGCGAAGTCGAAGATGCTGCTGGTGAGGACGAGGATCCGGTCGGTGGCCAGCACCTGGTCGTAGAACGACTCGAGCGGCGCCAGACCGTGCGCGGCGCGGGCCTCATTGAGCGTCGGGAGCGCTCGGTCGAAGAGCCGATTCGCCATCGCCAGCATGACGGCGTTGCGTGCACGGCCGAGGGCCGTCTTCGGGGGTCCGAACCCAGGACCGATCGCAGGCGCCCCCTTTGTGGGCAGCATCCAGATGTTGGGGACGATCGGGGTGACCGGGAGCCCCGCCGCCTGGGCGGCGATGATCGTGCCGAAGAGCATGAAGTCGGGCACCACCACGTCGGGTTGGATGGCTTCGATGGCGTCTGTCGTGTCGGCTGCGAACTGCGCAGCAGGGTCGGCCACGAAGACGTCGCGAACCCGGCGGAGCATGGCGAACGGGTTCTTGACTTCCCAGTCTCGGAGGAGATCCTGGCTCGGGTCGAGCGAGGTCCGGTGCGGCGCCCGACGCCATGCCGAGAACGTGCAGCCCGCAGCGAGCGCATCGTCCTCGACGGTCGGGTCGGCGACGACGTGTACCGAGTGGCCACGATCGAGGAGCCGGCGAGCCACTGCGAGCTGAGGCGGAAGCGTGCCGCCGCCTTCCCACATGGCGAACAGGAACTGCAGTGAGCGGGCCGTCATACCTCTCCCTCCTCGTGGTGAGCGATCGTGCAGATGACGCCGTCCACGAGGCGGCGAATGACTCGCTGGGCGTCGGAAGCGGTGAGGTCGAAGTCGCGTCGCAGCAGCTTCCACTGCATGACATCGGTGGCGGCATAGAACGCCATGACGAGTCCTTCTCGACCTGAGGTGCCGGGGGCGGGAAGCCACGGGTCGAAGACGTGTTCGATCCAGGCGCGGTGCGCCGATCGGCCGCGCTTCAGCATGTGATCCATGGCGTCGACCCGGCCCTCGAGCTCGAGCGCCCTGACGTTGGCGTCACCCATCGTCTCGTAGAGCGCCATCAGGTTGGCGATGGCTGTGTCGACGTCGCCGGGAGGGGCCAGGGTCTGTGCCTCCCCCTGCGGGCCCTTCCACTCCGCCGTCGCCACGAGGAGATCGTCTTTGGTGCCGAACTGCCGGTACAGCGTCTGCCGGGAGACGCCGGCCAGGTCGGCGACGTCGGCGAGCGTCACCTCGTCGTACGGGCGCGTGAGCCAGAGCTGTGCCATGGCCTCGAGGATCCGTTCTCGGGTCCGATCGACGGCCCGTTTCCGGGCCCGCATGACATAGCGCCTCGTCGACTCGGGGCCGGGGTCGGAAGGAGTGGAAGCGTCGTCAGATTCCATGCAACGCAGTGTTACACAGAATATATTGACGCGTCAAGGTATAACGCCGAATTGGGAGGCAACACCAAACGGCGGGCGCCGGTGCGAGGGCAAGCGATGCTGTGGGGTTGCGGGAACACCGTCCGGGTGCGGGAGGCTCCCGGACTCGCTCTCACGGGCCGAGGCGTTCTCCTGGGATGGAGTAGGCGGTGACCTGCAGGTGGATGGGGTCGTTGCCGAGGAACACGCGGATCAGCGTCGGTTCGACGTCGCGGTCGAGGGTCACCTCGATGCCGCCCGCCGGAAACGCAAGGGTGGCGGTGATGTCGTCGTCGAGCGCGGGGGCGTGGGCGGCGAGGTAGTCGAGAGCGCGTTGCTCGGCGGCGGCCTCGTCGAGCTGCACCACGCCCGTGTCGCGAAACGTGGCGACGTCGATGGCGGTGGCGCCGGCGATCGACGCCGAATCGGCGAGCCCGGCGAGAGCCTGGCGCTCGGCGAACACCCGCCAGGTGTCGATGGCGAGCCCAGCGAACCCGAAGAGGACGAGGATCAGCCCGAGCCCCCAGATCGTCACGGCACCGCGCTCGCTCCGCATCAGAACTCCCGGAAGTCCTCGACCCGCTCCGTGTGCGACCAGGTGCGCGCCATCCCTCCGCCGAACTCGCCGATCGGCGGTACGACGATGGCCGGGAACTCGACCGTGACGTGGGCGGTGACCTCCCCACCCCGCACCAGGGTGCCGGAGAACTCGACTCCGAGCAGCGCCGACTCGGGCCAGCCGTGATTGACGACGATCTGGCGGGCCATCGCCTCCGCCGCCGCCCGCCCGGTCGCCTCGTCGGGGGCGAGCACCATCTGCCGCACCGCTTCCTGCGCCGCCAGCTCCGCCGTGGAGCGGGCGTCGATCCAGCGCGGCACCTGGGCGAGCCCGATGACCGTTGGGAGGAGCAGGAGGCCGATGACGAACATCATCTCGAGCACTGCGGCCTCGCCCCGCTCCCGGCGATGGAGTGCGCGGAACGGATTCACGGGTTGGCCGCCAGCTCTTGCGTCGCCCGGGCCTCCAGACGGAACGTCCACGTCGGCACCCCCGGCATCGGGCTCTCGAACGTGGCGTCGGCCGTCGCCACCAGCTCGGCAGGGGTGGCGCCGGGGGCACAGGCGATGGCCACGTTGTCGCCGAGGTCGCCCGCGAGCAGATCGTCGAGCACCTGTTGGGCGCGGTCCAGGCACACCACGACGCCGGCATCGACCCGGGAGCCGGCCCGCACCCCCTCGTCGAGGGCGGCGCGCACCACCGACTGGCCGTACAGGTACATGAAGATGTTGACGATCCCGACCGCGACGACGAGCGTCAGGGTGACGGCGAGCAGGATGCCCACCCCGATCTCACCGCGCTCGTCCGCGGCCGCCGCATCCCGGCAGCGAGCCATCAGCCCCCGATCCCGAGGATCCGCTCCTTCACGTCGTTGAACACGGTGGTGACGAGATCGTCGAACAGGATGTTGATGCCGGCGATGGCGACGACCGCCAGCACCGTCCACGCCAGGATGGCGGCGGTGTTCACCTCGCCCCGCTCGTCGCCGCCGAGTTGCAGCGCCAGCCAAAGTCTCGTCAGGTGCATCTGTTCTCCTCCCGTATGCGGCCGAAGCCGTCCCTTGATTGCCTGGCCCCGCTCACGAGCCGAAGATCAGCGACGGCACCGGCGCCCCGATGAACAGGAGCAACACCGGTGCGAGGATGATCACGATCGGGATGATCAGCCACAGCCGGCGCCGCGCCGCCTGTCGCTGGAGGTCGTCCCGTCGCTGGGCGCGCAAGTCCTTGGAGAGGTCGAGCAGGGCATCGCCGAGGTCGGCGCCGCGGTCCTGCGCCGTGGCGAGCACGTTGTACGTGCGCTGCGCCTCGGGCTCGGCGGTGAACGAGGCGGCCCGCCGCAGCGCCTCCGCCATCGTGACACCCGAGGCCTGGAGGCGGAGCACCTCGGCGAGCTCGTCGACGAACACCCCGTTGCCCCGAGCCACGGCGTGACGGAGCGCATCGACCACACCGCCGCCCACCCGGGTGCGCATGGCGATGACCTGGTTGAAGGTGTACAGCTCGCTGCGCAGCCGCTCGCGGCGCAGCTTGATGGCCCCGTCGACGCGGCTGCGGGCCAGGGCGACACCGAGCACGAAACCGAGCACCCCCATGAACAGCATCGCCCGTGGCCCCCCGACCAGCACCCCGAAGCCACCGAGCACTGCCATGAGCACCAGTGACCGGGCCAGCGACCGCACCCGGTACTCCCTGACCCGCTCCCCCGGCGGGAGCCCCGGGTAGAGCCCGGCGTGGCGGAGCCGGAGGGCGAGCTGCTCGTCGTTGCCCGCCCCGATGAGCTGGGAGAACCAGGCGACGACGGCATCGAAGATCGGGCCGAAGAGGCGCTGCATCGTCGACTCACCCGACGAGGCGACGGCGTAGGCCTGCCCGCCCACGTCGTAGGAGCCGGCGAGGCGAGTCCTGGAGACTGCGGCGTACGGCCGCAGCCGAGGCGCCAGCCGGCGATGCGGATCCAGGACGACCCAGACCAGGGCGCCGACCGCGATGCCACCGAGCAGGGCCCCGAGCAGCTCGACCTGGCTCATCGCACCGCCTCTCGCGCCTCGCGGCTCGTGGTCGCGCTACCGCCGAGTACCCGGCCCTCGCCCCGGTCGCGGGCGATGAGGCGCATCACCACCAGCCCGACCATCGCCCAGACGGCGCCGATCACGACGACGAGCTGCCCGGTGCTGGTGCGGTAGAACGCCCGGTAGTCCGGCGGCACCGTGGCGAGGAACACGAGCACCGCCCACGGGACGACGACGACGAGGAACCCTTCGATACGCTGCTCGAGGCCCGCGGTGCGGATCTCCTCGAGCACCCGCAGGTCCTCGGTGATCGCATCGACGAGGTCCCGCAGCACGTCCTGGACGAGATCGCCGCCGTACTCGTGGGCGAGGATCAGCACCTCGATCACCTTGTCCGATGTGGGGTCGGCGAGCTCCTCCTTCACGATCTCGAGCGCCGGCACGACCCCGAACATGCGGGCCTGCAGCGGGAACCGGGAGAAGGCGAAGCGAAGCGCCTCGGGACCGTCCGTGGCGAGCGACTCGAGGGCGCGCGTCAGCGTGGCCCCCGAGGACACGTGCGCCAGGATGTCGCGAATCCCGTCGGGCCATGCCTGCTGGATCTCGACGATGCGCTTCTGCCGCTCCCTGGCGTAGTAGGCCCTGGGCAGCAACCCAACCGCGATCGCGGGGATCAGGGCGATGAGCACGCTCTGCGTCACGAGCGCCAAGAGCAGGAACGCGGCGACGCCGGCGGCGATCGATCCCGTCACGAATTGGCGCGGCGTCAGCTCGGAGCCGGCCTGGATCAGCCAGAGCTGTCGCTTCGAGATCTGCGGCCTGGCGCGCGTCGGGAGCTCCAGGTTCGGGGCCACACCGAGAAACGACGCCATCAGCAGATAGACCGCACCCCCACCGAGCACGGCTGCGAGCAGCCTCATAGGTGCGGCCTCCATTCCCCGGCGAGCACATCCTTGACGGTGACCCCCTGCGGGAGGATCTCCTCGATGCGGCGCGCCACATCGGGCTGCGGCAGCGTGCCGGTCCACTCCATGGGCGCATCCCGCGACTCTCTGGAGAAGATCGGCTCGGTCGTGAAGTCGTCCGTCGCCATCGACGGAGCGATCGACACGATCTCACCCACCTTGCGAGCCGGCCCGTAGCCACCCGAGCCGATACGCCGGTCGAGGTGGACGACCACGTCGATGCCCCGTGCGAAGCTCCGCCTGGCGACCGACTCGGGGATGTTCTCGCCCGCCTTCAGCGAGTTCTCGACGAGCGCGGACAGCGCCTCCCTGGCCGAGTTGGCGTGCACCGTGCAGGTGAACCCGCACCCGGCGTTGACGGCCCGCGTCAGCTCGTAGGCCTCCTCGCCACGCACCTCGCCGACGCACAGCAGGTCGACTCGCTGGGCGAGGCACACCTTGATGAGATCGCGCAAGGAGTAGCGGCGGCCCCCGTCCATCGCAACGCTCGACGCCTCGTAGAACGAAGAGTGCAGGGACAGCGGGATGTGCAGCTCCCGGACCTCCTCGACCATACGGATGCAGATGTCGTCTGGCACGGCGCGCAGGTAGGCGCTCATGGCCGTGGTCTTGCCGGCCCCGGTCGGCCCCGAGAAGAGCGTCGAGGCGCTCACCTGGGCGAGCGCCCACAGGAATGCTGCGGCGCTCGTCGGCATCGCCTGGCGATCGACCAGCGTCCCCAGCGTCTCGTCCGAGATCGTGTACTTGCGCAGCGTCACCGACAGCCGGTCGGAGACGGGCGGGATGACGGCGGTGAGTCGGGCCTTTCCGTCGAGCACCCGGGCCTGCTGGATCGCCGAGGAGGCGTCGAGCCGGCGGTTGGTGCCGGCGAGCAACCGATCGACGATCTGGCGGTTCTCGCTCTCCGTGGTCGGAGCCAGCAGTGCTTCGAGCCGTCCCGACGACCCGATGTACGAGATGCGATCGCCTTCGATGAAGATCTCCTCGATGTCGGGCCGGTCCAGTAGCTCGGTGATCGGGCCGTAGCCGGCGATCCCGTGCCACAACCGGCGCGCCATCTCGTGCGGGTCACGCAGCGGCCGCCCGTCACCGGCGTGCGCCGCGGTCTGGTACGCCTGGACGGTCTCTTTGACCAGCCGCTGGATGCGGGCTGCGTCCTCATCGGGCGACAGCTTCCGTTCCTCGATCTCCTCGGCGAGCCTCCGCCGCAGGTCGGCGTAGACGCTCACGATGGGTCCTCCACCACGTCGCGCCGGACCGGGCTCTCCGCCGACGGGTTGGGTGCGTCTGCGACGGCCCGACCGGAGCCGGCGGGCGCGAACCACTCGGCGAGCTTGCCGAGCCGGCGCACGAACCCTCCGGAGCGCACCACCGTGCCCTGCCACGCCGCCTTCCGCACCTTGGCGTCGATCGGCAGGAACGTCAGCGAGACCGGAGCCATGCTGCGAGAGATCTCCTCGCCGATCTCGCCCTGCACGAACTGGCTCGACGGCGCCTGGTTGACCACCACGTGGATCGGAGCGGCGGTGAGATGTCGCAGATCCCCGGCGAGCGCAAGCAGCCGGGTCCCGCCGAGTGGGCTGGCGCTCGTCACCGCCACGATGTGATCGGCGAGCCCGACCAGGCGTCGCCCGACATCGAAGCGGCCTGCGGTGCCGGCGAAGCTCGACAGGTCCTCGAGATGGCGGTTGATCTTGACGACCGTGACCTCGAAGCCCGTCGCCAGCTCACCGACGAGATCCGCGGCTTCCGTCTCGGAGAGGTTCTCCCACTCCCGCGGGTTCGGTATCCCGGCGACGACTGCAAACCCCTCCGGGTGCACCGTGAACCCGTCGGTCAGCGTCGACCGGAGCCGGAGGTGCTCGGTCGCCGTGAAGATGTTCGGGGTGAGCGGCATGGAGAGTCGCTGGGCGATCGACGGCTCGAGGGTGTCCATGTCGACCAGCGCCACGCTCACCTTGCGGCCGACCATCGACGCGGCGATGCCCACGGCGATCTCGGTGACGCCGTCGGCGCCGGTCACCACGACGATCCGGCCACGGCCGGCGGCGGATGCCGGTTCGGTGCGGGCCGCTGCGCGATGCACGTCGCCCCCGGCGGCCACGGGCTCGTCGATCTCGACGACGAGATCGGCGAACTCTCGGTCGATGGAGCGTTGCCTGACCGCCTCGGCGATCACCCGCACGAACTCGGCGGCGGTGGCGTCGGAGGAGATGGCGGCATCGATCCCTGCCGAGAGAAGCCGCTCCTTGGCGCCGGCACCGCGCTCGGCGTCGAACACCCCGACGACGAGCCGGCCCGCACCGTGGAGGCGTTCGACGAGACGGGGGGACAGCACACTCGACACGTCGTCGATGACCAGGACGTCGAAGGCGAGACCGAGCGCATCGTCCTGGGTGAGCACGGTGCCGACCACTCGCATCCCGCCGTGGTCGCTCACGTAGTTGATCAGGTCGGTGACCCACGACCGCTGCGAGGATCCGAAGCAGACGGCGGGCTCGACCCGCGTCGTCGCCATGCTCAGCCGTCCCCACCGTCACCGGTCGGCACCGGAGGCGCCACCCGGTCGATGGTCACCTCGGGCGCACCCGTGGATCGGATGACGTGGACGTCGCCCGCCTCGAGGGCGGCGGCGATGGCGAGCGCCTCCGACTCGTCGACGGCGACGGTGATGGCGAAGCTCGTCGTGGCGGCGAAGGCCGACGAGCGTTCCCCGGGAACGTCGAGGACGGCCACGTCGGTGGCGATGTAGTGGGGCCCGACGTCGTCGAAGCCGATGATGTCGACACGGTCGCCCACCGCGATGTCGCCGCCCACGGCTCGATTGATGTCGAGCGGCACCGACATCGCCCGCAGCCCCTCCGGGGTGTCCACGGGGCGAACGTCCGTGTCCAGCATCGGCTCACCGGCGTTGATCTGCCGCGTGGCGACGGAACCGACGAGACGCTCCGCCTCGTCGGGCGACACGAGCGCTCCGTCGAACCCACCCGACGCCGGGATCTCGACGAAATCGAACATCCCGGCGCCGATGACGTTGCCGGAGCGGATCGTCTCCCGGGCCACCGCCACCTCCACGAGGTCCTGCTGCGAACGCATCCAGGACAGGATCAGGAGGAAAGCGAGCAGGCCGGAGACGAGGGCGATGACGTGCAGCAGACCGATGCGGCTGCTGAGCCTGCGGCGCGGCGGCGGCTGCGGCTCAAGCGTCCGCAGCCGAGCAGTCTCCTCGGGCAGGTCCCCCACGCTCACACCCACTCCTTGTGTCCGAGGCCCCGACTGTAGAAGTCTTCCAGGATCGTCGCAAGTGGTCCTTGCAACGTGTCCAGTGGCGAGAGTATCGTTAGCTATCGTGACGCTGAGGTTGTGAGAGAGGACCGCATGCCGCTCGACTTCGACAAGATCATCGAGGCGTACAAGGAGCAGTACCCGCCGACGTTGAACACGGCGCAGGTGGCGGAGATGCTCGGCTCCACCGCGGAGGTGGTGCGATCCAAGGTTTCGCGGGGCGAGATCCCGGCCTACCGTTGGGGCAAGAACTTCCGCTACTTCCGCGACGAGGTGATCGACTGGCTGCGCCATCAGGCGGTGCAGGCGCCCGCCGACGCCGAGGTCCACGAGATCGTCGGCAACTGACGCACCCGGCGCCACCACGAGAGGAGCCACCCGATGACGTGCGCCCATCCCCCCTGCACCTGCCCCATCGACGAGAGCTTGCGGTACTGCGGTCCGTCGTGCCGCATGGGCATCGAGGACCCAGACGGCAACCAGTGCTACTGCGGCCACGCCCTGTGTGCCAACTCCGAAGGCCAAGGCTGAGCAGGCGGCCGGCCGGTTCTGCTCGAGATGCGACCGGTCGCGCCCGCTCCAGGTCGGCGACGAGAACCCGGCGTAGACGCCACCAATCCCTGCGGCAGGATGCTCGGGCCGGATGGTCCCCGAGCGTCAGTGGGTGCTCGTCATGACGGCGACGATCGCGGCGATGGCCACTGCGGTCTCACCTCCCGCCGCCGGGGCGAGGAGGACGTGGTCGTCGGCGGCGACGACCACCCGCCCGGTGACGTCGATGGTGCGGCCGACGATGCGCACCTGACGGGCCTCGACCTCGAGCATCCCGAGATACGCCCGCAGCGAGCCGTAGGTGCGGTCGCCCGCCACGCCGCCGCCCGAATGTTCGAGCTGCACGGCGTCGAGCGCCGGGATGTGGAGGGCTGCGGTGACGTCGGGGGTCTCCAGGACGGCGAGATCGCCCCGAACGGCGGTGAGGGTCCCGGTGAAGGAGTGGCCGCCGGCCGTCGCCGTGACCCGGTCGCCTCGCTGCATCGCCTCCCACAGGACGTTGCCGAGGTGGCGCTGCCGGAGCCGCAGCATCTCGGCGTCGCTCTCCCACGCCGCCATCTCCTGCTGCCACTCGCGGGCGCCGGCACGGGCGACGTCGGCGAGGTCGCCGCCGGTGGGATCGTCGCCGTACCCGGCCCCGGGCGCCGTGCCGTCGGTCGCCATGGGCCCGGTCAGGCGTCGACCTCGGCGGCTTCGTCCGTCTCGTCGAATTCACCCGGCTGCACCGGGAAGCTGCGCAACCAGTCGAGGATCTCGTCACGGAAGAAACGGAACGTGCGGCCGCCGGGCAGCCGGTACGAGGGAATCTGGCCCTCGCGCGCCATGCGCCGCACGACCTGGATGTTCATGCCGAGCAGCTCGGCGACCATGGCCGTGTCGAGGACCGGGGGAAACTCCTCGGTGTGACCCATCATCGACTCCTTACATCAGACAAAGACACCTTACAGTATCTTGCGGCGTCGAGCGACGACCTCTCAGGCCCAGCCGCCACGAGGAGTCAGGCGACGAGATCCCCCAGCGCCGCTGCGAAGCGGCCTGCCATCGCTGCGTCGTAGCCGACGAGCATCACCTCGGCGGGATCCTCGTGGGTCTGTGCCCACCCGGCCACGGTGGCGGCGATCACGGAGGTCGCGTCGTCGGGCGGGTAGCCGAAGATGCCGGCGGAGATGGCCGGGAGGGCAACGCTCGCCGCCCCCAGGCCCGCAACCGCGGAGAGGGCTGCGGTCACCGCCTCGGCGAGCAATCCGGCGTTGTCCTGGCCGGCCCGATACCGGGGCCCGACGACGTGAACGACCCAGCGAGCGGGCATCGCCCCCGCCGATGTCACCGCTGCCTCGCCCGGGCGCACCGGACCGTGTTCACGCACCCACGCTCGCGACTCTGCATCGACGTCGGGAGCCCCGGCCCGGGCGATGGC
>DKBA01000144.1 GCA_002450985.1 Acidimicrobiia bacterium UBA6912
GGTGCCGCGAATGGACGCGGAGAGGATCGTGACCAGCGAGATGAGCGCGATGCCGATCATCACCGCCGCACCGGTTGCGGCGGTACGGCGCGGGCTCCGGCCCGCGTTGCGCTGGGCGAGGCGGCCAGCGATGCCGAAGGTGCGGGCGAAGGGTGCCCCGATGACCCGGGAGACCGGCTCGGCCACGACGGCGCCGAGCACGTAGGCGCCGATGATGATCACGGCGGCGCCGAGACCGATGAGGGTGAGCACCACGGTGGTGTTCTCCGTGTCCCCGAGCAGCCCGGCGAGCAGCAGCCCCCCGCCTGCGCCGCCGACCAGGAGACCGGCCAGGGCCCGCCTGCGCAGCGAGCGGCGTTGTGGTGCGGCGGCCTCGATGCGCATCGCCGCGATCGGGGGAACCTGGGAGGCCTTGACGGCGGGGAACACCGCAGACGCCAGGGTGACGATCAGGCCGACGGCGAGTCCGGCGACGATGGTGCGCGGCAGCACGACGAGCGAGGTGGTGGGCAGGTCGATGCCGAAGGCGGCGAGCGCGGCGCGCAGCCCGATCGCCAGGCCGATACCGCCCAGGATGCCCGCCACCGACGAGCCGGCGCCGATCAACGTCGCCTCGGTGAGCACGGTCTGGATCACCTGGCGCCGGGTCGACCCGATCGCCCGCATCAGCGCCATCTCACGCAACCGGGCGGCGATGACGATGCGGAAGGTGTTGTAGATGATGAAGCTCCCGACGAACAAGGCGACGAAGCCGAAGACGAGCAGGATGTTGTTGAAGAAGCTCAGGGCATCGCGGAATGCGCCCGCCTGCTCTTCGGCTGCCGACTGGGCGGAGCGGGCGATGGCGCCGTCCGGCAGAGCCGGCTGGATCCGAGCCACGAGGCGGTCCGCGTCCACGCCTTCCACCGCCTGCACGTAGACACCGTTCACCCTTCCGGCGACGCCGAGCACCTCCTGGCTCGTGGGGAGGTCGAAGAGGGCGAACGTGGCGCCGCCGAGACTGTCGGCAGCACCGAAACCGGCGATGCCGACGAGGGTGTACTCGCGCTGTGCCGAGGTCTGCGACACGATCGGTACGAGGTCGCCGAGCTCGTAGTCGCCGTCGCGGGCGGACATGGCGTCGATCACGATCTCGTCCGGTCCGGCGGGAGCGCGGCCCTCTCTCACCACGAACCCGCCGTCGATCCCCGGGTCGGTAGGCAGATAGGCGCCGAACTGCGGCGGCCCCATGCCGCCGATCGCCACCCCGTCCGGACCGATGATCTGCACGCCGAATCCCATCACGCTGGCGACGGCGACGTCGACTCCGGGCACGGCGGCGACGTCGTCGACCAGACCATCGGGGAAGAACGTGCCCTGGCCGAAGGTCAACTCGCTGTCCCCGGTCACGACGACGTCGATGCCGACGAAGGCGTCCTCGAAGATGCCGTCGAACGCCTGCTTGGTGGTGTCCGTGTAGATGAACGTGCCGGCGATGAAGGCGACCCCGAGGACGATCGAGAGGGCGGTGAGGGCGAGCCGGGTGCGGTGGGCGAGCAGGCTCTTGAGTGCAGACTTGAGCAAGGCGATACCCGACGTGAGGAAGCAGCGCTCGCCGGCGGCGAGCGCCTTCAAGGTAGACGGCTACCGGGCGCTAGTCGGGCGATCGTTGTCCGCCCGAGTGTCCGGGGAGTGACGTGCACGGAGGGCCAGGGCGGACGTCCGCCCTGGCCCTCCGCAGCGTGCTCTGTCACTCGTAGGCGATCGCCTCCAGGATGTTGAGCCGGGAGGCGCGGCGGGCCGGCAGGATGGCGGCGAACAATCCGGCGATGGCGCCGAAGACGACCAGGAGGCCGATCTGCAGGCCCGGGATCGACAGCACGTTGATGCCCTGCGGCCGCAATGCCGCGGTGACGACGATGCCGAAGAACAGCCCGATCACGATGCCGAGCACCGTGCCGATGATGGCCACCATCAGCGACTCGTAGGACACCGTGCGCACGATCTGCCCGCGGCTCGTTCCCACCGCCCGTAGCAGACCGATCTCGCGTGTCCGCTCGAAGATGGACAGGGCCAGGGTGTTGGTGATGCCGAAGATGGCGATGATCACGGCCAGGATCAGCAGGGCGTTGAACAGCACGAGGATGGTGTTGACCTGGTCCTCTTGTGACTGCCGGTACTCCGTCTGGTCGCGCACCGTCACATTCGGGTAGTCGGCGGCGGCAGCATCGATGACGGCGCGGGACTCCTCGGGAGGCACGCCGTCGGCCGCCTTCACGGCGACGACGAAATCGGTGTCGGTGCCGAATCCCTTGAAGTTCTGCCCGTAGAAATCGAGGCCGACGAGGTAGTTCGACTGAACCACGCCGGAATCGGCATAGATCCCCACGATCGGGACCTGCTGAAGCCCGGTCGTGACGAGCCCCATCGGCACGGTGTCGCCAACCGTCCAGCCCTCTGCCGAGGCCGTGTCCTCGAAGACGAAGACCCCACCCGCCGCGAGATCGGCCAGGCTGCCCTGCTGGATGTCGAGGAAGATCGTCTCGTCGGCGGTGTCGGCTTCGATGCCCATGACGAACTGCTCGGTGCCGTCGAGGTCGAAGAAGCCGAACCGCAGCGAGGTGGTGGCCGCGATCTCCGGCTGCTGCTTCAGCTGGGCCGCGAGATCGGGGCTGAACCCGCCGCTGAACCCGCCGACGCTGAGGACGTAGTCGGCGCGTAGCCCCTCGTCGATGGCGCGCCCCGCCGATGCCTTGATCGAGTCTCCGAGGACGAAGAAGAAGGCGACGAGGGCGAGCCCGATCATGAGCGCAGAGGCGGTGGTGGCCGTGCGGCGCGGCTTGCGCACCGAGTTCTGGGTGGCCAGATTCGGTGTGAAGCGGTCCCGCAGCACCGACCAGGCCAGGTACACGGCCAGCACCCCGACCCCGATGAGGAACAGGGCAGGGATCGCCAGCCCGACCAGCGCCGCCGTGCCCGCGGAGGCGCCGAACCCGATCAGCCCGAGCCCACCGCCGAGCAAGGCGAGGGCGGCGATCGCGGTGATCACCGCCATGACGGGCCGGCGGCCGAGGAACGTCGCTGCCGGTTTCACGATGTTCGAGCTCAGGATGCTGACGGCGAGGAACACCATCAGCGCACCGACGCCCACCGCCGAGATCTCGTTGAGTGGGCCGAGGTCGAGCACGTCCCCGAACAGGCCGTTGAGGATCAGGGCGACACCGATCACCAGCAATCCGCTCCCCACCCACAGGCGGGCCCGATCGGACATGCGCAGCGACACGTCCATGTCGCGCAGCGCCGCCACGGGCGGGATCCGGGAGGCGCGGATCGCAGGGAGTGTCGCCGCGGCCACGGTCACGCCGACGCCGACGGCGACACCGACGACGATCGTGCGCATGGCGAGCGGCGCGGTGGTCGCGGGCAGGTCGAAGCCGAGCGCATCCATCACCCCGGTGAGCCCCGTCGAGATGACGAGACCCAGGAAGATGCCGACGATCGAGGCGAAGACCCCGACGATGATCGCCTCGATCACCACCATCCAGATCACCTGCGATCCCGTCGCACCGACGGCCCGCATCAGCGCGAGCTCCTTCTGGCGCTGGCGCACGATGATCCGGAACGTGTTCTGGATGATGAAGGCGGCCACGAACACCGCCACCCCGGCGAAG
>DKBA01000106.1 GCA_002450985.1 Acidimicrobiia bacterium UBA6912
ATCCTCGGGCCCTCCGAGCTGTGCACGGGCGATCCCGCCCGCCGCTCAGGCAACGAGTACCTGTTCCAGATGCTGGCCGGCCAGAACGTCGAGGCGTTGAACGGCATGGGGGTGAAGAAGATCGTCACCCAGTGCCCGCACTGCTTCAACACACTCGGCAATGAGTACCCGCAGTTCGGCGGCACCTACGAGGTGATCCACCACAGCGAGCTGCTGATGAAGCTCGTCGAGGACGGCAAGCTCAGCCCGAAGGGCAACGGGCAGACCGTGACGTTCCACGACCCCTGCTACCTCGGCCGCCACAACGACGTGTTCGTGGCCCCGCGTTCGGTCATCGATGCCGCCGCGACGCGGGTCGAGATGCCCCGCAACGGCACCCGGTCGTTCTGCTGCGGAGCCGGTGGCGGCCGGATGTGGATGGAGGAGCAGACCGGCAAGAAGGTCAACATCGAGCGCAGCCAGGAGGCGGTGGCGACCGGGGCCGACGTCGTCGCCACCGGGTGCCCGTTCTGTTACGTGATGATGGACGACGGCGTGAAGGAGCTGAACGCCGACGACCGGGTCGAGGTGATGGACATCGCGATGCTGCTCGCCAAACGCTCGTTGGGCTCCAAGGGCTAGGACGCCCGAGGACCCTTCGGTCTTCCTGCCCGCGCGGCGCGGCCTTCGGCCACGGTCATTGCCTGGCGAGCAACCTGCGCAACGTCGCCTCGTCGTCCTCGATCAGCTCACCTGAGACGTCGATCGTCACCGAGTGAACCGTTCCCTCGAAGGCGAACGGGGGCTCGTACTCCGGGGCCACGGGAGCGCCGGGTGCTGCACCGACCACCACCCCCGAGGTGAGACCGAGCGAGAGGGGAGTCGTCACCGGGACGTCCGCCTGCCCGACGAGGCGCCCGTCGTAGTAGAGCTGACCGATCCCGGGGGTGCCCCGGCCGTTCCCGATATCGGGCGGCCCGGTCACCTCGAACTCGAAACGCAGCTCGTGGCGACCTTCGGGAACGTCCTCGGTTGCCACCACGAAGAGCCGTTCCCGGGCCACGTAGTTGTGGACCCAGGTCAGGCGACGGTTCTTGACGTAGAGCGCATAGCCGCCGTCGTTGCCCCCGTGGGCGATCAAGATGCCGTCGGCGCCCCCGGCAGGGATGTCGACGTCGGCGACGATGGCGTGGGGCCGGTTGAGCACCACCGCGGCCGCGTTCGTCGGGATCGCCTGGGTGCCCGGGTAGTAGGTGTAGCTCGTGCGTGCCTTGGCGAGCTGGGGGCGGAGCTCGGCAAACCGCTGGACGCCGCGCCCGTCGACCGGGAGGACGTCGTACTTGCCGGCCTCCACGTACCACGTTCCGATCATGGCGATCAGGCGATCACGGTGTTCTGCGGCGATGTCGTGGTTCTCGGCGAAGTCCTCGTCGACGTGGTACAGCTCCCATCGCGTGGCGTCGAGCTCCGTCAGCCCGTCCTTCGAGATCGGCGTACCGAAGAAGGCGCCTGCCTCGGCGAAGGATGGTCCGGGCCACGGGCAGACCGCGCGCCATCCATCGTGGTACAGGGAGCGGTGACCCATCATCTCGAAGTACTGCGTGCGTCTGCGGGACTCGGCNNGTCTCGCGCTTCCAGCGCCGGAAGGGGGTGTTCCCCGCCCAGGTCCAGCCCCATGCGTAGTGGTTGAATGTCGTGGGTCCGCCGATCTCGTCGATGGCAGCCAGGTTCTCCTCGAGGGACTCGGGCACGTTGTTGAAGAAGAGGTTCTCGTTGACGGAACCTCGAGGCCCGCCTTCGGAGCTGGCTCCGTTGTCCGAGATCAGCATGACGAGCGTGTTGTCGAGCTCCCCGAGCCTCTCGAGGAAGTCGAGGAGCCTCCCGATGTGGTGGTCCGTGTGCGTGAGGAACCCGGCGAACACCTCCATCATGCGGGCGTAGAGCCGGCGTTCTTCGGCGGAGAGCGACTCCCAGCGCGGCACNNTGTACCGGTCCGACCACTCCTTGCGCACGTGGTGGGGGGCATGCATCGCTCCGGTGCAGAAGTACATGAAGAACGGCTTGTTCGGTGCCACCTGTTTGGCGTCGGCGATGAACCCAATGGCCTTGTCCACGAGGTCCTCGGTGACGTGATAGCCCTCGTTCGGGGTGGTGGGGGGCTCGACCTGATGGTTGTCGTACACCAGCTCGGGGTAGTACTGGTGGGTCTCGCCGCCGAGGAACCCGTAGAAGCGCTCGAACCCACGCCCCAACGGCCAGCGGTCGTAGGGTCCTGCAGCCGAGATCTGGTCGGCAGGGGTGAGGTGCCACTTCCCGACTGCGTAGGTGTTGTAGCCGTGCTGCAGGAGCATCTCGGAGAGGAAACCGTTCTCGAACGGGATGTTGGCGTTGTAGCCCGGGTAACCGGTGGACGCCTCCGTGATGCACGCCATCGCGTTCGAGTGGTGGTTGCGGCCGGTGAGGATGCACGACCGCGTCGGGGAGCACAGGGCCGTGGTGTGCATGTTGTTGTACGTGAGTCCGCTGCCGGCGAGCCGGTCCATGTTCGGCGTGGCGATGGGGGAGCCGTAGCAGCCCAACTGGGCGAATCCGGTGTCGTCGAGCACGATGAACAAGACGTTGGGTGCTCCGTCGCGGGCGCGCAACGGCTCCGGCCACGCCGGCGACGACTCCTCGACGGTTCGACCAACGACTCCCGGGAACGCAGAACCAGGCCGGTACTCCTCGAGTGTCACGACAGCTCCTCTTCGTCCTCGCGAACCATCCGGACGTTCCGACACTACCAACACCGGAGCGACCGAGCGATCTGGCCGCGTGCGGTCCTCGGCCATATGTTCGCAGCCGAGAAAGCGGTCGCTACGCGATCCGTCTGTACCGGCCGTGGCTCGAGATTCTCGAGGGCCGCCGGACGGCACCCGTGCCTGAGCGGATCGACGAGATCGGCGTCTCCGGGCACATCGAACCGACATAACCTGGCTGCGGCGAAGAAGCGGAGGAGGAGCGAGGATGGCTGAAGCGATCGGCGGCACGGTGGCCTTTGCGATAGGCATCGCCTTGAGTCCGCTCCCGGTGGCGGCGGTGATCCTGATGCTGTTCTCCGGTCGGGCGAGATCCAACAGCGTGTCCTTCATGGTGGCATGGCTGTTCGGGATCGCCACCGTTGCCACGGTCGTTCTCCTCCTGCCGGGTCTCGAGGGAGACGACCGCACCCCCGGGACGGCCGCCGGCTGGATCAAGCTCGTCCTCGGTCTCCTCCTGCTCGTCGTTGCGGTCCGGCAGTGGCGGTCCCGGCCGGGCGACGACGAGGTGCCGGCCATGCCGGGATGGATGCAGCGAATCGACGGCCTGAAGCCCGGCGCGGCCTTCGGGCTCGGATTTCTGCTGTCGGCCGTCAATCCGAAGAACCTCCTGCTGGCGGCCGCCGCCGGTGTGACGATCGGTTCGATCGGGCTCTCCGGCGGTGAGACCGTCGCCGCGGTGGCGATGTTCACCGTGCTGGCGGCGCTCACGGTGGCGGTCCCGGTCATCGCCTACCTGGTCGCCGGCGATCGCCTGGACCAGCTGCTGGACGGCGCCAAGGAGTGGCTCATTCGCAACAACACCGCCGTGATGGCGGTGCTGATGGTGATCTTCGGCTTCGGTCTGCTCGGGGATGCCATCGAGATCCTGTTCTGAGGGGGACAGCCGAGCGGAGTGCCGACGGACTCGTGCCCGAGTCGAGTCACGCAGCGGCCGCGGGATGTCGCCTGCCCATGGTTCCCCTGAGCTGCGTGTCGCCTCCGCACTCGGTGTTCTCCAGATGGGCCGAGCCGAGCCCGGGCCGCAGCTCGTGCAAGACGGAAGCCGACCCGGCGGCAGCAAGGTGCAGCGATGGCGCGAGGAACAGGCGGGGGCCCACGCGCCGTCGTGCTACGCGGCCGACCTCCCCGTCGGGACGAGCGGCGGCGACGCCATGTTCCGCCGCGCCACTCTGCGCTCACGACTGGCCACGTGCAGGGAGTGTTCCTTCGAGCAGTGGGCCCTCGCGCCGCCGCACGAGCAAGGTGATTGCAGCGACCGCCACCCAGGCCGGAAAGAGATACGGAGCCGGCCGCCAGACCGTGAACATGAAGATCATGGCGAGGGCGGCGAGCGCACCGAGCGCCGTCAACCACCGCGGTAGCGCGCCGGTCAGCGCCCCGAGGCGAGACGTCGCGAGGACGAACACCGCGGCGAGCCGGGGCGCGATCACGCCCAGGACGATGTTCCCGAACGACCTGGAGAGCCGGA
>DKBA01000324.1 GCA_002450985.1 Acidimicrobiia bacterium UBA6912
GTGGCGGTCGACGACGTGGCGGTGACGCGGCTGGATCAGTCGGTTGCGATTGTGGTGCTGGCCAACGACGTGGACGTCGACGGGAATCTGGATCCCGGGTCGGTGGTGGTGACGGTTGGTCCGTCGTCGGGTACGACCACGGTGGCTGCCGACGGTGTCGTCACCTACACCCCTGCCGGTGGGTTCAGCGGTAACGACAGCTTCACCTACGAGGTGTGCGACACAGATGGCGCCTGCGACACAGCACAGGTGAACGTGACCGTCGACGACACGACCGAGAATCGCCCGCCGGAGGCGTTCGATGACGTTGCGGTGACGGCGGAGGACGTGGCGGTGGAGATCGACGTGCTGGCCAACGACGAGGACGTCGACGGGAATCTGGATCCCGGGTCGGTGGTGGTGACGGTTGGTCCGTCGTCGGGTACGGCGGCCGTCGCGGCCGACGGCACCATCACCTACGTCCCCGGCGCAGCGCCGTGGGCTGACGACCGATTCACCTACCAAGTCTGCGACACAGACGGCGCCTGCGACGATGCCAAGGTCATCGTCCTCGCCGATGGTCCCGGCAACGACCCGCCGGTAGCCATCGAGGACGCAGCGACGGTGGCCGAAGACTCTGCGGTGGAGATCGATGTCCTGGAGAAGGACGTCGATCCCGATGGGGACGTGTTGAGGGTCGGTTCGGTGACGGACCCGGCGCACGGGTCGGTGGTGGTGGGCGCCCGTGGGGTGGTGACGTACACCCCTGACCCGGACTACAACGGCGACGACGAGTTCACCTACGAGGCGTGCGACCCGGGTGGGTCGTGTGACGGGGCGACGGTGAGCGTCGAGGTGATCAGCGTGAACGACGCCCCGAGCTTCGCGGCGACGGATCCGCCGCAGGTGCGGGCCGGCGGCGGGCCACAGGTGATCACCGGATGGGCGACATTCCGTGCCGGGCCCGACGACGAATCCGGTCAGATCGTGACCTTTGAGGTCACGGACGTAGCGGATCCCGGTGTCTTCGCCGTCCTGCCCTCCATCGACCCGGCGGGCACGCTGCGCTTCACTCCGGGCTCCCGTCCAGGTTCATCGTCCTTCACCGTCACGGCGCACGACGATGGAGGAACAGCCGGAGGCGGTCAGGACACCTCGGCATCGCGCACCTTCGAGGTCACCATCTTCGAGGACAGGGTGGGGCCGGCCGTCCCGCCGGTGGCGCGGCCCGATGCTCGCACGACGGAGGTCAACACCCCGATCGTGATCGACGTGGTCGCCAACGACAGCGATCCCGAGGGCGACATCCTCTCGATCCGCGACGTCTCGACGGCGGGCAACGGCGACGTCCGCAGGCTCACCGGCCGGACCGTGAGCTATCTCCCCGACCGGAACTTCTACGGCACCGACACGTTCACGTACCGGGTGTGCGCCCCGGGAGACCGGTGCTCGTTGCCCACGACGGTCACCATCGATGTGACGCTTCCTCCGGACCGCGCCGTCGACGTCGCGGCCGAGATCTCCGCGACCCCGCGATCCGTCGGGGTCGGCCAGCTGGTGTCGGTCCGAGTCACGCTCACCAACGACGGTCCGGCGGCGGCGACCGGCGTCGAGGTCGCACTGACGATCCCGGGCGCGCTCGGCGTCGTCGATGGTCCGTACCTCGGCCCGCAGGGCACCGCGCCTTGGAGCGGCACGATCGAACGTCTCGACCCGGGTGCGAGCGCCGTGGTCCGCTTCCTCGCCGAGCCGCGCAACCCGGGTGCGCAGGAGGTCGCAGTCGAGGTCGTGGCGCTCGGTGAGCCCGACGTCGACTCGGTGCCGGCGGATGGCGCCGGCGACGACCGCGCCTCGGCAATCGTGGAGGTCGGCGATGCTCCAGGCGTCGCCGGCTTCGTCTTCGTCGACGAGGACAACGACGGCGAGCTCGACCCGGGCGAAGGGCCGCCGGCGGGCTGGGAGGGGATCGGCATCGACGTCGCCCACTCGATCCTTCCGGGACAACAGGTTTCGGCCGGCAGTGCCGGCGCCGGCGCACTCCTGCTACCCGTTTCCCGTCCTGCCGCGGGCGTGCACGCAGGTCTGGCGGGTGGGTCCGGCATCGGCGTGCAGGCGCTGCAGCCCGTCGCGCAGGCGGGCGGCGAGTGCGAGCAACCTCGGCGCTCCCTGAGATCTGACGGCGGCTATTCGGCCGATTGTGGCATCGGGCAATACGAGATCACGTTCGATGTGGCGGCGGCGCAACGGCTCGGCTACACCCTGCGATCTCCCGACGACGCCCGTCCGATCTTCTACGTGCTCGGCGTTGGCGAGGGGCGCCGCAAGGACTTCGCACTGCGGGTGCAGGAGAGCTTTGCGCAGTCGATCGTTGGGAAGGTCGAGGTCGAGACCGCGGACGGCTCCGTCACGGGGCGGGGCGGCGTCACGGTGGTCGCAACGTCCGAGACCGATTCCTCGCTGCGCACCGTGGTGGAGACCGACGGCTCGGGCACCTATCGATTCGAGCTGCCGCCCGGCAACTACGACGTGGCACCGGTCGTGCCGGAGGGCCTCAGGCTGGTCGCTCCGCTGCCGGGTTCCACCCTCGTCGAGCTCGGACCGGGCGAGGACATCGTGGGTGTCGACTTCACGCTGCGGGCGCCGGAGCTACCGGGTTCCACCATCACGGGGATCGTCTGGCGCGACGACAACCGGAACGGGACCCTCGACATGACCGCCGATGGCGAGCCCGCAGAGCCCGTCATCGGCGGCGTCGAGGTCACGCTCAGCCGCGGCGGGGTCGTGGTGGGGGTCCAGGAGTCGACGGCACTGGGCGGCTTCGAGTTCGTCGGCCTGGAGGCGGGCGCGTACACCGTCACGGTCGACGGCGGCGAGATCCTCGTCGACCTGGCACCGATCACGCCGACGATTCGGGAGGTCGCCGTGGTGCCGGCGAGCAACGAAGCGAACTTCGTCGAGTTCGGCTTCGTTCCCGTGGAGGGCGGCGCCAAGGGCGGCACACCATTCCCATGGCTCGTGGTCGTCCTTGTCCTGCTCGGCGTGTTTGCGCTGGTATGGCTGCTCCTGTGGGCGTTCCGCCCGCCACCGCGGTCGGTGGCGTACCCCGTCCTCACGCTTCCCGACGAGCCGTACCCGGGCCCGCGGCCATTCCACGGGTCCGAGGCCCACAAGTTCTTCGGCAGGGACGACGAGATACGCCGTCTGGTCGCGATGACCTACGCCAACCGGGTCACGGTGCTGTTCGGGCCGTCCGGCGCGGGGAAGACCTCGCTCCTGCGGGCCGGGTACATCCCGGCCCTCGACCCCAAGGACTTCGAGATCCTCCCGGTGGTGCGGTTCGAGGCGGGCCAGCACACTCGTGGGGCGCAGGCCGGGAACCACTTCGTAGCGCGCGCACTTGCGACCTGGACCCCCGCCGGGCAGCGGCCGCCCCCGGTGGAGACGACATTCGCCGAGTTCTTCGGCGATCGACCTCACCTGGTCAACGCACTCGGCGAGCCGCTGGCTCGCGTCCTCGTGTTCGATGAGTTCGAGGAGCTGTTCGCTCCCTATCCGGAGCGCTGGCAACAGCGCCACGACTTCTTCGTCCAGATGGAGGAGCTGCTGCGTGAGGACGGCCTCGACCGCATCGTGATATCGATCCGGGACGAGGAGCTCGGCGCACTCGCCCCTCTGCTCGATCATCTCGATCTGCAGACCCGCGCCGAGCTTCGACTGGAACGTCTGGGCGACGCGCCGGCCGTGGCTGCACTCGTGGGTCCGCTGGCGACGACGGACGTCCGTTTTGGCGAGGGCGTCGCCGAGGAGGTCGTCAGCGAGCTGCGCCGGATCCCCGCCGACCGGCGTGCTCGGCGCGCAGAGGGGGAGTCGGAGTTCATCGACCCGATTCGCCTCCAGCTGGTGGCCCTCGCCTCCTGGCGCAGTCGCGACGGCACCACCCTCATTCGGCACGACCTCGTGCCGGGATGGGCCGACAGCGGGGCCGCTCTCCGTGCGTTCTACGAAGGGGCGGTTCGGCAGGTGGCGAGCATCGTCGATGAGGACGTCCTGCGGCAGTGGATCGAGGGCGAGCTCATCACCAGCTCCGGCGCCCCTGCCGCTGTGGAGGGTGCACGAGCGGCGGCTGCAGTGCCCCTCGAAGCGCTCACCGGGCTGGAGCAGGCGGGTCTGCTCGTCCGTGTGGAGGGCACGGGCCCGCTGCATATGGCCCTCGCTCACGAGCGGTTCGTTCCCGAGATCCTGATCAGCAACGACGAGCACCGCGAGTCACGGCTCCGGGACGTCTCGGCGAGGTTGTTGTCGCGAGCTGCACAGACGTGGGAGGAGCACCGGCGGCGGGAGGTCTATCTGTTGCGCGGCGCCGAGCTCGCCGACGTCGCGGCGCTGGCCCGGGATCATCCCGACCTCGTCACCGGTCCCGAACGTGAATACATCGATGCCAGCCTGGCGGCGGATCGCCCTGTCTCGTAGGGCCCCGAGTGGGCGCCCGACGATGCGGCATCGGTCATTTCGAGCCGAGGGGCGTGCTCATCGTCACCCGGCGTCCGGAGACGGGCCGGGCGAGGCCAGCGGCTCCACCACGTCGAACTCGGCTCGCAGTGCAGCGTCGAGGGCGACGACATCGTCTTCGAAGAAGCCGCACACGTGGATCCGCTCCAGGGTGGTCTGCTCGTCGTCGACGAGGAACTCCTTGATGCCGCGCGCCACCGCGGGCGCCACCAGGTCGACGGTGAGGCCGCCGCGGCCGGTGCCGAACATCGGCAGGACGATGCTTCGCAGCGGCTCGTAGGCGTCACGGGCGGCCTCCTGCTCCTCCCGCTGCGGCGTGCCCACCGGCGAGACGACGCCCCTCTGCTCGTTGACCTCGTGCACCTGGAGCAGCAGCGAACGGATGATGCGCCGCACCCCCGATTCGCTGCTGATCGGCTCCAGCCGCTTGTTGGCGCCGTCGCCCTGGACCGAGACGCTTGCGGCGTGGAAGACGTAGCGCACCTTGTAGGTGTTGCGCAGCTCGCTGTCGGCGTGTCCCGCGCTCGTGACGACGACGGTGTACAGCCCGAGTGGCCGGGGACCGATGTCGCACTCGACGATGAGGTTGAGCTCGTTCTGGATGGTGTCCTCGAGCAGGCGGTTCGCCCTGTCGAAGCACGAGCCCAGGTGGCGCAGCGAGGAGGACACCGACCGTCTGCCCTCGAACGTCCTCGCCATCTGCATGTAGTCGTTCTCGGAGTTGACGAGCACGTCGATGTTGCGGAACTCCGTCAGGTCGCCGCCGGCGAGGTGGATCTCGGTCTTCTCGCCGGGCATCGAGTACACCGCGAGCGAGGGCTGCGCCGGGATGACCTGGCGCCGCGGGGTCTCCTCGCCTTCGCGGAGCGCGTGGAGCCACACCATCTGGCGCTGCGCGGTCTCCTCGCGGCGCTGTGCGATCGCCGTCACGAGATCGTCGTACTCCTCCTGGCTCCCGGTGAGCAACGAGACGGCCTGGACCCTGGGGATGTCGAGCTTGTCGAGGGTGGCCTGCAGGTCGAAGTCACCTCGGATCAGCACCGGCAGGATCGTGACCTTGGCGCCCTTGGCGACGTCGATCTCACGGCGCACCCAGTCGGAGTTGCTCGTCTCGGCGGCGAGCATGAGGAGAACGATGTCGCTCTGGGGGATCCGCTCGTAGATCTGGGTGTTCCAGTCGAGACCCGCCTCCATGTCGGAGGCGTCCATCCACACGTCGTTCTCGCCGCAGTCGATCGACCGCAGCTTGTCGGCGATGGTGCGGGCCTGGAAGGTGATGCCCGACTCGGCGCCCGTCTTGTAGCTGATGAAGATCCGGGCGCCGCTCATGGGCCCTCCCGCCGCCCACACCGCATCGACGGCGCCTCCGNNTCAGGCGGCAGACTGCAGACGTCAGAACCCAGACGGCAGAGCGCAGCTCGCGGGCTCCCTTCTCTCTCGCATCTGAATGGCTCCCGCATCGGTGTCGGGTTGCGCGGGAGGGAGGCGGTTTCCGCTCCCTTCGACCTCGATCCTCGGAGTCGCCTTGCGGCGCACTCTGAATGGCTCCCCCAGCGGGGGAGCTGGCGGGCCCGCAGGGCCCGTCTGAGGGGGCTTCTTCCCGATGAGGGAGGCATCGGGAGAGCGGTTCGGGTCGGGCCGCCCTAGATTCGCGGGCATGTCTCCACCGACGCCCGCAGACCCCGCCGAGCGGCGAGTCGAGGTCGACTCGACACGCCGCATCTTCGACGACTTCTTCAAGATCGACGAGGCCTTCGTGCGCTACGAGCGTGTCGACGGCACGATGAGCGGCACCCAGCGTCTCCTCAGCTTCGAGCGCGGCGATGCGGCGGCCGTCGTTCTCCTCAATCGGAGCACCCAGCGGCTCATCTTCGTGCGGCAGTTCCGGTACCCCGCCCTCCGCAACGGGGACGGGTGGATGACGGAGCTGGTCGCCGGCACCGTGTCCCCTGGCGAGGACCCTGTGGCGACGATGCGGCGGGAGGTGGAGGAAGAGACCGGCTACACGGCCGTCGACCTGGCGCCCATCGGCGTCTTCTACGTCTCGCCGGGCGGCACCTCGGAGCGCGTGTTCCTGTTCTACGGGGAGGTCTCGGGAGTGCCGCGCGACCCCGGCGGTGGACTCGAGGAGGAGGGGGAGAACGTCGAGATCGTGGAGATGCCGCTCGCCGAGGCCGACGCCGCGCTCGACGCCGGTGTCGTCGTCGACGCCAAGACCTTGATCGGGCTCATGTGGCTGCGGATGGGGGGGCCACAGCAGGTCTCGTTCACGCCTCGCTGAACGGGCGTCGCGCTCCGGGCAGCGGAGGGGCCGTCCGTTGATACACTTTCTGCCGGGAGAGAGAGCTGTGGAAGGGTCGGGCAGGGCGTGGACGACAAGGCGTGGGCGACCCTGGTGGGCCGGATCGAGGGCAAGAAGTGCACCCCCTTCATCGGCGCCGGTGCGGCGGCCGGTGTCCTTCCCCTCGGCGGCGACGTCGCCGAGGCGTGGGCCGAGCAGGCCGAGTATCCGCTCGGCGACGATCGCAACCTGATCCACGTCGCCCAATATCTCGCCGTCACGACCGATCCGCTCCGCCCCAAGCAGATGATCTCGGCGCAGCTGGGAATGGCGTCACCCCCCGACTTCGGGGCCCCACTCGAGCCACACGCTGCGCTGGCCGATCTCAACCTGCCGGTCTACATCACCACCAACTACGACGACTTCATGACGCGGGCGCTGAAGAGCCGGGGGCGGAAGCCGCACCGAGAGTTCTGCCGGTGGAACAAGTACATCCGGGAGATGGACTCGGGCGGGGAGTCGGTGTTCGACGACCCGAGCTTCCGGCCGACCCCGGAGGAGCCCGTCGTCTACCACCTCCACGGGATCCGGGAGCGTCCCGAGTCGATGGTGCTCACCGAGGACGACTACCTCGAGTTCGTCGTCAACCTCACCCGCTTCAAGGATCTGTTGCCAGCGCCCATCCAGGGGGCGTTCGCCGGTTCGTCGCTGTTGTTCGTCGGCTACAGCCTGCAGGACTGGACGTTCAAGGTGCTCTTCAAGGGCCTCGTCGGGTCGTTGGAGAACAGCACGCGACGGCTGAGCCTCGCCGTGCAACTCGCTCCGGGGAGCGCACCCGCCGAGCAGTACCTCGACCGCTACTTCAAGGGCCAGGACGTCGGGGTGTACTGGGGGACGGCCGCTGACTTCCTGGGCGAGCTTCGCGATCGCCTCACCCCCGCTGCCCAGAACGTCGATGCGCCGGCGCCCGAGGCGCCCTCCGTACCCCACCGACGACCCCCGGCATCTCGGGGTGCCGCCCGCGGGGTGGCGGACGACGCAGCGTGGGCGACCCTGCTCGAGCGCATCAGGGCGAGGAAGTGCACCCCCTTCATCGGCGCCGGAGCCTCCGCGGAGGTGCTCCCCCTCGGCGGCGAAGTCGCGGCGGCGTGGGCGGAGGCTGCGGACTACCCCCTCGAGGATGGCCACGACCTGACGCGCGTCTCCCAATACCTGGCCGTGACCGGG
>DKBA01000014.1 GCA_002450985.1 Acidimicrobiia bacterium UBA6912
GTACCAAGTCCATGCCTCGGGCGACGACGAGGCAGGCCCACCGACGGTGGTGATCGCCAACGACTTCGAGAAGATCGAAGTCACCTATACCGAGTTCGACGACGACGGGACGGAGAAGGCCGAGGTCGAGACGGAGTACACGGTCGACCACGAGGTGTCGCAGAAGACGACCAACAAGAAGAGCAAGAAGAAGGGCAAGAAGCGCTCGTAGCGCCGCGGGTGGGCGGTGGCGCCGGGACGGGTCAGTGGTCCCCGCCGGCCGTCGCCGGGTCCTCGACCCGAATGGTGGTGATCGCGGCTGCGTCTTCGTGCTGCACGGCCAGCGCACCCTCCAGCACCTCGACGATCTGTTGCCCGGGGATGATCACCGCACCAGACGAGTCGGCGAAGACGTAGCTGCCCGGTATCACCCCGACCCCACCGGCGAGCACGACGGGCACGTTCGCCTGGAAGGGGGTGACGACGGCCCCGCCCCAGTGGGTTGCCTCCCCCGAGCAGTACACGGCGCAGTCGTACGTTGCGAGCTGGTCGAAGTCGCGCAACCGGCCGTCGGTGAGCACGCCGGCAAGCTGGTGGTTGTGCGCCCGGGAGAGCTTGGTGCCACCACCCAACGAGACATCGGTGTGGCCGTTGCTGGCCAGCACGAGAACCTTGCCGGCGGCATCGTCGCCGACCGCTTGATAGAACAGCCTGGCGAAGGTGTACTCGGCGGGGTCGAGCATCTCCTCGCACGTCGGGAAGAACGAGATCGTCACGGCTCTGCCGAACAGCACCCGACCCGGCGTCGGGCTGACGAGGTCGAGCAGGTGGGCGCGGTGCCGGTGGAGACGGCCCATCGCGTCGACCAGGTCGGCGGTCCTCACCCTCGCTACGAGGTCATCGATCGGCGAAGCCATGTCACCCTCCCGCCAAGAGTATGGCTCGTTCGCCTCGTGCGGTGACGACAGGAGCGGGCGGTCTGAACCCCTCGCCATCGCCGGCAGGAGCCGGGGTCACGGAGTCAGCGCCTCCAGGCTGCGCAGCGTGATGGCGTACTCCTCGGTGTAGTTGACGGTTCCGATCGCGCTCCTGCTCGCACTGGCGGTCGAGCTCACCTCCTTCAGCAGCAGACCGTCGTCGCCGAACCAGCGATCGATCACGCTGCCGCCTGTGCTCTCCCCGGTGAGCGTCGATGTGAACCGCACGCGGAGCGCATCGACCTCGCCGCCGCCGATGACGATGGTCTCCTCGCCTACGACCTCGGCCGCCGTCTCCTCGGTGCGCGCGGAGGCCTGACACGTGAACGTCCACGTCTCGGCACCCGGCGATGGCGGCAGGTAGCTCGCCGGCGGCGTGCACTCGTACCGCTGTGCGTCGTCCACGCCGAACCAGCGGTGGAAGGACTCGACGACGCTCACCTCGAGAGCCTGCCGATCGCACACCTCCCAGGTGATCCATCGCTCTTCGATGGCCTGCCAGCGGAAGACCTCGCCGCACCCCGCCTGCTGGACCGTGAGGAACGTCTCGGACGGGTAGTCGTGGCGGGCACCGGCCAGCGCGTCGATCTCCTCGTACCCGGTGGTCTCGTAGACATACATCACGCCGGCCGTACCGCCGGTTGCCGGCGCCACGGATGGTGGCGTCTCGGTTGAAGTCGCTGCCGCGGCGCGTGCCTCGGCGGCGTCGATCACCGTCGTCGTGTCGCGTCGCCAGAACAGCACGGCGGCGACCACGACGGTCGCCCCTCCGACCACGAGCACCGCGCCGACGAGCCAACGCCTGTTCATCACTCCCGATTGTCACACGGAACGTCTGCGGTGTCTCGGGCCGTATGGCGAGTGAGGGGCCGGGGGCCGACTCGGGCCGTTGCGTGCTCAGGGAGCCAGCCGGAGCGGGATGCCCTCTGCAGGGTCGTTCAAGAGGGCGTCGAGCCGGGTGACCTCCGCTTCGAAGCCCGGAGTCGCCGCGATCGCCACGCCATCGGCAGCCGCCGAGAGCAGGAATGCCTGCCCAGCGGCGAGGGCGAAGCGATCGGGGTCGAGGTAGAGCTTGGGCTTGACCTTGGCCGGGTCCCCGTCCTCGGGGCAGAACACCATGCAGTTCCCGCACTCGTTGCACAGCTCGGCGAGCACGAAGTACTGCTGCCGTCCGCCCATCTCGGCGCCCTCCGGCGTCGGCAGCCTGAAGAAGGCGTCGTTCGGGCACACCGTGACGCAGAAGTTGCACGCTACGCAGCCCCACATCGCCAGCTCGTGATCCACCCGCCGGGGCGGGTCCTCGTGGGCGTACAGGTCGTACTCCGCACGCTTGTGGCCGGAGACGATCTCGGTCATGTGCGCCTCGGCCGGGCCGCGAAATCCCGCCGCCCTGGCGGTCTCCCAGCTGTGCCGGTGCCAATCGCCGAGCGTCGTGGCGCCCGCCTCCGCCATGTCACGCTCGAGGCTGCGGAGCATGGGCTCGAGCCGCCCGTAGCCGCCGGGGCGCAGCAGGTCCGAGCACATCGTCGCCGGTGCCACGCCCATGCCGAGCGTTGCGCCGAGGTTGCCCTTGGCGACCCCTGCCGAGAAGCTCACCTGGACCGGGCCGTCGTGGCCGGCGACCTTGAAGGTGCCGGGCATGGTCAGGAGCAGGTCGTCGAGGAGGCTCGTGGCGAGGACGTGGAGCGGCGGCCCCGACATGTACATCGGGTCGCCCGGCAGGACGTCACGGTCGTTGTTGACGACCATCGTGTTGGTGAGCTTGACGCCGAAACGGCGCCCGCTGCGTGCCGCGTGGCGTTGCAGACCCGTGATGAGGTCGACCGCCCTTCCGATCTCCAGGTCCTCCACGAAGGAGAGCCGGTTGAGACGGATGTGCTCGTAGGCGAGGTCACGCTGGAGCAGCTGCACGACGCGGGGGAATCCGAGCAGGGTGGGGTTGAGCTTGATGATGACGTCCAGCCCGTGCCGGTCCATCAGGTGCCGCACCATGGCATCGATCTCGTCGGGCGGGCATCCGTGGAACGTCGACAGGGTGAGCGTGTCGGAGACACGGGTGGGGAAGTCGTGGTCCCGCAAGCCGGCAAACGGCTCCGGGATGAGGGGACGGAGACGCTCGATCACGTCGGAGGCGTCGATCATCGCGTCGATGAACCCGGCGACCTTGTCGGTCTGGATCCCGGCGAGGTCGTACCCGACCGACATGTCGAACACGTGCGGCCCGGGATCGTCTCCCACGTGTTCCCGGAGCGGCTCCCAATTGCGGAGGATCTCGATGATCATCCACGCCTTGACGTACTCCTCGAGGGACTGGTGGACCTGCAGCTCCTG
Organism: Acidimicrobiia bacterium UBA6912; assembly: GCA_002450985.1. GTDB lineage: Bacteria > Actinomycetota > Acidimicrobiia > Spongiisociales > UBA5794 > UBA6912. The sequence continues at coordinate 3,288 of DKBA01000014.1, forward strand.
GCTCCACTCGATGTTGAAGCCGATGGTCTCCATGTCGATGCAAGGACGGCCGATATCGAGGTCGTCGAGCACCTGGACCGTCTTGAGCTCGAACACCCTGGCGCCGGCCAGCCAGCCGAGGACGATGTTCTGCGCCATCTGACTGTGCGGACCCGCCGCCGGCCCCACCGGGGTCGCCGCCGGTCTGCCCATGAAGTCCATCGTGAGGTCGACGCCGGCGGTGGCCTNNGGCGACTCTACCGATCGGGATCGCTCGGTGACGTGCCGCGGTCGCCACCTCGGCGCCGGCGCAGCGGCCGCCCGTCGCGGTCAGTCAGGCGGCTTGCGGGTTCCCAGCCAGGCGACGAAGCCGAGCGTGGCGAGGCCGAGGAAGCCGATCACGCCGAACGTCGAGTTGGTCACGCCGCGGTCGAAGCTCTCCCGCATCGCACCGAAGGCGATGTCGGCGACGATGGCTGCAAGCACCGGTCCGGCGACGAGCCACAGAACGAGGAGAAACCCGGTGTTCTCGGTCCCGCTGATCAACGACTCGATGGGGAACGGCTTCCGGGCCGCGGAGACGGCAGCAGGAGTGACGATGGCGGCTGCGGCGAACGGCGCCACCAGCACCAGCGGCCAGACGGCGGTCGCCGGGATCAGCCCGGCACCGCCGACGACGGCGAGACCCATCCATCCCAGCACCGCGAGTGCGATCGTGGGCACGAGGCAGTGCATGACGATCACGGTGCCCCAGGACCAGGGCAGCATCCAATGGGCACCCGGACGGTCGGCTTCGAGCCGGATCGGCTCCAGGAGACGCGATGCGGCGGCGTACAGGCCGATGAACGCGCCGACCGCGAGAAGCGGCTGATCTGCCGCGGCCACCGCCGCGGCGAAGGCCGCCGCGGTGAACACGGCAGCCGTCACCACCAGCCGGGGGTTTCGCCGCAGCGTCAACACGTCACGTGCCGAGATCGCCAGCCACGGCACCGGAGAACGCATCATCCGTGCGGTGCGTCCGCGGATCCGGCCCCGCGTTCGCTCGCGGCGGGCGACCGTTCGGAGCGTTCGCACATCCCCGAAGAACAGCGCCGCAGCCGCAGAGGAGTGCGCATCGGCGCGGCGCCACAGCTCCTCCTCGGAGAATCGCTCGGTCGTCGCCGTGGCCGACACGATCGCCCCGGCGGCCGCAAGCGCAAGCAGCCCCGTCTGAACGATCCAGCCCGGAACCGACTGGCCGGCCTCTCCCGCGATCGGGCCTGCGGCCCATCCCCAAGGGCCCGACCACCAGACCGCGGTGTCGTGACCCCCCGCCGCGCCGAAGGCCACGAGCGCCACCAGGGCGAGGAACACGGGTGTGGAGCGGCCGGCGATTCCGCTCCAGCGCACCGATCTCTCGACGTGCCACGACAGCGCCGTCGCCATGACGGTGAGAAGGGCGATACCGGCGACGGAGAGCCCGAAGACCGTGGCGGGCACGCCACCGACCATCACCTCGGCAAGCACACCGACGACGACCCCGCCGACGCTCCCGGCCACGGCGGCGATGACCAGCGCGCGGCGCAGCTTCGGCAGCACCAGCCCCCGCCGGCTCAGCGGCGACGACACGACCCATTGCAGCTCGGGAGCGGGGAACAGCACCGGCCCCTGCCACGTCGCAAAACGCAGCACCGCCCACACGACGATCAACAGTCCGAGGGGAAGCCACGCGACGATGTCGTGGAAGCTCCCAGGCTGCGGCGTGAGATCGGCATCGATCAGCCCGGAGACGGCGGTCCCGATGTAGAAGGCGCCGATCACCCACATGTAGCCGTTGATCAGCTTGTCGGAGGTTCTCCGCCGATCGTGCTGCTTGCGCCGGCGCCGGATGTAGGCGCGTACCTCTCGTTCCCCCGCCGTGGCCACCGATCCGGTGGTCACGAGAGCCCCAGCTCGTCGACCTCGCCGCTCGCGACCACGTGCTCGTAGGTTCCGGCCATTGCCACCCTGCCATCTGCGAGCACGATGACCCGATCCACCAGTCCCTCGGCGAAGCCGAGCTGATGCGTGCTGAACATGACGACCGCACCCTCCTGCTTGGCCTCGGCGAGCAGACCATGCAGCGCGCGGCGCGAGGGCGGATCGAGACCCGATACCGGCTCGTCGAGCACCAGTACGCCGAAGGGACGCAGCAGCGCACAGGAGAGCTGGGTCTTCTGCCGCATGCCGCGTGACAGCTCGCGCGGCAGCAGATGGCGCCGCTCCGCCAGATCGAACCGTTCCAGCAGCGCAGCGGCCCGCGCGTCGAAGTCCTCGACACCGTGGGCCAATCCGACGAGGTCGAGGTGGTCGGCGACGGTGAGATCGGCGTAGAGCGCGGGCGCATCGGGCACGAAGGAGACCAACGAACGGACCGCCGCCGACCCGCCGGGCCGGTACACGTCGACGCCCGCGACCTTCACCGTCCCCCTGGTCGGCTCGAGACGGCCGGCGAGCATCGTCAGCGCCGTCGTCTTCCCCGATCCGTTGTGGCCGACGAGCGCGATCGCCTGCCCGGCAGCCACCTCGAGGTCGAGCTCGTACAACGCGGCGACGCCTGCGTAGTCGCGACCCAGGTCTCGCAGCTCGACGAGCGGCTGTTCTCGGGCGGTCCGGTCGGTCACCACCGGCCGAGCGTAGGGCAGATCGTGCACCACATCGGCGATCGGACGTGCGGCTCGGCCGGTGGCCCGCGCCGGGACTGCGCGCCGGGTCGGGATCCGGGCCAAGATGGTGGGGATGGAACACACCCGCGTGAGGCAGCGCTCGTTGGGGCGCACGTGCTGGGCGTTTCTTCAGGTCGTGTATCACGTGTTTGCCCCGTGGCACAGCTCGTGGCGGAAGCACTGGGGGGCACGACCGGACGAGCCAGACCCGACGTGGCCGGGCGAGGACCTCGTTGCCGATCCGGCGTGGGAGTTCACGCGCGCCGTGTCGATCGCGGCTCCGCCGGAGGACGTCTGGCCCTGGGTCGTCCAGATCGGACAGGGGCGGGGCGGCTTCTACTCCTTCGAGAAGCTCGAGAACCTCATCGGGTGTCACATCACGAACACTGACGTGGTCCTCCCCGAGCACCAGACGCTCGAGGCCGGCGACAGCATTCGGCTCCATCCCACGGCTCCGCCGCTCCACGTCGCCCTCGTGGAGCCAGGTCGAACGCTGGTTCTGACCAGCCGGCCTGGAGAAGATGCTCCCGGTGCGCCGTCGACCCACACGATCGACAGTCTGTGGGCCTTCCACGTGATCCCCGACGGCCGGGGCGGGTGTCGCCTGATAGAACGCGGGAAGAGCGGGTTCGGCAGTTCCATGGCCGAGCGTCTCTTCTTCTCACCGCTGCTCCTCGAACCGGTCGGCTTCGTGATGAGCCGGGAGATGCTGCTCGCCATCAAGGAGCGAGCCGAGACTCGGAGAGGCTGAACGCCTCGGGTTGGACCGGCAACGGATCACGCATGGCCTCCTGACCGGAGTCGGTGACGCTCTCGTGCTCGGGGTTCTGTCGGCCGTCTCGCTCGCCCCTCGGTGCGCTCACCGTACGTTTGGGGAAACCGACAGGCTTCGTGCTCGGACTCCACCGCACATGGCGCCGGCGCGTCGGCAGGACGTCGAGGTAGGCGAGCTTGCGTCGACGATCGACAGGGTGCCGAGCTCGTCGGCAGGGCCTCCTGTGTGCGACGGCTCAATCCAGCCTGAGGCGAAGCTGTGCATGCCCGGTGGGCGCGTGCACGTGTCTGCCGACCGGTCTGAAGCCGTATCTCTCGTAGAACCGCCGTCCGATCCAGTTCAGCTCGAACACGTCGAGCTCCAGGTGCGGCCGCGTCGCTCGGGCACGGTCCATGAGCGCCCGACCGACGCCCTCGCCGTGATGGTCGGGGTCGACGAATATCGCCCCTACCTCATTGTCGATCAGAGACAGGAAGCCCACGACCCGCCCGCCGATCTCGTACACCGAGGTCTCGGCCATCGGGAGCCAGCTGTCGATGATCTGTTGGCGCTCCGCGACAAGGAAGTCCTCGTCGAGGAACGGGTGCGCGACCAGGGACGCCCGGAACCAGATCTCGAGAATCCGCTCGATGTCGTCGTCCGAGTAC
>DKBA01000188.1 GCA_002450985.1 Acidimicrobiia bacterium UBA6912
GATCGGCTCGTCGAGCCCCAGAGCCTCGGCGAATGCCGCCCGCTCATCGGGAGTCGCCTCCAGCGGGAGCATCAGGGACACCGGATCGCCGATGAGGCGCGTGACGACGAACACGACGACGGTCACGCCGACGATCACGATGAGGCCCTGAAGCACCCGCTGGAGGGCAAACCGACCCACGTGCGTTCAGCTCCTCCTCAGCCGCTCAGCGACATCTCCTTCACCAGGAGCCTGGCGTCGACCCGAGGCTCCCACACGAGGCGCTCGGAGGCGCCGTAGCTGTCCTCGATGTTCAGCAAGAACGCGAAGTACGCATCCTCGCACGCCCGCGCCGTCGCCTGGTGGTAGAGGTCCTCGCGCACCGCCGTATCCGTTTCAACGGCGGCGTCGGCCACCCACACCCGCATCTCCTCGTCCTGGTTGGACGAGCCGATGCCGTCCGGCGAGTAGTAGGTGCCGAGCTGGCGGCTCGGATCGAGCAGGTCGTTCGAGCTCGACACGAAGATCGCCGGGGCTCGTGTCTCCCGGTCGAACAACCGGTTCAGGTACTCGCCGAACTCGAAGATCTGGACGTTCGGGGCGAGACCCACCTCGGTCCAGTAGTTGGCCACAGCCTCGATGAGCTCCCGGTCCTTCAACCAGCGGCCGGACTCGCCGACGACGTCGATCACGGCGCCCTCCGCTCCGGCCTCGGCGATCAACTCGCGAGCCCGATCCGGGTTGTACTCGTAGGGCTCCAGGTCCGGATTGAACCCGAACACCGTCGAGCTGAGGATCTGGCACTGGTCCACGATGGCCCTTCCCCCGAAGAGTGACTCGGCGAGTGCCTCCTTGTCGATGGCGTAGTTCATGGCCTGGCGCACCCGCACGTCGGCGGTGGGACCGTCGATGGTGCTCAGGATCATGATCGGGTGCTCGAGACCGACCACGCTCAGCGCCCGCGGGGCCACCCCGGCGTCGTCGGGTGAGAGGTTCGTGATCAGGTCGAACTCGCCGGAGAGCAGGCCGGACAGACGGGTGCCGGACTCCTCGATGAAGCGGTACGTCACCTTCTCGATGGGTGGGGCGCCGCCCCAGTAATCCGCGTTGCGCGTCAGCACGACGCTGCTGCCCCGCTCCCACGACTCGAACACGTACGGACCCGTCCCCACCGGGTTCTCGTCGAATCCCTCGGCCACCTCCGTGGCGTCGATCACCTTCAACCAGTAGAGCTTCGCCGGGAGGATCGGGTCGGGACCGCTCGTCGTGAAACGCACCGTCGTGTCGTCGACGGCCTCCACAGCGGCGATCGAGCCGAAGAACCCGGACTGCTCGGACTCATCGCCGAGGGCGATGAGTCGTTCGAAGGAAGCCACAACGGCGGCGGCGTCCAGCGGGTTGCCGTTGGTGAAGCTCACGCCATCGCGGATGGTGACCTCCCATGTCGTGTCGTCGACCTGAACCGGCATCTCGGCGGCGAGCGACGGCTGCAGCTGGCCCGCGGCATCACGAGACAGCAGCGTCTCGTAGATGTTGTCGTTCACCGCTCGCTCACCACCATCGTCCCGCAGATGCGGGTCGAGGGTCGACGGCTCCGAGCCGATGGCGATCACGATCTCACCGCCTGCGGCTTCGCCGTCTGATGNNTGCCGCCGTCGTGGTGGTCGCACTCGTGCCGCCGCTCGTGTCGTCCGTGGCGTCGTCGTCACCACCGCATGCGGCAGCCATGAGGGCGAGGGCCAACATGAGCATGAGGAGGAGACGCGCCGGGCGCCTCCGGGGTTCTGTCTGCATATCCCTCTCCATCGCCTTGCGCGAAGACCCGAGATCCGCAGCCGGTGGGGGGCGGTCCTCGGCTCCCTCCGATAGGCCGCATACCGTAATGTATACTGTCGCCACCCGGCAACCACTCCCCCGGGTACGCTCGCGATGCCAGGTGCGTATCCATGCCGAACAGCAATCGACGACAGGGGAATCCGGCGGCCGGCCCTCATCACGAGCGGCCTCGCCCTCTTCGTGAGACCGTGGTGGACACGATCAGGCGCAGCATCCTCGATGGCGAGTTGGAACCCGGACTGCGTCTCGTGGAAGATCGCCTGGCGGAGCAGTTCGACGTGTCTCGGCAACCGGTTCGCGAGGCGCTACGGACACTCCAACTCGAAGGTCTCGTCGACATCTCTCCTCGCCGGGGGGCCTCGGTCGCTCAGATCTCCCCGGCTCAGGTGGGTGAACTCGTCGAGGTGCTCGCTGCGCTCGATGGACTCGCTGCCCGGCTCGCCGCCCAATCGGACGACCCCGCGACCACCGCCCGCATCGCAAGCGTGCTGGACGAGGCCGGAGCCATCCTCACGAGGTCGGGCCGCGAGCTCACACCCACCGACCGTGAGTGCCTCGCCGGCCTCAACCGCACGTTCCACGTGCTGGTGACGCAGGCCGCCGGAAACCGGCCGCTCACCGACGCGGCGACACCCTTGCGCGACCGCATCCAATGGATCCAGGCTGCGGTGGCCCAACGAAGGCCCGAACGGTCCTGGGCCGAGCATGGGGCGATCCTCGCGGCGATCCGCGCCGGCGACGCCGACCGGGCCGAGGCCCTGGCCCGAGCCCACGCCGCAGCGGCCGGCGAAGCCCACGACAGGCACGCCCCCCGAACGGGCACCTGATCGCAGACCCGCTCCCAGGGTCGAGGGCGCGGGTCTGGCGCGGCGATGCGCCTCCGGGCGGGCGCGCGAGATGGTCACGTGGAGATCTAGGGTGCGGGCCATGACAGCGCAGAATCGAAGGTCGATCATCGGCATCACCGCCAGCCTGGTGATCGGCGTCCTGGTGATCCTGGCCGGCAGTGACGGCAGCTCGAAGGTCGGCTCGCTCCCCGTGTTCGCCGTCTGCGGTGCGCTCGCCTACGTCATCAACTGGATCGCCTTCGTGCCGTCGAACCGGGCGAGGACCGAGCAGTACTACGACCTGACGGGCAGCATCACCTATCTGACGATCACCGCGTTTGCCGCGCTGCTGAGCGATGATCTCGACGCCCGAGCGCTGATCGTGGCCGGGCTCGTGTGGGTGTGGGCGCTCCGTCTCGGCACGTTCCTCTTCCGGCGGGTACGACGCGACGGCCGGGACGGACGATTCGACGAGATCAAGACCGATCCGCTGCGGTTCTTCATGACCTGGACGATCCAGGGGCTGTGGGTGCTGCTGACCGCAGCGGCTGCGCTGGCGATCATCACCGGCAGCGAACGGCAGTCGATCGGCTGGGTGGGCATCGTCGGGATACTCGTGTGGGCCGCAGGGTTCGCGATCGAGGTCGTCGCCGACCAGCAGAAGTCGGCGTTCAAGAAGGACCCGGCCAACGCAGGACGGTTCATCACGTCGGGTCTGTGGGCCTGGTCGCGCCATCCCAACTACTTCGGCGAGATCACGCTGTGGACCGGCATCGCCATCATCGCCCTCCCGGTGTTGTCGGGGTGGCGCTGGGCCACCCTCATCTCGCCCGTGTTCGTGTTCCTCCTCATCACCCGCGTCAGCGGCATTCCGATGCTCGAGGCCAGGGCCAAGAAGCGCTGGGGTGACGAGAAGGCGTTCCAGGAGTACACGGCAAGCACCCCCGTGCTCGTTCCCCGGCCGCCCCGCAGGTGACGGGATTACCCCGGGTGGATCGCCAACTGCACCGTCATCACCCTCGACCGCGCGCACCCCGAAGCGCGACACGCCGGTTCCTGGGATGATCGTGACCGTCCGACCGGCGGGCGAGACCGACCTCGCGGTTCTGTCAGCGATCGACGTCTCTTATGACACAGGCCCGCGTCTGTCGCTCGTGCGATCCGGGACGGCACCCGAGCTGACCTTCGATTTCCGGTGGCGGGCGGCGCCCCCTCGAGAGGAGCTCTACGCCGAGCTCACCGTAGACGGGCTGCGCAATGCGCTCGCCACCACGGACCTCTTCCTCGTGGCCGACGTCGACGGAGCCCGCGCCGGCTACCTGATGGTGATGCTGCCTCACTTCACCGATGCCGGGGAGATCACCGACCTGGCCGTGCACCGGCCGTTGCGCCGCCATGGCGCCGGCCGGTATCTCGTCGAGGCTGCCGCCGCGTGGGCGGGCGATCGCGGGCTCCGTGCGCTCTGGGTGGAACCACGGGCCGACAACGCGAGTGCCATCGGCTTCTACCTGTCGCTCGGCTTTCGGATCAGCGGCTTCAACGACAGGATGTACTCCAACCACGACCACGAGCGGCCAACGGTCTTCATGTATCTCGAGACGCGGCGCTGACACGCTTCGCACCGGCGAACCGGAGTCGGGGCCTCCGCGCCGACCCGGCTGCGGCTCGCGCCCAGTCGTCCCGAGACCCGCCGGTGGCCGAACCGAGCCGAATGGCCGGACCCGAGAGGTCACCAGGTCAGAGGACCCGAGCCAGCATGCGGGAACGAGTGGCCAGCCAGCCCACCGTGAACGCCGCCGCCACCCCGGCGGCGGCGACCACGAGGAACTTGACCTCGACGGGGAGCGGTGCGGCTCGCAGGGCGATGGCGAACACCACGACGATCGGCGGGTGCACGACGTAGGCGGCATACGACGCTCGCCCCAGCACGCGGCTCGCCAGTCCGCCGCGGTTCCAACGCCGCCGGAACCACTCCAGCATCCACAGCGCGGTGCCGACCGCGATCAGGGACTCGATGGCGGGCAACACCGCGGCCCGCGGTCCGAGGCCGCCGGTGAACGCCGGTTCGGGATCGCCGGGATTGATGGCGGTGAGGATCGCGAGGAACACCACGGCGCCCATGAGTGCGGCGGTACCGCACGCACGTGTCATCTGCTTGGAGAGGGGTTCCGCCAACCACCCACGCTCGGCCGCCAGCACACCCAGGCCAAAGAGCGTGGCCATCTGCGGAAACTCCCACAGGTTGAGGCCGAAGACGGCACGCGAGTAGAACGGCCACTCCAGTCGCACCAAGAACGTGGCCACCGCGATGATCCCGGCAGCAGACAGCAGATGCCTCCACCTGAGTGGACCGCCGGGGGTGGATGGCGCCGGATGCAGCCGGCGCCACGCGGCATAGACCAGGGAGAAGAGCAGCAGCGCCGCAACAAACCACATCACGCTGAGATCGGCATCATCGGCCCACCAGCGCCCGCTGTACGCCAGAAACCCCTCGTCGATCTCCCCCATCCCCCACTGGCCGATGAAATCGGTGCCCAGGTCGAAGACCGACACGAACACCACCAAGGGGATCCCGAGGCGGAGCGCACGGTCGGAGGCGAACCGGCCGGGGCCCTTGCGCTCGAGCGCGGGCGGTGAGAAGTAGCCGGCGACGAGGAACAGCAGGCCCATGCCGAACAGGAGCCCCATCCCTGCCACCGCCCCTGCGATCAGCTGGCTGACCCCATTGGTGGTGCGTTCCATGTAGTACCAGTCGAAGTCGACGAGGTACGAGGTACCCACATGGGCGGTGATCACACCGGCGATCACGGCGACTCGCAGGTTGTCCGCCCACCACAGTCGGACGCGTTCCGTCGAGGCAGGCGGGCGCTCGTCTGTCGGCGTCGATCGGGCGGCCGGCCGCTGCCCGGCCCTCATGCCACGCCTCCTCACGCCACTCGGGAGTCGATCACGTTGCGGACCCCGGCGCGGGCGGCGCATCGAGACGCACGGTCTCGGTGGACCGCTGCACGCGCACACGCCTCTACGCGGATCGTACGCCCGAAGCGACTGCGCGAGTAGTGGGCAACTCGGCGTGGAGCGTGTTCTCTCGTGAATCCCTCGCCGACTCTCTGCGGACCGGAGGGTGTCACGGAGTGGAGCTGACTGGAATCGGACTCCGCAGCCGTGAGCTCCTGATCGACCTCATTCCGCCGCTCCACCTGCTCCGCGATGGCATCGAGGTCAACCGACTCCGGCACCGCCGCACCGGCAGTTCGCGTCACGGCGAACAAGGTCGTTTCGTCACGCAGACTGCAGTCGCTTCGGCCTCCACCCGGGACTTCACCTGTAGCCAGCAGGTCCTCGATGGGCTTCTGGTGGCCCTTGACCACTATCCCTTCGACGCCGCGTGCCTACGACGGGGGCCTTGACCTGCCACTCGCCCTCGGCGGTCAACTTCGTGCCGCCCTTGGCGGGTTCGAATGAGAACACCCACGTGGGGCTCTCCCCGAACCAGTGGATCTTGGCGACGATCCGCTCATTGGGCACGACCTCGGTGTACTCGACCGTCCCTTCCATGTGGATCCCGAGGACGTGTCCGAACAAGCGGGCAGAGGAGCCGACGCCGTCGGGCTTCAGCTCGACGTCTCTCGCCGCAACCTCTTCAGGCCACGACCTCCATAGCCTTCCGACATCCTTGGCGTAGTCGATCACCTTCTCGACCGGGCTTCGATCTCGATGCTTCGCATCAGCTTCGCCATCGAACTCACCGCCCATACAGACATCGATGAACGCTGACTCGACGGCTCAGAGTTCCCTGCGGCGCCCCCCTTCCTCCCCTTGGCCAACACTCGCGCCGTGGGAGCAGACCGAACAGGGCCTGAGGTCTCATAGCCACGCCGACCACGGATCGACCGTGCGAGCGTAACGGGCCGGACACGACCCGCGGTCACCACGGTGGGGAGGCAGCGCTCGACGTGATGCGACCACATGCGGCTTGCCCCTACCCGTCGGTGGAGTAGCGGGTGATGATGGAGGAGTAGAGGAGGTCGACATGACAGCTCTCGCCAAGCGTCCCGGCTCTCTCCTCGGCATCTCGACCGGTGT